>NZ_JBIAZG010000001.1:0-214775 GCF_042898885.1 Micromonospora sp. NPDC000316
CTGGGTGCTCGACACCGGCAGCCCGATGCTCCCGCCCGGGGTGGGGGGGGGGGGGGGTTTTGGGGGGGGGGGGGGGGGGGCCCCGCGGGCCGCCGCGGGGGGGGGGGGGGCGGCGGGGGGGGGGCGGCCGCCGCCGGGGGGGGGGGGGCGGGGGCCCGACACCACGCGCCCCCGTTGGGGGGGCCGGCGTATCGGCGGGGCCACGCGCCCGGGGCGGGGCGCCCCCCCCCCGGGGGGGCCGCCCCCCCCGGGGGGGGGCCCCCCCGCGACAGGCGACGCTTGTCAGGACCGGGCCGAGCGATCCGGAGCCAGGCCTTCGATGGCGGCGAGCAGGTCGGCCGGCTCCGTCCGCTCCCAGTGGCGCGCGTACGCCGAGGCGAAGCGCAGGACGCCGTCGGTGTCGGCGAGGAACACCCCGGGCATCGTCATGCGGTTGCTGTCGTCGCCGTTGATCTGCGAGAAGTTCATGCCGAAGCTGCCCCACACGTCGAGCAGGTCCTGGTTCATCGTGTAGGTCAGGTTGAACCGCTCGGCGTAGGCGTTGCCCCGGTCGCTGAGGATCCGGTACGAGAGCTTGTTGCGGCGGATGGCCGCCCGGAGGTGGGGCATGGTGACTGGCGAGATGGCCACCAGGTCGGCTCCGAGTTCCCTGATCCGTGGGTAGACCTCCTCCAGCGCCTCCAGCTCGAAGTTGCAGTAGTCACACCAGGCGCCGCGGTAGAACACGAGAGCGAGCGGCCCCCGGGACAGCAGGTCGGCGGAAGAGACGACGTCGCCGTTCTCATCGGGCATCTCGAAGGACGGGAACGGCGCTCCCGCTTTCAGCACCCGGTCTTCGGCGCCCGAGGCGGCCAGTGCGTTCGCCTCCCGATAGATCACCTCAAGGTGGGCCGGCGTGATCGGTGGCACCTCGCCTGACTCCTGACGGGCCTTGTACTCCCGAAGCCGTTCGTTGAGGGACATCGATCTCCTTTCCAGCGGCCTGGCCCTGGTCTCAGGTCCAGCCCACAGGCATCGACTTGATGCCGTTGACAAAGTTGGACTCCAGTCGGACGACCGGGCCCGTGGTGGCAAGTCGAGGAAGATGCGGGCTGATGGCGTCGAGCAACGCGGCCATCTCCATCCGCGCCAGGTGGGCGCCCAGGCAGAAGTGCGGGCCGACGCCGAAGCTGAGGTGCGGGTTGGACTCCCGCTCCAGATCCACCCGGTGGGGGTCGGCGAAGACCGCGGCGTCCCGGTTGGCGGAGACGTAGAACATGACGACTTTGTCGCCCTCGGCGATCCTCGTCCCGGCCAGGGTCGTGTCCTGGGTGGCGGTCCGGCGGAACTGCATGATCGGGGTGACCACCCGGAGGAACTCGTCGACGGCTGTGGCTGTGGGCAGCGGCGCGCCGAGCCAGCGTCGGCGTAGCGCTTCGTCGTTCAGCAGCAGGTGCAGGGCGCCGGAGATCAGGTGACGGGTCGTCTCGTTGCCGGCGACCACAAGCAGCAACCAGAACTGGCAGAACTCCCGGTCGGTCATCCGCCGCCCGTCGACCTCCGCGGTGGCGAGCAGGCTGATCAGGTCGTCGCGAGGCGCGGCCCGCCGCCGTATGGCCACTGCCATCGCGTACTGGAACGCCTCCGCGAAAGTCTGCCGGTAGACCTCGACGTCACCGCCGCCGTACTCCGGGTCGTCGAAGCCGACCAGGTTGTTGCTCCAGCGATAGAGCAGATGCCTGTCGCCGCGGGGCAGGCCCAGCAGGTCGGCGAGCACGAGCAGGGGCAGTTCCGCCGCCAGGTCGGTGACCGCGTCGAACGTGTCCCGCTGACGCACCGCCTCGACGATTTCCTTGGCGTGCCGGGTGACGGTGTCGCCGAGCGAGCGCACGGCGCGGGGGGTGAACACCGAGCTGACGATGCGGCGGATCCGCACGTGCTGCGGTGCGTCCATGTTCACGAGCAACTGCCGCATGAAGTCCAGGTCCGCGGGGGTGCGGGGGTCGTGCAGGAACGCCCCGCGCAGCGCGGAGGAGAACACCTGCGGCTGCCGGGACGCCTCCATTACCGCGTCGTGGGTCGTCGCCGCCCAGAACCCGGAGCCCTGCTGCTGTATCCGGCCGGCCGAGCTGTGCCGCCACAGCGCCGGCTCCGGCACCCACCCGACCGGTTCCTCGCGGCGACGCCTTTCGAACTCGGCGTGTGGCACCCCGCCTGCGTAGGTCGCCGGGTGGGCGATGTCCGCAAGGGACGTCGTTCGCGTCGCTGGCATCCCGCTCATCGTTCCCATCGGTCGTCTCCGCAGAGCGTGCGCAACTGGTCGAGGCGGACCTTGCCGGTCGGCTCGCGGGGGACGACGTCGACCGACCGCCAGGAGCGAGGCACCTTGAACCCGGCGAGGTGACTCCGGCAGTGGGCGTCGAGTGCCGACCAGGACCGCTGCCCACCGCCGGGCTCCCACTCGACGACAGCGGCCACCCGCTCGCCGTACTCCTCGTCGGGGACGCCGAGCGCGACGGCGTCGCGCACGTCCGGGTGCCGCAGCAACACCTGCTCGATCTCGGCGGGATAGACGTTCACGCCGCCGGAAACGATCATGTTCTGGGCGCGGCCGGTCAGGTACAGGTAGCCGTCGTCGTCGAGGTGACCCACCTCGCCGTACGTGAAGACGCCGGGCGCGAGGTGCGCGGCGCGGGTCTTCTCCGCGGCGTTGTGGTAGCGGAAACCGCGGCCGGGCCGACGGATGAAGATCCGGCCCTGCTGGTGGGGGCCGAGCTCACGGCCGTCGTCGTCGACGACGAGGATCCGGTTCGGCGGTACGGCACGCCCCACGCTGCCGGGGTGGGCGAGCCAGTCGGCCGAGTCGATGAGGGTGACCACTCCCCCCTCGGTGGCCGCGTAGTACTCGACGAGCACCGGACCCCACCACTCGATCATGCGGTGCTTGACGTCCGGCGGGCAGGCGCCGCCGCCGTGCCAGATCCGGCGCAGGCTGGTTCCGGAGAACGCGGCTCGGACGGCCGGGTCGAGGCGCAGCAGGCGTACGAACTGGGTCGGCACGAGGTGGCACTCGGTGATCCGCTCCGCGTCGATAGTCGCAAGCGCTTCGGCGGGGTCGAACCGCTCCCGGATCACAAGTGTCGCGCCGTTGAGCAGGGGCAGGAGCGCGAAGAACAGTTGCGCGGAGTGGTACCACGGCCCGACCAGCAGCACCCGCCCGTCGGCGGGCACGCCAAGCGTCTCGCTTGCGTATTCGAGCAGCCGGGTGGCCCGGGAGAACGGCGCTCCAGTGACGAACAGGCCGTTGAGCACTCCCTTGGGTCGGCCTGTCGTGCCCGAGGTGTAGATCATCAACTGCCCGCACTCCTGCTCGGAGGGGGAGGTGTGCCCGTCGGTCGCGGCGAGCAGCGGCTCCGCCGGCGGGAGGGCGTGTACGGCGCTGTCGCCGGTGACGATCGCCCGGACCGTGCCCGCCTCGGCCGCCGCCTTGGCACCCACAAGCGCACGCGCGGGGTCGACGACGAGCAGCCGGACGTCGGCGTCGGCAAGCACGTAGGCGACCTCCGGCGCGGTGAGGTGCCAGTTCACCGGCACCGCCGTGACGCCAGCGTGCAGGCAGGCCAGCAGCGCTTCCAGCGCCTCTCTGCGGTTGCCGAGCATCAGCGCCACCGCGTCGCCGGGGGTGACGCCCGCGTCGGCGAGCAGCCCCCGCCACCGGTGCACCCGCTCCACCAACTGCGCCCAGGTGAGGACACCGCCCTCGTCGGCGAGCGCCGGCGCGTCGGGGGCCTCGGCGAGCCGGGCGGCCAGCAGAACGGGCGGGTCCTGAGGACGGGGCATCATCAGTCCAGCAGGTCCGGGTGGCGGCGCAGGACACCCTCGTAGAGCGGCTTGAAGTTGAACCGGCCGATGCCGGGCGAGCCGATCACGTCGCGAGTCCGTTCGGCGTCCTCGTGGTCGATGAGCACCGGCTTGCCGGCCGCCTCGGCGGTGAGCTGCACCTGGCAGGACCGCTCCATGGCGACGAACCACCAGGCCGCCTCCTCCACCGACCCGCCGACGGTCAACAGGCCGTGGTTGCGGAGGATGGCGGCCTTGCCGGAGCCCAGCGCGGAGGCGATCCGCTTGCCCTCCTCCTCCTCGAGCACCACGCCCGTGTAGTCGTCGAAGACGGTGTGGTCGCCGTAGAACGCGCAGGCGTCCTGCGTGATCGGGTCGAGGAGCCGGCCCAGTGTGGAGAACGCCCTCCCGTACAGGGAGTGGGTGTGCACGGCGCAGATGACGTCGGGTCGGGCCGCGTGCACCGCCGAGTGGATGACGAAGCCGGCGGGGTTGATCCGGCCCTTGCCGCCCAGCACCTGCCCGTCGGCGCCGACCAGCAGCAGGTCGCTGACCTTCACGTGGCCGAAGTACATGCCGAACGGGTTGATCCAGAAGCAGTCGGGCCGCTCCGGGTCGCGGACGGTGATGTGCCCGCCCGCGCCCTCGTCGTAGCCGAGTTCCGCGAACAACCGCAGCGTGGCGGCCAGTCGCCGCATGCGCCGCTGCCGGAGCGCCGGTGTGTCAGGAGGGAACATCATCCGCATCCACCCGTCGTGTCGGTGTCGTAACCACCGGAAGCCACGATTGCCTCCGCCCGGTCGGGGAGCCGCGTCGTGGCCGGGGCGGCAGCCAGGACGGGGACGGCGGCACCAGCCGCGTCCGGCCGCCACAGGCTCAGAAAGCCGTCGAGCCGGTCCAGCCCCCAGAACCGGTGCCGCCCCCACTTCACGTACGGGATCCCGAAGATGTCGTCGAGGTAGGCGCGTTCGAGGCAGTCCGCCCCCTCCGCCCGCAGCCGCGGGTCGTCGACAGCTGCGGTGACCACGGCCGGATCCAGGCCGGCCCGCTCCGCGCAGCCGGCCACCACCTCGGGGTCGCAGATGTTCTCCCCCCGTTCCCAGCGGGCGGCGACCACCTCGTCGTAGAACGGCTCGGCACGGCCGGCGTGGCGGGCGGCCAGCCAGCCCAGGTGCGGCACCTCCCAGTGCGGGTCGATGTCGATCGGCCACGCCATCGGCACGTCTTCGCGCTGCACAAGACGTTTGGTGTCCATCAGCAGGTAGAGGTGCTTGGCCCGGCTCATCTGCACGTAGTGGAACTCCGCGCCGCGCGCCTCAAGCGCCTCCGAGGTCCGCGCGTCCGGATCCCAGTAGGGGAACCAGTCCAGCTCCGCGAACGCCGTCGGCACCGCGGCGCGCAGGCGCCGGATCGTCAACCAGCTGTACGGGCTGCGGAAGGAGAAGAACAGTCGGGGGCGGGCGGGCGCGCGGGTCACGACCGGCTCCCGGTGAGGATCGCGCACACCTCGGGGTCGAGCCGGGCGAGCTGACCGGCGTCCGGGCCCCGGCTGATCGCGTACCCGTGCAGGATCGTCGCCGTGGCGACGAGCGTCAGCCGGTCGCCCCGGTTGACCCAGCAGTCCATCCGGCCGCTGAACATCATCTCCCGCAGCACGTCGTCGACGTGGAAGACGGTGTGCACCGTCTCCTCCATGTGGGCCGGCTCGGCGAGGCGTACCCGTGCCCGGGAGACCACCGGGATCCACGCGCGTTCGGAAAGCATGCGTCCCACGGAGATGCCCCTGTCGTCGAGGAACCTGTCGACGACCTCCTCCAGGGCGCGCACGAAACCGGAGTGCTGCACCCGGTCGGAGTAGTGGCAGTAGAAGTACGGCGCCCGCCAGGACCACAGGTAGGCCGCCGAGCCCTGTGGGGTCAACACGGAGGCGGGGTCGGCGCCGGCCGGCAGCGCGAGCTCCGCGCTCAGGCCGGTCGCCGTGTCGAGTCCGGGGGTCTCCCAGGTCGAGAGGGCGGCCGGGGCGGGCCGGTGCACAGGCCCGTCGGCCTCGGGCACCAGGGCGACAGTGAGGTGTCCCCGCAGCACCACGACGTCCTGGCCGCCGCGGTTAACCGACAACTGCACCCGAAGCCGCTTCCCGGTGCCGGCGACGACCTCCGCGCGGACCTCGTCGTCGACCTCCAGCACGGCCGGCAACTGCACCGAACAGTCGATGATCTCGGTGCCGAGGCCGTACTCGTGGAAGAGTTCGCGGGCCCCGTGGCCCTGGTCGCGCAGCCACTGCAGGACCGCCTCCTCCACCAGGTACATGAAGTGCTTGAACCCGATCCAGGTGCGGATGTTGGCGCCTTCGTAGCGCGGCCGGCTGACCAGAACGCTCGGGGTCGGAGCGTGGGGGGCGAGGGTGGTCACGTGGCTACTCCTTCGGGATGACCGGTGACGATGGGAGCCACGTCGACGAAGGCTCGCAGGCGGGCCGCGACATCCTCCGGCTGGCGGGCGTAGCAGAAGTGGTCGTAGCTGTCGCCGATCGACAGCACCGCGTGCGGCATGCCGTCGGCGAGGGTCCGTGCGGCCTCCGGGGAGAGGGTCGGATCAGACCCTCCGGCGAGCACAAGCACCCGGGCGGTCACCTGGTCCAGCCGCAGTGACGCGCTGGCGCAGAACTGGTCGAACACGGCCAGGAAACCGGACGGGCCGACCCGGTCGACGGCCTTGGCGATCATTCGCTCCACCACGTCCGCGTCCATGGCCCGCAACCGCGCGCCGAGCCGGCTGCGCAGCGAGTCGTGGATGTGCTGTTCGAAGGACCGCCGCGCGCGTTCGAACACCCGCCAGGTCACGGCGACGTCCGGCGGCCGGTACAGCGGGCAGACCAGCATGACGGTGCCCGGCAACCGCTGGTCGCGGGCGCAGAGCAGTTCGAGCAGAGCGTTGCCGCCGTAGGAGTGGGCCACGATGAGGTCGGGGCGCCGGTCCAGTTGGTCGAGGCCGTCGGCCAGCCACTGCGGTGAGGGGCGACGACGCCACTGGTAGTCGTTGCCAGGCCGCCACGGCAGGTCGAGGGCGACCGGGGACCACTCGGGCGGCAGCACGTTGCTCAACGGCAGCCAACTCTCCCAGGAGTCCTCCAGCCCGTGGGCGAAGACCGCGAGCGGTCCACCGGCCGTCGGCGAGCGCAACTCCCGGACCATCGGCGGCGTCACGGCTGCCTCCCGGTGGCGGCAGGAGTGAGCACTGCGGTACGCCAGCCGTCGTCGTCGCCGCCGCAGAGCACCGCGACGCCGTCCGCACCCTCGGCGACGAGCCGCGCGGCCAGCGCCGTCTGGAGCACCCCCTGGGCGCCGTAGCAGTCACCCCAGGCCGCTGCGGGGTCGAGGTGGCCGGGGCCGACCACGACCCGGGCGGGCCACGGGGGTACGTCGTCGCGGCGGCGCACGGTCGGCCCGACAGTCAGGGTGGCCAGCGGGGCGGCTGCCCGGGCGACGGGTTCCAGGACCACGCAGGCGGCACCGGCGCGCAGCGGCGGGGCCGCGACGTCGGCGGTGGGGCCACGGCGCACCGCGACAGCGGTCTCGTCGTCGGCTTCCGCGCCGACGACAAGCACCCGGTCGGCCCGGCGGGCACGCAGCAGCAGGACGCCCAGAGCGAGCGCGTCCAGGCCCGCGGTCTCGCCGGAGCAGACCATCAGGTTCGGGCCACCGAACCGGAACCACAGCGCGATGCTGCTGGCGATGACGTTGCTTGACGCGTTCGGCGCCGCCATCGGGCTGACCCCCCGGCTGCCCTCGCGGGCGACGGTACGGGTCACGTCGACGACGGTGGCGACGTTGCCGAGGTTGCTGGCGGCCACGACAGCGGTGCCGGGATCGAGTGTGGCGTCGGGGCGAACGCCGTCGGGCAGCCCCAGGGCGCGGTGCACGGCGCACAGCGCGAGCCGGGTGGCCGGTTCCTTGTACAGCAGCCCTTTCCGGCCCAGCAGCGTGTTGGCACTGTCGGAAGAACAGGCGGGGTCCACCCGCGGCAGGCCTGCGACGGTCGTACCGAAGCGGTCGTCTGCGGGCAGGTGGATGCTGTAGGAGGTGACGGCCACGGCGGTGACCGCTGTGGATCCCGGTGCGCGACGGCGTGCGCCCGGGGCCGGCGCCACGTCGACGGCCGGCGGGGCCGGCGTGCCTGTCACAGCGCCTCCACAAGTGTCACCGCGTTGACGCCGCCGAAGCCGAAGGCGTTGACCTGGGCCAGGGTGAGGTCCCGGCGGGCGCGGACGTCCCGGACGAAGGTGAGCCCCTCGCCCTCCGGCAGGGGGTTCACCAGCCCGACGACGGGCGGCACCGTGCCGCTCGCCAGGCACCGCAGCGCCACGTCGAGGTTGGCGAGGGCTGCGGCGCCCGACAGGTGGCCGACAGCGCCCTTGACGGCGGTGATCAGGGGCGCTTGGGGCCGGGGCAGGCACCGCAGCAACGCGGCGCACTCCGTGGAGTCGTTAAGGGCCGTGCCGGTGCCGTGGGCAACCACCAGGTCCGCCTCTTCCGGGCTGCGGCCGGCCCGTGTCCAGGCGTCGTTCATCGCCCGGCAGATGCCGTCCACATCGGGGGCGGTCTCGTGCACGGCATCGCAGGAAAGCCCGGTGGCGAGCAGTCGGCCGACGGCCGGCCCGGTCCAGTCCTCGCCGACCACGACGAGCGCGGCGGCCCCCTCGCCGAGCAGCACCCCGGTGCGGTCCCGGTCGAACGGGCGGATCTGGTCGGTGGGCTCCGGTGCGACCTTGCCGATCATCGCGAGCATGGAGGCGGTCATCGTGTCGGCGGCGCCGACGACTACCGCGTCGGCCTCGCCGGTGTCGATCAGATCCTGGGCGAGCGCGAGGGCGTGCCCGCCCGCGCTGCACGCGTTGGCGATTGTCACCACCTCCGCCAGGCCGGGCACGGCGTCCCGGACGGCGGGCCCGAAGTGCAGGCGGGACGGGGTGGTGGCGGTGCCGGTGAGCGCCAGGTCCTCGACCGCCGCGAGTTCCCGCAGCCCGGTGCCGACGAGCGCCACGACCCGGCTCCGCAGGGGGTCGACGGCGGCCCGCGCCAGCGCCTCGGCGACGCACTCCCGCAGCCAGGTGCCGGCCCGCAGCGCGACCCCCGGCGCGGGCTCGTCGATCTGGTAGCCGGCCGTCACGTTGAGCCGGCCGGTCAGCGGGTGCCGCAGCTCGCCAACTCCGGTACGTCCGTCCAGCAGCGCGGCGAAGGTGCCCGCGCCGTCGCCGAGACAGGTACGCAGGCTGCTCGCCGCGATCAGCGTCGCCATGGGCTACCGCCGGACCAGGGCGGCGCCGACGCCGCCGTCGGTGCCGTGGGCCGTGAGCAGGGTCAGGCCGGACGATGGCCGGTCGCCGTCATCGGTCAGGCCCAGCGCTGCCACAAGGGCGAGCGCGGGGGTGGCGGCCCCGCAGTCCCCCGCCGCCCGGCTGACCACGAGTTCGGCCGGCCGGCGTCCACCAAGCGCCCGCAGGGCCGCGTCGCGCTGCGGGCGGCGGCCGGAGGTGGCCGTTTCGCTTGTGGCCAGGAGCGTGACGTCGGCAGGGGTGACTCCGGCGACGTGCAGGGCCCGTGCGACGCAGTCGGTGAGAGCCTGCTCCGCCGTGCCGTCCGGGCCGTACCCGGTGGTCACGGCACAGACCGCAGGACGCCCGGCCGGGTCGGTGTCGCCACCGATCACGAACACCGCGACACCCTCGCCCGGTAGAACCTCGCCGCCCGCCGGACCCAGCGCGGAAGCCCAGGCCCGGTGCGCCGAGAACTCCTCCACCGCGCCGACGAGCATGGTGTCGACATAGCCGCGGCGGATGGCGTTGCCGGCGTACCGCAGCGCGTGGAAGAAGGCCAGGGATCCACCGGTGACAGTGGCGTTGATTCCCTTGAGCCCGTGTCGGATGGCCGCCTGGCCGGCGGCGCAGTTCATCACCGTGTTGGGAAACAGCATCGGGTTGACCAGGTACGGCTTCTCCTGGACGAGGGTCTCGCGGCTGTAGTCACTTGTGGACTTCAGGCTGCCGACGGTCGTGCCCAACACCATGCCGATCCGGGCCCGGTTGGTGTCGTCCACTGTCAGTCCGCTGTCGCTGAGGGCCTCGCCGCAGGCCACCACGGCCAGGGCTGTGGCCCGGTCGTAGAAGCTCGTGCCGCGCCGCCCGAGCCGGGCACGCACGTCGAAGTCCCTGACGGTGTGACCGTCGGCGCGCGGCAGCGGCTCGGTGACGAGGCCACCGACGGGTTCGCCCGGATGAATCTCACCGGCGAGGGTGGCGACCCGTCGGGCGAGCGCCTCCGGCCGGTCACCGGCGGCGCTCAGCGCCGCGAAGCCGTTGATTGTCAGTGGCGTCATTGGGCGGCTCCGAGCAGGACGATCGCGTTGTTTCCGCCGAAGGCGAACCCGTTGTTCTGCACGAGCCGTACGGTGGCCGGCCTGGCCTCGTTCGGCACCGGGTCGATGTCGGCCAGCTGCGGGTCCGGGTGCGACCAGTTGACGGTGGGTGGCAGGAAGCCCTGTTCGATGGCGAGCGTGGAGGCGATGGCGCCGAACCCGCTGGCAGCGCCCATGGTGTGCCCGATCATCGACTTGATCGAGCTGATGGGAGGCGGTTTCGAGCCGAACACCTCAAGCACGGCCTGTGCCTCGACCAGGTCGTTGGCGGGGGTGCCGGTGCCGTGGGCGCAGATGTAGTCGACCTGGTCCGGTGTGACGCCCGCGTTGCGGTGGGCGATGCGGATGCACTCGGCGATGCTGTCCCGGTCCGGGGCCACCGGATGGTTGGCGTCGCAGTTGAGGCCGTAGCCGAGCACCTCCGCGTAGATGTACGCGCCGCGTGCCTCGGCGTGCTCCCGGGTCTCCAACGCCAGCACCGCGCCGCCCTCTCCGGTGAGGATGCCGGAGCGGTCCCTGTCGAACGGCGTGCAGGCGGTCTCGGTGAGGGCGCCCAGCCGGTAGAACCCCGCGTGGGCCCAGCGGCAGACCGAGTCGGCGCCACCGGCGAACACCACGTCTGACTCGCCGGTGACGAGCAGGTCGTAGGCGTACCCGATGGCGTAGTTGCTCGCGGAGCACGCGGTGGCGAGGGTGAGCGATTCGCCACGCAGGCCCAGCTCCTCGCTCACCGCGTGCGCCAGCCGCCCCGCGGGCAGTTGCTCGATCAGCTGCGGTGGCACCGCGTCGAAGCCCGCTTCGACCAGGTGCGCCGTGAGCGCCTCCAGGACGACGGACTCGCCGCTTGTCGTGCCGATCACGGCATGGGCCCGAGAGCGGTCCACCGTGTCGAGGTCCAGTTTGGCGTCGTCCGCCGCGAGCCGAGCGGCGGCGGCCGCGAACTGGCTGGACCGGCCCCACCGCTCCGGCGGTAGCCGGCGCAGCCAGGCGGCGGGGTCGAAGTCGCGGACCTCACCGCCGTTGCGGTACGGGAACCC
The DNA here is from genome assembly GCF_042898885.1 of Micromonospora sp. NPDC000316. Classification (NCBI taxonomy): domain Bacteria; kingdom Bacillati; phylum Actinomycetota; class Actinomycetes; order Micromonosporales; family Micromonosporaceae; genus Micromonospora; species Micromonospora sp. NPDC000316. The sequence continues at coordinate 11,271 of NZ_JBIAZG010000001.1, forward strand.
GGACGGGTCGAAGCTGGTGATCTGGGAGATGCCGGAGCGGCCCGCCCGCAGGGCCGCACCGAACGCCGTCACCCCCGTCCCGATGCTCGACACCGGGCCGAGGCCGGTCACGACCACGCGCCGCACGGTGTCAGTCCTGCCAGCCGGCGTGCCGGGTGACGGCCTCGTAGGTGGCCTTGAGGTTGCGCAGCTCGGGCAGCTCCGACTGCGGGATCTCCACCTTGAACGCCTTGTCGATGCGGGCCAGGATCTCGATGGCGCGCAGCGAGTCCGCCTGGTATTCCTCGGCGAAGTCCCCGGTGTCGGTCAGCTCGTCGGTCTCGATCTCCAACACCTCGGCGATGATCTCCCGGAGCTGCTCGTACCGCTCGTTTTCACCGGACATGTTGGCCTCCTTGGGCACTGGTGTTAGCGGGGATGGTGCGGTCGACGCCTGTCGAGCCGGCCGTGGGTTCGGCGACTGCGGCGCGGGGGCGGCGGGCGGCCATGAGCGAGCCGACGGTGGCGATGCACCGCTCACCGACCCAGCTCTCGCCCGTGGCGAATGCGGTGTCGGCGACGACGCGTTCGAGGCGTACGACGTGCCGGACGACATCGCCCGGGTAGGCGTGGCCCTGGACTGTGTACTCCCGTGCGCCCACGAAGAGCAGCAGGGAGTCGTCGGTGAGCCGGTCCGACGGGGCAGAGCCGGCCAGCCAGAGCAGCGCGGCGCTCTGCCCGAACGACTCGATGAGCAGCGACGCCGGGTAGGCGTAGTCCTCGGCGGTGGCGTCGTCACCGAGGTGGGCGTAGCAGGGCTCGGTGACGGTGATCGCCTTGACCGTCTCGATGACGTCACCGGCTTGCAGACTGGTCACCCGGTCGACGAGCAGCAGCGGGTGGCGCTGCGGCAGGACGGCCCGAATCTCGACGGCGTTCACGCGCCCGCTCCGGTGTCGAAGACGGCGCGCAGTCGGGCGGTGACAGTGCCGTCGTTGCGCCGGCCGGTGCCGCGCACCGCCCAGCCGGACGGTGTCGGGGCACCGGGGTCCGCCGGATCCACGTCGAGGGTGAGCTCCATCTCGTCGCCGCCGAGCAGCGCCGCGAGGAACCGGATCGAGGTGACCGCGCGCAGCCGCGGGGCGCCGGGCACGGCCTGGGTAATCGCCTGGCACAGGGTCTCGACCACGAACACACCCGGGTAGATCGGCTGGCCGGGGAAGTGACCGGCGAGGTTCGGGTCGGCGGGATCGACGGCGACCCGGGCGGTGATCGTCCAGCCACCGTCGCGGGGAGCCACCCGAAGTCGGTCGACGGCCCGCAGCGGTGCGGCGTAGGAGACGGGGGAAGCGGGTCGCCAGGCCGGCGCGACAGTCGCGGCGGTCACAGGGTCATCCCCCCGTCCACCTGGAACACCTGGCCGGTGACGTAGCCGGCCTGGTCGGAGAGGAGAAAGTCCACAATCGCCGCGACGTCCTCGGGGCGGCCGAACCGGCGCAGACCGATCATGCCCAGTGCCCGGTCCCGGGCCTTCGCGTCCAGCGCGTCGGTCATGTCGGTCTCGATGAAACCGGGAGCGACCACGTTGACGCGTACGCCGTAGGGGGCGAGTTCCTTGGCCAGCGAACGGCTCAGCCCGATGATGCCCGCCTTACTTGCCGCGTACGCGGTCTGGCCCACGTTGCCGTGGATGCCGGCGATCGAGGAGAGGTTGACGATGGCCCCGGCGCGGCGCTTCATGAAGCGGAAGGCCATGGCTCGGCAGAAGTTCCAGGTGCCGCCGAGGTTGACGTCGATGACCGCCTCCCAGTCGGGGCGGCGAGCCAGCACCAGCGGGCTGTCCCGGGTGATGCCCGCGTTGTTGACCAGCTGGCCGATCGGGCCCAGCCGCCGCTCGGCTTCGGCGATGAACGCGTCCACCGCCGCGTCGTCGGCGACGTCGCAGGGGGCGAAGTAACTAGGCACCCCGGCGGCGGCGACCTGCGCCTCGGTCTTCTCGGCGGCTTCACTCGGCTTGCTGTAGCAGCACGCGAGCCCGTACCCCTGCTCGGCGAGCCGGACGGCCACCGCACGGCCGATGCCCCGTGAGGCGCCGGTCACCAGTGCCAGCGGTCGCTCGGTCACAGACGCCTCCTTTGTCCGTCGCACCCACACCGGGTGCCCCCGATCGGCGACCGGAACTCGTATCTCGTACTCCTATGTTGAAGCATCTTGGGCCTGACATCAATAGAAGTAGCAGGACACACGTAAAGCACACACAGATACTATGCAGACACTGGCCGGACCCTACGGCTCGTCGGGGCGCGGAGCGGCGTCCCCCAGCACGTCAGAGCTGTCCGCGCCGGCGGCCGACGCGCCACGACGGATCCGCGTCGGTGTGCGGGAGAACTTCACCGCCGGACCGGTGAGTGGCGCGGTGGCGCCGTTGTGCAGCACCGTCGGCTGGAGCATGTCCCGCTCCGACACCTGCGGATCGGCCGCGACCTCGGTAAGCGTGCGCACCCGCTCGGCCACCAGGCCCACGGCGCGGAACGCCGCCATGACCTCGCCGACCGTGCGGGCCCGGCACCAGTCGACCACCAGGCCGTCGACAGCTACACGGTTCTGCCGGCGCTGCGCGCCCCGCCCGTAGCCGGGCGCGCGGGCCAACTCCGGGCGGCCGATCGTCTCGGCAAGCGCCCGCCAGTGCTTGTCCAGGGCTACGGACAGGTAGACCTCGCCGTCGAGACAGCCGTAGACGTTCGACGGGACCGCGAAGTCGGTCTGGTTGCCCCACCGCGCTGACGGCGCGCCGGTCGCGGCAAGCGTCAACAGGCCACAGCTGCTGGCGAGCAGGCTGTCGAGCATCGCCACGTCGACGTGCTGACCCTCGCCTGTGCGGTCGCGGTGCGCCAGGGCGGCCAGCGCGCCGACAGCCGCGTGCAGGCCGGCCAGTTCGTCGGCGAGGAACGTCGGCGCCCGGACCGGTCGGCCCGCCGGGTCTCCGTTGAGCGACATCCACCCGCTCGCGGCCTGCACCACCGGGTCGTACGCCGGCCGGTCGATGTCCGGGCCGTACTGCCCCCAGCCGGTGATCGACACGAACACGATGTCCGGCCGGACGCGGCGGCAGTCGGCGTAGCCGACACCCCAAGCGTCGAGCGTGCCGGGCTTGTAGTTCTCCACCACGAGGTCCGCGTCGCGCACAAGCCCCAGGAACGCCTCCCGATCGGCGGGCTGCCGCAGGTCCAGCCCCACACTGCGCTTGTTCCGGTTGACCGTCTCGCGGAACCACGACAGGCCCGTGCCGGGGATCTCCGGCGGCACCTCGCCGTCGCGGCCGTACGGCAACTCGACCCGGACCACGTCCGCGCCCATGTCGCCGAGCAGGCTCGTGGTCAGCGGTCCGGACCACACCTTCGTCACGTCCAGGACGGACAGGCCGTGCAGGGGTCCGTCGACGTCGTCGCGGGCCTCCCGATAGAACTCCTCGCGCCGCACGTCACACCCGGGCCAGGATCGTCGCGGTGCCAAGTGATCCCCCGCAGCACATCGTGACGAGCGCCGTCTGCGCGTCCCGACGCTCCAACTCGTGCAGCGCGGTGACGAGCAGCCGGGTGCCGCTGGAGCCGAGGGGGTGACCCAACGCGATCGCCCCGCCGTTGACGTTCACCCGTTCCAGGTCGGTGTCGTGCTGCTGCGCCCAGTTGAGCACCACGCCCGCGAACGCCTCGTTGACCTCGACCAGGTCGAGGTCGGCGAGCGTCATACCGGCGCGCTCGAGCGCCCGGCCGGTCGCCGCTACCGGCCCGTCCAGCAGGTAGTACGGATCCGCTCCGGTGACCACCTGGGCGACCATCCGCGCCCGGGGCCGCAGCCCGAGGGCCCGGGCCTGGCCGCGGGACATCCACAGGATCGCCGACGCGCCGTCGGAGACCTGCGAGGTGGTGCCTGGGGTGTGCACCCCGTCGGGCACGTTCGGCGTGAGCTTGGCCAGACCCTCCAGCGTGGTCTCGCGCAGCCCTTCGTCCCTGTCGACCCGGCGACGCCCGGCCTGGCCGTCGTCGCCCGGCACGTCGAGGCCTACCACCTCACGGTCGAAGTGCCCGGCCGCCCAGGCCGCCGCGGCGCGCTCCTGGGACAGGACGCCGTACGCGTCGACGTCGGCGCGTGTGTGGCCCTGCCGGGCGGCGATCCGCTCGACGCCGCCGAACTGCGCCCGCGGCGGGTCGTCCCACGGGTAGTCCGCGGTCTTGTAGTGACCCGGCCCGTTGTAGAGATTGACACCGATCGGGACCCGGCTCATCGACTCCACCCCGCAGGCGATGCCCACGCTTATCGCGCCGCTGCCGATCAGCGCGGCGACGAGGTGGTTCGCCTGCTGGGCGGAGCCGCACGAGGCGTCCACGGTCGTGCAGCCGACCGCCGGGTCCCATCCGGTGCTGAGCCACGCGTTGCGGGTGACGTTCAGACTCTGCTCGCCCGCCTGGGTGACGCACCCGCCCACCACCTGCTCCACGGTGTCGGGGGTGATGCCCGCGGCGTCGATGACCGCACCCAACACGTGTCGAAGCAGCTCGACACCCTTCAGCCCGGCGAGCGCACCACCGCGCTTGCCGATGGGAGTGCGGACCGCCGCGACGATGACCGGCTCGCGGTCGTCCGCAGTCACTGGTCCTCCACCGTGATGGCGAGCTTCGGACAGGCCTTGGCGGCCTGCGTCACGTCGGGCCACAGCTCCTGCGGCGGGTTTTCCTGAAGCACATAGAGGTAGTCGTCGTCCCGCACCTCGAAGACCGTCGGCGCGGCGAGCGCGCAGAGGCCGTTGCTGTCGCACCTGTCAAAGTCCACGCGTACCCGCATCGCGGCTGCCCTCTCTCGGTCCCGGCACTCGTGTTCCACGGTAGTGGAGTACTCGTATCTGGGAAATACAAGCATCGTCTTTGCGCAGACCCTTGTGTGTCTTCTGAGCCGTCGATACCGTGCGTACGGATATCCCATGGCCGGCTCCAGCCGGTGATCGGCGTACGGGAGGCCCCGTGGCTGTTCGTGAAGGCTTCACCCCCTGGCCGGCAGAGTTCGCCGCCCGATACCGCGCTGCCGGTTACTGGCGCGGCGACGTGCTCGGCGATCTGCTCCGCCCCTGGGCCGACTGGGACGCCGAGGCCCGCGACCCCGGGCGCACCGCTGTCGTCACCCGGCACGGCAGGCACACGTACGGCGAGCTCGACGCACGCGCCGACGAACTGGCCGCGGGCCTTGTCGAGCTGGGCGTACGCCCCGGCGACGGCGTGGTCGTCCAACTGCCCAACACCGTCGAGTTCCTCGTCACATGCGTGGCGCTGTTCCGCGTGGGCGCGCTGCCGGTGCTGGCCCTGCCGGCACACCGGCGGGCCGAGCTGACCTACCTGACCCAGTACGTCGGGGCCGTCGCCCTGGTGACAAGCGACCGGGCGCCCGGAGTGGACAACCGCGCGGTGGCGCAGGAGGTACGCGACGCCTGCCCCACACTGCGGCACGTCCTGGTGGTCGGTGAGCCTGGGCCGTTCCTGGCCTGGTCGGACGTGCGCGCCCCGGCCCGGGAGATGCCCCGACCCGACCCGCAGGACGTGGCGTTCTTCCTGCTCTCCGGCGGGACGACAGGGCTGCCGAAGCTGATCCCCCGCACTCACGACGACTACGCCTTCCAGCTGCGCGCCACCGCCGAGGCGATGTCGTTCGACCACCGGCACGCCTACCTCGCCGCGGTGCCTGTCGCGCACAACGCCGCCCTCGGCTGCCCCGGCGTGCTCGGCGCGCTGCGGGTCGGCGGCCGGGCGGTGCTGTCGTCGAGCCCCAGCCCGGACGAGGTGTTCCCGCTCATGGTCCAGGAGCGGGTCACCCTCACCACAGTCATGCCTGCCGTGCTGTCGCTGTGGGCGGAGACCTCCGCCATGTTCGACGTGGACCTGTCCGAGCTGGTCATCGAGGTCGGCGGTGCGGTGCTGCATCCCGACCTCGCCCGCGCGGTCCGCCCGGCCCTGGGCGCCACGCTCACCCACTGGTTCGGCATGGCCGAGGGCGTGCTCTGCTTCACCCGCCCCGGCGACGGCGACGAGGCCGCGGCGACCACCCAGGGCACCCCGATGTGCGCCGACGACGAACTCCTGATCGTCGACGAGGCGGGCGAGCCCGTTGCCCCCGGCGAGGTCGGCGAGCTGCTGGCGCGTGGGCCGTGCGTGCTGCGCGGCTACTACGCCGTACCCGAGCACAACCGGACGGTCTTCACCCCGGACGGCTTCCTGCGGACCGGCGACCTGGCCCGGATCGACTCCGAGGGCCGCCTGGTCATCTCCGGGCGGATCAAGGACGTCATCAACAGGGGTGGGGAGAAGGTGATGGCCGACGAGGTCGAGGGGCACCTGCTGACCCACGAGCGGGTCCGGGCGGCAGCTGTGGTCCCGTTCCCGGACCGGCGGCTCGGCGAGAAGACGTGCGCGGTGGTCGTCGCCGACGGCCCGGCACCCAGCCTGGTCGAGCTGCGCAAGCTGCTGCGAGACCGGGGCCTGGCCGACTACAAACTGCCGGACCGGCTCGAGGTCGTCGAGGCGTTGCCGTTGACGAACGTCGGCAAGGTCGACAAGCGGACCCTGGCCGCGACGGTCCTCGGCGACCTGACCGCCACCGCCAGCCGGTAGCGGCGGCGCGGCATGACGGCCTCCCCCGACCGGCCTCGGCGACAGACGAGCCTGTGGCTGGACACGCTTCCCGTGTCCCTGCGCGCCCAGCGGCCGGCCCTGTCCGGCGACGTACACACCGATGTGGTCGTGATCGGCGCCGGATTCAGCGGCCTGTGGACCGCCTACTACCTGACGGAACTGGCACCGCAGATCTCCGTGCTCGTGGTCGAGGCGGAGCACGTGGCGTACGGGGCCAGCGGGCGCAACGGCGGTTGGTGCACCACTGAGATGCCCGCTCTGCTGGCCAACCTCGTGCAGCGCTACGGCCCGATGGACGCCATGCGCTTCTACCGGGCGGGTCAACGCACTCTCGACGAGATCGAGCGGGTCCTCGCCGCCGAGGACATCGACTGCGGGTGGCGGCGCGACGGCTCGCTCTACGTCGCCCGTACCCCGCCACAGGTCGCCCGGTTGCACGCCTGGCAGGACATGCGCCTCAAGCTCGGCATCACCGACATGGCGATGTTGTCGGCCTCCGAGACCACCGAGCGGGTCGGCATCGCCGGGGCGCTGCTGAGCGGCTTCACGCCACAGTGCGCGGTGGTGCAGCCCGCCGCCATCGCCGCCGGGCTCGCGCTGGCCGTGGAGCGGCGCGGGGTGACAGTCGTCGAGGGCACCCGCGTGACCGGGTTGCGGCCCGGCGTCGTCGTCACCGATCGGGGCACGATCCGAGCCCGCAGCGTGCTGTGCACCACGGAGGCGTACACGTCGGGTCTCTCCGGCCACGTCCGCCGGGTGCTGCCGGTGATCTCCCGGGTGCTGGCCACCGAGCCACTGCCGGAGGAGCGCTGGCGCGAGGCCGGCTGGCGGGACCGGGTCACCGTCGCCGACTCCCGCTACCAGTTCGCCTACTTCCAGCGCACCGCCGACGACCGGCTGCTTGTGGGCGGTCGGGGGGCCGGCTACCACGCCGGTTCCCGGCCGGACCCGACCGCCCGCTCCGGCGACCGGGTCTTCGCCCGGCTGCGTGAATCCCTCGCCGAGAGCTTCCCCGCCCTGGCCGACGCGCCCGTGAGTCACCGCTGGAGCGGTGCGTACGGGATGCACCGTGACGGTGAACCCGCCGTTGTGTACGACCGCGACAGCGGTCTCGGTCACGCCGGCGGCTACGGCGGCGAGGGAATCGCGCTGAGCAACCTCGCCGGCCGCACGCTTGCCGCGCTCGTGGCCGACGTGAAGCGCCCCGAGACCCGGCTGTTCTGGACCGGGCACCTGTCGCGCCGCTGGGAGCCGGAACCGTTGCGGACCATAGGCGTCCGCGCGGTGAGCGCGCTGGCCACCGCCGCGGACCGCTACGAGGACCGGCTCCGGCGTAGGGCGCCCCTGGCGGGAGCCGTCATGCGCACCGTTCTGTGACCGTCTTCTGCGAGAGGAACTCCGTGTCCAACGACTCCGCACCCCCGCTCAACGGTGGCACCCACATCAACCTGACGGTCCGGGACCTCGACCGCAGCACCGAGTGGTACTGCCGCGCGCTGGGCTTCACAGTCGTCCGCGACGCCCGGCCCGTCGAGTCGGGGTTCACGTTCCGGACACTGCTGCACTCCCGAGCCCTGACCTCCATCGTCCTCGGACAGGCCGACCAGCCCGTCGAGGAGCCGTTCGACGAGCACCGGGTGGGGCTGCACCATCTGGCGTTCCACGTCCCCGAGCGGGAGGACCTGCACACCTGGGTGGCCCATCTCGACTCGGTGGGCGTCGAACACGGCGGGGTGCAGGAGTTGTTCCTGGAGGCCGGGCACGGCGTGTGGCTGCGCGACCCGGACAACATCTGGCTGGAGCTGTACTGGCTCAACGCCGACTACTTCATGCAGCGGATGCGGGAGCACCACAGGGCCCGACGGGCCGAGCGCGTCGGCGGGCAGCAGTGACACTTCCCGACGCCGTCGCGCGGCCCCGGATCGCCGCGGTCGACCTGGCCTGCTCCGACGACCCCTACCCGGAGTACGAGCGGCTGCGCGCACAGGGCCCAGTGGTGCGGGGTGAGTTCGGGCAGTGGCTTGTGGTCGACCACGCCGCGGTCAACGCCCTGCTCCGCGACGGCCGGCTGGCCAGCAACTTCCCCCGGGAGTTCATCCGGTTGACCCTGGGCGACGGACCCGCCGCCGAGTTCCCCTCCCGCATCGTGCTCACCCAGGACCCGCCTGTGCACACACACGCCCGCCGGTTCCTCGGGCAGGCGTTCGGCACGCCACGGGTCCGGGCGATGACCCCGGCGGTGACCGCGCTTGTCGAGGAACTGCTCGCCCCGGCCCGCGACACCGGCCGCCTCGATCTCGTCGCGGAACTGGCGGTGCCGCTGCCGGTCACTGTGATCTGCCGGCTGATCGGCATTCCCGACGCCGACCGGGACGGCGTGCTGACCCGTGTGATCGACCTGGCACAGGTCTTCGACGCGGCGAACCTCCAGCCCGACGAGCGGGACGGCGTGGACGCCGCCGTCGCCTGGCTACGCGAGTACGTCACAGCCCTGCTGCGCGACGCGCCCGCCGGCGACTCGACCCTGGCCGGCATGTTCGCGGCGGCCCTGCCCGAGGAGCGCGGCGACGTCGCCGCGATCGTCGACAACCTGCTCTTCCTGTTCCATGCCGGGTTCGAGACGACGATGGGGCTGGTCTCCAACGGTTGCGTGGCGCTGCTGAAGCACCCCGACCAACTGGAACGGCTACGCCGGGACCCGACACTGGTCCGGTCGGCTGTCGACGAGTTCCTCCGGTTCGACTCGCCGATCCAGAACGCGATCCGGGTGGCCCGGGAGCCGATCGAGATCGGCGGTCACAAGATCAGGACAGGTCGGTCGGTGATGCTGCTGCTCGGCGCGGCGAACCGCGACCCGTCGGTCTTCGACAGGCCGGCCGAGCTGGACCTGTCCCGTACGCCCAACCCGCATCTGGGCTTCGGCGGCGGCCTGCACCACTGCCTGGGCACCGCTGTGGCCCGGCTGATGGGCGAGCTGACGTTCACCGCGCTCGCCACAGGCTTCCGTGACATCGCGGCCGACGGTGCCGCTCTGCGCCGACAGCACGGGAGCCTGCGCTCCTTCGAGCGTCTCCCGCTGGCCGTCCGCTCCGCGTGATGCCGGCACCTGCCCACCCCCCGCGACAGCCCGTTAAGGAGAGACCCGCATGGCGCAGTTGTCCACAGAGATGTACTGGCATTCCACAGAACCAGCCGACATCGGCCCGCCGCTGGACGGCGATGCCTCCTGCGACGTGTGCATCGTCGGCGCGGGCTACACCGGGCTGTGGGCGGCGCACTTCCTCAAGCAGGCCGAACCCGGCCTGTCGGTGCGGATTGTGGAGGCGAAGTTCGCAGGCGACGGCGCGTCCGGGATGAACGCCGGGTTCGTGCAGATGACCGCCGGCAAGGTGCTGCGCCGGATGCTCTGGTATTACGGGGCGGAGAAGGCGGGCGGGGTGTACCGGGCGGTCGCCCGGTCGATCCTGGAGATCGGCCGGTTCTGCCGACAGAACGGCATCGACGCCCAGTACGAGAACACGGGCATCCTCCAGGTCGCCACCGACACCAAGCAGCTCGCGCGGCTGGAGTTGCAGATCAAGCGGGCCCAGCGGGCCGGGGTGACGTCGTTCCGCCTGCTCGACAAGGCGCAGGCGCAGGAGCGGATCGGATCGCCGACTGTCCTCGGGGCGCTGAAGGTCAGCGGCGCGCTGCTCAACCCGTACCGGCTGGTGCGCGGGCTGGCTCGGGTGGTGCAGGAGCAGGGAGTGGTGCTGCACGAGCAGACCCCTGCGCAGACTGTCGAGAAGGTCGACGGGAAGTGGCGGATCACCACCCCGCACGGCACGATCACCGCCGACCAGGTGATCATGGCGACCGAGGCCATGCAGGGCGCGTTCCCCGAACTCCAGGCCCGCCAGATGCCGGTGTGGAACTACCTGCTTGTCACCGAGCCGTTGACGGATGAGCAGTTGGGCCGGGTGCCCTGGCCCGGGCGGGAAGGCGTCGCGAACTCGCTCTCGTTCTCCACAGCGGCCCGGCTGACGGCCGACAACCGCGTGCTCTGGGCGGGCGGCCTGTGGTACATGTTCGGCAACCGGGACACCGATCCCCGCCACCGCCGCAACGACGAGGCGTTCGACAAGCTCGGCGAGTCGTTCCGCGAGTTCTTCCCGCAGTGGCGTGACGTGCGGTTCAGCCACGGCAACGGCGGGCTCATCAGCTGGAGCCACAGCTTCATTCCGCAGTTCGGTCGGACCGACTCGGGCATGGTCTACGCCCACGGGTACACCGGCAGCGGGATCGCGGCGAGCCACACCGGCGGGAAGATCCTGCGCGACCTCGTGCTGCATCGCAAGACGGAGTTCACGGACCTGGCGTTCGTGACCGTCAACCAGCCCAAGTTCCTGCCCTCCCCGTTCGGCGACAGGGGCGGCGAGTTCTTCATCTGGCGGCAACGGGTGGGCGACCAACTGCCGCTCCTGCTGCCGTACCGGTCGGCACTGGCACCCAAACGGTTCTTCGCGCGCCGTACGGCGTCCGCCGGCCGGGCCAACCCGGGCCGCGGCAGCGACTGACCCGCGAACTCCCAGCCGCGCCCGGCGGCCTCGCCGCCGGGCGCTCGCTGGGCTGTCCGCGCAGGTCAGTCGGCGGCAGGGGCGGTCACCGCGCGACGCAGGACCCGGCTCTCCCCCACCGCCAGGTCCCACAGGTCCTCAATGGGTCGCCCGCTGGCCTGCCACGCCTTTCGGGCCTGCTCCAGCGGCTCCAGCGGCGCCTCGGCGGAGAGCGCGAAGGCCCCCCAGTGCATTGTGGCCATCCGCTTGGCACCCAGGTCGCCACAGGCGCGTACGGCCTCGGCCGGGTTCATGTGCAGCGGCTTCATGAACCAGCGGGGCAGGTAGGCGCCGACAGGCATCAGAGCGAGGTCCACCGGGCCGCAGCGGTTCCCGATCTCCGCGAAGTACGGCCCGTAGGCGGAGTCACCGGCGAAGAAGAGCCGCTGCGGCGGCGCGCCGACGGCGGGATCGGCGTCGGCCTCCAGCATCCAACCGCCCCACAGGCTCCGACAGCCGTCGAAGAGGGTCCGGCGACTCCAGTGGTGCACCGGCACGAACCGGAACTCCACAGCGCCGAGACGGGCGGTCTCCCACCAGTCCAACTCCGTGACCGCCGTGAACCCCAGCCGGCGGAACCACCAGCCCAGCCCTCCGGGCACGAGCATCAGGACGTGGCGCGGCAGCCGGCGGATGGTCGGGGCGTCGAGGTGGTCGAAGTGGTTGTGGCTGATGACCACGGCGTCCACCGGGGGCAGCGCCTCCCAGGGCAGACCGGGCGGGGTGAAGCGGGGCCGAACCCCGGGGATGCGCCGTGACCACACCGGGTCGGTGAGCACCACGAGCCCACCGATCTGGACCACGAACGAGGCGTGACCGACCCAGGTCGCCACCAACTCGCCCGCGCCGGCGGGCGGCAGTGGGTCGGCCGGAGAGTGGACGGGAATCTGGTCGACCCGGCTGAGGTCGGGCCGCATTCCACCCTCGGTGATCAGCCTGCGGACCGCCCGGGAGCCGGGCACCGGATGGGTCAGCCGGTCGGCAAAGCTGGTGGGCCAACTGCGGCCACCACGCTTTCTGGAAAGCATCCTGTCAAAGACGCGATAAACACTCCGCGGATATCTCATCTCGTACCTCGATACTCTCGCCGGAATGCCCGACTCTGGCTGCCTTTTTGCGCCGCGAGCTAGGCCCGATCGAGGGTATGCCGAGCCTGGTATTTGCGCTAGCGTCTCGTGCATGTCGGCGACCACACACACCGACAGGCTATGTTTGTCCTGTCTGGACGATTTGCCTCGAGAGCTGTTCATCGGGGGTAAGTGGTCGCCCGCGAACGACCACCGCCAATTGGCGTCTCTGCGTCCGTCCACGGGAGACACGCTCGCGACGGTCGCGCATGCCGATGCCACAGACGTCGCCAGGGCCGTCGCCGCGGCGGGTGCCGCCGGCCGACCCGGATCCCGATGGCACCGGATGTCACCGGCCGCCCGGTCCCGACTGTTGCACCGGGTCGGCGACCTGATCCTCGCGCATGCCGACCGGCTGGCGCTGCTCGACTGCCTCGACAACGGCAAACCGCTGCGGGTGGCCCGGGCGGGCGACGTCCCTGCCGCCGCCGCGGTCTTCCACTACATGGCCGGCTGGCCCGGCCGGCTCAACGGCGAGAACGTCTCGATCTTCACCGGCAACCCGGAGCGGCACCTCGCCATGACAGTGCCCGAGCCGGTGGGCGTGGTGGCGGCCATCATCCCGTGGAACTTTCCGCTCTACATGGCCGCGGCGAAGGTGGCGCCCGCACTGGCGGCCGGCTGCACCGTGGTGCTGAAGCCCGCCGAGCAGACACCGTTGTCCGCGCTGCTGCTCGCACAGTTGGCGCAGGAGGCCGGCCTGCCGCCGGGCGTGCTGAACGTCGTCACCGGCGACGCCGCCACCGGCGCGGCGCTCGCCGCGCAACCGGGCGTCGACAAGGTCACCTTCACCGGGTCGACGGAGGTCGGGCGCAGCATCGTCCGCGCCGCGGCCGTCGACTTCCGCCGGGTGACCCTGGAACTGGGCGGCAAGTCACCGAACATCGTGTTCGGCGACGCCGACCTGCCCCAAGCGATGGACGGCGCGGCCCACGCGATCTTCTACAACCAGGGCGAGACCTGCGTGGCCGGGTCCCGTCTGTATGTGCAGCGACAGGTCTTCGACGAGGTAGTCGCGGGGATCCGGGAGCGGGCCGCGGCGATCAGGGTCGGCGACGGTCTGGACCGGGACACGGACATGGGGCCGCTGATCTCCGCGGAGCACCGGGCGCGGGTGATGTCCTACCTGCACTCGGCCCGTGCCGGCGGCGCGCAGGTCACCGGCGGTCACGCGCCGGACTCGCCGGGCTTCTTCTGCACTCCGGCAGTGGTGACAGGTGCCGACCCGCAGGCCCCGGTGGTCCGCGAGGAAATCTTCGGGCCGGTGCTCGTGGCGCAGCCCTTCGACACGGCGGAGGAGGCGGTGGCACTGGCGAACGACAGTCCGTACGGGCTCGCCGCCGGTGTCTTCACCCGCGACCTGGGCCTGGCACAGCAGGTCGGCCGCCGGCTGCGCGCCGGCACCGTGTGGGTCAACAGTTGGCACGTGCTCGATCCGGCGCTGCCCTTCGGTGGAATGCGCGGCTCCGGTTGGGGACGGGAGATGGGCAGGGCGGGCGTCGACGCCTTTCTGGAGACCAAAACACTGGTCAATGACCTGGGCACCCGGCCGTGGGGGACGGCATCTGCACCGAGGTGAGCACCGGCCCGCGTTCAGCGGCGGGCACGTCGTGGGGAGGCATCGTGACAAGCGAACAGCAGATGCTCGACATCTGGAAAAACATATTCGGTCGCCAGGTGGAGCCGGACACCGACTTCTTCGACGACCTGGAAGGTGACTCGATGGCGGCAGCGGCCATCGTGCATTGGGTGAACATCGTCTTCGGCGTACAGCTGCCGATGATCGAGGTCTTCGACCGGCCCACCCCGGGAGAACTGACCGGGGCGGTGAACGAACTGCGGGCCGCCGCGCGATAGCGGGCGCACGGCCCGCATCACTCCTCGCCCGGTCGCCGGAGAAGCACCGGTTGATCGCATCTCGAGTGACAGTCCGGAGCGCACTTCCGGCAGGGTATTCGTACCACTTTGTTCGCAACCCGCCATCCCGAGGGAACGTCATGGACATCGTGAGATCGGAGCACCACTCATCGCCAGCCAGCGCCTCGCCGCCGGCACCGTGCCGAGCGGACGCCTCGGGCGGCAAGTCGGCGCCGTTGAGCGACCTGCAGTACGCGTATCTGCTCGGCGAGCTGGGCGACTTCCAGCTGGGCGGTCCGGCGCTCTTCTTCGAGGAGTACGCCTGCCAGGATCTGGACGTCCGCGCATTGAGCGCGGCTCTGCACCAGCTCATGTCCCGGCACGAGATGCTCCGGGCGTCGTTCGACGAGACGGGCCTGCTGCACATCCAGGACGATCTGCCCGTGCCGCTGACCTACCGATCGCTTCGCGGCCAGCCGGAACATGCCTGTCGGCGGCTTCTCACCCGCAATCGCGAACGATGTTACGACGAGGGACCGTCGCGCGACGGGCACGCCCCGTTTGAGGTCTTCGTCTTCGCCCTGGACACCCACATCGTGGTGCAGGTGTGCGCGCGGCTGCTGGCCATCGACGGCTTCTCGGGTGAGATCTTCGCCCAGGAGCTGAAGGCCCTGCTGAACGGTGAGTCGCTGCCCCCGCTGCGGTACACCTTCCGGGAGTACCGCAACGAGTTCGAGCGACGTAAGGACAGCGACGAGCACGAGCGGGCACGCCGCTACTGGCTCAACCGGCTGGACACCCTGCCCGCGGCGCCGGAGCTGCCCCGCCGCCGGATGACCGGCGATCCCAGCCCCCGCCTGGTGCGCCGAGTCTTCAAGCTCACCCCCGAGCAGTGGACAAGCCTTGCGGCGCGCATCAGGAAGAGCCGGCTCACCGGCACGATGGTGCTCGGCGCCGCGTTCTGCGAGGTGTTGCGGCACTGGTCGAAGAACGCCGACTTCACCATCAACATCATGTACGGCGACCGGCTGCCCTTTCACCCGGAGGCCGACAAGATCATCGGCAACTTCAGCAGCACACTGCTCATGGAGTGCCGCCAGGGTGGCCCGGGCGACACCTTCCTCGACCGGGCCCGCACCTGGCGCCGGCAACTGCTCCAGGACATGGAACACACCTCGTTCGGCGGAGTCTCCGTCATCCGGCAGCTCAACCAACGGACCGGCAACGCCCGTAACGCGCTGATGCCTGTCGTGTTCACAAGCATGCTCGGCGTCGGAGAGCCGGACTCCGGGGTCTTCCTGGAACACCTCGGCTGGCAGCGGCTGGAGGGCAAGGTCCGCACGCCGCAGGTCGCGCTGGACCACCAGGTGTTCGTGGCCGGCAACGCCCTGGTCACCACCTGGGACAGCGCGGATGACCTCTACCCGGCCGGCATGATCGACGACATGTTCGCCGCCTACCGGTCGCTGCTGGTCCGGCTGGCCACCGGCGACGAGGCGTGGGGGATGGAATCGTTCGATCTCACCCCGGCGGCTCAGCTCAAGGTCCGCGAGCAGGTGAACGACACCGCCGCACCGGCCCGGGTGGCCACCATGCACCAACTCTTCGAGGAGCAGGCCGAGCGGCAGCCGGACCGGCTCGCGGTGATCGCCGACGGCCGGGAGATCACCTACGCCCAACTGCGCGACCAGGCAAGCGCGGTCGCGGCGGAACTCATCGCTGCCGGGGTACGGCCGGGCGAGGTGGTGGGCGTGCAGGCGCTGCGCGGCGCACACCAGATCATCGCGTTGCTCGGGGTGCTGATGGCCGGGGCCGCGTACGTGCCGGTCTCCCCGCAGTGGCCGCGTCGCCGGCGCGAGCAGGTGGCCGAGATCTGTCGACTGCGTGTGCTGCTCGCCGACCGCAGCATCCAGGGCGAGGAGCCGTACACCGACGGGCGGACCATCGACATCGCCACCGCCATCGCCCGGCAGGACGGCGCGGCGTGCCCGGCGGTGGACGTCAGCCCGGAGTCGCTCGCGTACGTCATCTTCACCTCCGGCACCTCCGGCACGCCGAAGGGGGTGATGATCTCGCACAGCAGCGTCGTCAACACGCTCGTCGACATCAACGAGCGGTTCGGCCTGAGCCCTCGCGACCGGGTCCTCGCCGTCTCCGACTACACGTTCGACCTGTCGGTGTGGGACGTGTTCGGGATGCTCGCCGCCGGCGGGGTGGTGGTCGTGCCGACCGCCGGGCAGGAGCGGGAGGTCACCCACCTCTACGAGCTGTGCCAGGCCACCGGGGTCACGGTGTGGAACAGCGTCCCGGCCTACCTGGCGATGTTCGTGGAGTTCGTGCGGACGAGCGGCCGGCACCCGCTCACCGAGCTGCGGCTGGCCATGGTCAGCGGCGACTGGGTGCCGATCAACCTCGGCGCGGAGCTGGCGGAGATCGCGCCGCACGCCGCCTGCGTGAGCCTCGGGGGCGCGACGGAGGCGTCCATCTGGTCCAACTACCACCCGGTGCCGGCGCGGGTGCCCGCACAATGGATCTCGATCCCGTACGGGCACCCGCTACGCAACCAGCGCTTCCAGGTCCTCGACGGCCGTCTGATGGACCGCCCCGACTGGGTGCCTGGCGAGTTGTTCATCGGCGGCCGCGGCCTCGCCCTTGGCTACCTGGGTGACAGGGAGCTGACCGCCGCGTCGTTCCTCGTGCATCCACAGCGGCAGGAACGGATCTACCGCACGGGCGACTGGGCCCGCTACTGGCCCGACGGCACGCTGGAGTTCCTCGGCCGGGAGGACCCACAGGTCAAGGTCAACGGCTTTCGTGTGGAACTCGGCGAGATCGAGGCGGCGCTGCTGGCCCACCCGGAGGTCACCGACGCCGCAGTCGTCACCCGCACCGACGGAAGGGCCGTGTCGCTTGTCGCCTTCGTCGCCTCGCAGACGCCGGCCGAGCAGTTGGACACGCAGTTGAAGGACCACCTCGCGGCCCGGTTGCCGGACTACATGGTGCCGCGCAGCATCGACGTACGGCAGCGGCTGCCGCTGACCGCCAACGGCAAGGTCGACAGGCGGCAACTGGCCGAGCGGGCGGCAAACGTGGGGGCCACGCGGCAGGTCGGCGACGACGCGCCAAAGCCCGGCACCGAGCGGGACCTGGCCACGCTGTGGCAGGAGCTGTTGGAGGTGCCGAAGGTCGGCCGCTCCGTCGACTTCTTCGCCTACGGCGGCAGTTCGCTCCTGGCGGCACGCCTGATGAACCGCATCGAGCAGCAGTTCGGACGGCGGCTGCCGCTGGCCACGCTCTACACCTCGGGCACCGTCGCGGCGATCGCCGCGATGCTCGATGCCGCCGCCGACACGGAGCCGGCGCGCAGCCTCGTCGCGCTGTCCGACAACGGGCACCGCCCGCTGATCCTGGTGCACCCGGTCGGCGGTGACCTGCTGTGTTACCGCCCACTGGTGGCGGAGTTGGGCGAGCGGCACCGGGTGCTCGGCCTGGCCGCGCCGTCCCCGGCGCAGCCGACGGCGTCCATCGAGGACCTGGCAACCCGCTACCTGGCCGAACTCGCGCCGATCCTGACGGACGAGCCGCCGGACCGGGTGATCCGGCTTGCCGGCTGGTCGCTGGGCGGCGTGGTGGCGTACGAGATGGCCCGGCAGCTGCGACGGCAGGGCCGGGAGTGCGCGGTGCTGCTCATCGACCCGTGGATCGGCTGCGGCGCCAAGTCCACTGTCGACGACGCCGCCCTCGTGAAGGCGTTCCTGCACAACCTCGCCGGCACGCCTGTGGAGGTGTCGAGCGACCCGTGCACACCGAACGCCGCCCTGGAGACGCTACGCCGGACGTGGGCGGCGCCGCCCCCGCAGCTCAAGGACCTGAAGTCGGTGACGTACGCCGAATTGCAGGAGATGTACGCGGTCTTCGTGACCAACACCCGGGCGCTGCTGCGGTATTCGTTCGTCGCCGAACAGGGCCTGGAGGTGGACGTGGTGGAGGCGTCGCGGGGGCTGATCGGCCCGGCGGCGGGCTACCTGTCGCCGCTGCGGCACGCCGCGGCCGTGCTAAACGCCCGCTTCCACATGCTGGAGGGCGACCACTTCGCGGTTGTCGACCACGAGCAGGCGCAGGCGGTGGCTCGGCTCATCGACGGAATGCGGTAGGACCGGAAGGGGCCCCGCGACGCGTATGACCGGCGTCGCGGGGCCCCTTCCGGTGCAGTGCCCGGTGGCACCGTCGAGTGTCAGGCGACGCCTGCGTTTGTGGTGAACGCGGTGTGCAGGGCCTCGCGGATGCCCGGGCGGGAGCCGAAGACAAGCAGGAAGGTCGCCTCCCGCAGCAGTCGCTGGGCGTGCTGATCGAGCAGGACCGCGCGGCTGCCGTCCGCCACGGCCAGGTTCGCGCTGGCCCGCAGCGCCAGCTCCGAGGCGGCGGCGCGGGCGGCGGGCATGGCCTGCGGGTCGGCGGTGTCGAGGCGGTCACGGGTGGCGTCGAGCTGCGAGCGCAGCAGCGGCTCGTCGGCCAGCTCGATGGCCCGGTCGGCCACCCCGAGCGCGAGGGAACCGTTGAAACGCAGCGTCGCCGGGTCCCGCTGCCGCCACGCCTCGAGCGGCATCTGGTTGGCGACACGGTCGGCGGACACGAAGTGGTTGTCGAAGGTGACAGTCACGGTGCTGCTGGCGTTGACCGCCGACATCCGCAGCGGCTCGACGGTAAGCGTGTCACTCGTCGCGGCGTCGACAAGGGCGAAGACGAGCGTGTCGTCGGGCATCCGGGCGGCAACGTAGATCGTGTCGACAAGGCCCCAGCCGCTTACCCACGGCGCGGCGCCGGAGAACCGGAACCCGCCGTCGACAGGGGTCGCCGACAGCGCCGCCGGACCGGGCCGCACCGCCGCGCCGATCGCCAGCCCCGACCGGCGCTGCCCCGTGGCCAGCGGCTCCAGCCAGGCCGCCCGCAGCTCGGCGTTGCTGGTGTTGGCCGCCGCCATCACCGCGTTGTGGTGCTGGGCCCAGAGGAACGTGGTGGTGAGGCAGCCGCTGGCGAGGGTCTCGATGACCCGGCACACCGCGGGGAAGCTCGGCAGGTCGAGGCTGTTGAACTCCGGCGGCGCGGCCAGCCCGTAGAAGCCCCGCTCGGCGAGCAGGTCCAGGTGGGAGATGGGGACGCGGTCGGCGCCGTCGACCGCCAGCGCGGCGGGGAACAACACCTCGTCGGCGATCTCGCGCGCCTGCCGCAGGCTTGTGGACTCGTCGATGGAGACAGTCACAGCAGTGCCCTCCGTTCACGGGGCCCCGGGGGGCCGGTGGTGCGGGCCATGGCCGGGTGGCCGCGTCGGCTGCCACGGTGGCTGGCCCGCCAACCACCGAAACTCGTCTTTACTAGTATCCTGGCGTGTCTGCGGAAGACGAGACAATGCCCGTTATGATGCTAGGACATCTCCCCTGATAGATCACGCACCGGAGGGCGCCGTGGCAGGAGAACCTTCGTTCATCGAATTTGCAGTTCCGGTTCCCGAACGCACCCGGGACTTCTACGAGGCGCTGTTCGGCTGGAAGTTCACGATGCTCACCCACGGGTCGTACATCGAGATGCCGGGCGCGGCCCCGGGCATGGAGGCCGGGTCCCACCCGGACACCGACCCTCCGCACATCATCGTCTACTTCGCCGTGGACGACCTGGCGGCGGCCGTCGAGCGGGTCAGGGAGCTGGGCGGCGAGGTGGGCCCGTTGCGGCCGCCGAGCCCGCAGTACGGCGCGTTCGCCGAGTGCCGCGACAGCCAGGGCGTCGCCTTCGGCCTACGGGAGCTGCCCAAGGCCGGGTGACCGGCCGTCCGGGCACGACGGCGGCGGTCGGCGGCTTCCCGCCGGCCGCCGCCGCGCTGCCATTGGTTCCACGCGTGGCACCACCGCTTCGCAGGCCGTACGGACGCCTGCGCGGCTCAGGACTGTGTGCCCGGCAGCCGCTGCGGGTCGGTCACCACCGCCGCGGCCAACTCCACGTAGTCCTTGACGAACTGCCCGGCCCAGGCCGGAGTGAACCTGTCGCGTTCACACATGAGGACGGCGGTGAGCGTGTCGCCCTGCGGTACGACGACGAACTCCAGCGCGAACCTGCTGCGCTCCAACTGCGCCTCAAGGTCGTCAAGCTCGTCGCCGCTCATGTCGGCCCTCGGCACGAACGACCCGAGCAACTGGAACATGACGTCGTCGGTGCGGCCCTCCCCGGTGACCGACCCGGGCGGCAGCAGCTGCGCCGGTAGCTCCTGGTGGCGCAGGCCCTCCATCACCACGTTGCGCACCTGCCGCAGCAGGTCGGTGAACGGCTCGGCGGCGACCACCTGACCCCGCAGCAGCACCATCGACACGAAGAAGCCCACCGTGTCGCGGACCTCGGGCCGGCTGCGGTTGGCGAACAGCGACGCCACAGTCAGGTCCGACTGGCCGGTGGCCCGGTGCAGCACCAGGTAGAACAGCGAGAGCATCACCGGGAAGAGCGTGGTGCGTTGCCGGCGGGCGAGCTGGTGCAGCCCGTGCGCGACGTGCGGGTCGATTGTCAGCTCCACCGACACCCAGGCCGGCTCGTCGGGGCCCCGAAGGACCTCGGCGCGCTCGGGCAGGCGCACCAGCCGCGCGCCGTCGAGCTGCCGACGCCAGTGGTCGGACAGTGCCCCCGAATCCGGCCCGGAGATCCGCTCCCGCTGCCATGCCGCCCACGTGGCGTACTGCCATCCGACCTCCGGCAGCTCCTCGCCCTGGTAGAGCGCGCGGATGTCGCGTGACAGCAGCGCGTTGGACCAGTCGTCGCTGACGTAGTGGTGCATGGTCAGCACGAAGACGTGGTGCTCGGGGCCGATGGTGATCAGCGTGGGCCGGGTGGGCCACACGCCGAACTGGACTGCTGTGGTCAACTCGGTGGCGATGTGTTCGCGGGCGGCCCGGCGGGGATCGGCGTGCCCGGACACGTCCACGCGCAGCAACTCGACAGGTCGCGGCGGATTGATCACCTGGACGAGCTGGCGGCGCCGGGCGACGAACGTCGTCCGCAGCGACTCGTGCCGCTCGTGCAGCAGGTCCACGGCACGGCGCAGGGCTGCGACGTCGCAGTCCCCGCGCAGGTGCCACACCACCTGCTCGTTTAGTGAGTGCTGTTGTCCTCGATAGTGGTCCATCAGCCACAGGAGGCGTTGACCCACCGAAGCCGGTTCCTCTCGCATGCGGCGACGCTACCGCAGCAAGCGCGTGGTTACGAGTGTCCTGAAGATACTTCGACAGTCTCCGAAGACACTCCTTGACACGAGTTTCGGAAAGCCCGAATAATCGGCGGCGGACGCGGGGCGTGCACGCCGTACCGGTCCGTCGGGAGGCCCCTATGACAGCCGTTCGTGCGCCACGGGTCACCTTCGACGTCTCGGACCCGCAACTGCTTGCCGACCCCTTCCCCACGTACGAGCGGCTGCGCCGCACCGGCGCTGTGCTGAGCAACGGGCCGGGGCAGTGGGTGGTCCCCGGCTACCGCGAGGTCGCCGCCCTGCTCAAGGACCAGCGGCTCACCAAGACCCTGCCGGAGCAGTACTACCGCTTCACCGTCGGTGACCCGGAGTTGAGCGGCTTCCTGTCCGGGCAGAACCTCGGCCAGCGCAACCGGCTCGCCAGCCGGGTCCTGGTCAGCTCGTTCAGCCCCGGCCTGGTCCGACGGCTCGACGAACGCATGACCTCCCTCGTGGACGACCTGCTCGAACCCGTTCTCGCGACCGGTCGGATGGACCTGGTCGCCGACCTCGCGCTGCCCTTCCCCCTGATGGTCATCTGCGACCTGCTCGGGGTGCCGGCGGCCGACAGGTCCCTGCTGTGGCCGCACGCGGCGCAGTTGGTCAGGGCCTTCAGCGACGTGGCCTTCCACGACGACCACGGCATCGACGAGGCGGTCCGCTCACTGCGCTGGCTGCGCGCGTACCTCGGCGACCTCGTCGAGAACGGCCCCGACGGCGACAACCTGCTGAGCCGGATGGCCCGGACGGAGTCCGACGGGCAGCGGCTGCGCCGCGAGGAGATCGTCGACAACGCCATAACTGTCTTCTACGCCGGCTTCGAGACGTCGATGGGCATGATCTCCAACGGCATGGTCGCCCTGCTGGAGCACCGCGACCAGCTCGCCCGGCTTCGCGCGGGCACGGCCGACACCGCCACCGCCGTCGAGGAGATGCTGCGCTACGAGGCGCCGATCCAGGTGACCATGCGCAGCCCGCTGGAGCCGGTGGAGGTCGCCGGCCGGGTCATCCGCCCCGGCCGCGTCCTCTACCTGCTGGTCGGGTCGGCAAACCGGGACCCGGAGCAGTTCGACGAGCCGGACCGCTTCGACGTCGGCCGCCGGCCCAACCCGCACCTCAGCTTCGGCGCCGGCGTGTACCACTGCCTCGGCGCCGCCCTGGCCCGCGCCGAAGGAGTCGCCGTGTTCGACAGGCTGCTGCGGCGTACGAGCGCCATCGAGTTCGACGGCGAGCCGGTACGCCGGCCGCGCTTCAACTTCCGCACCTACGACCAGGTGCCGCTCGCGGTGCGTCCGGCGTGACGGTGACCAGCACGAGGCGCCCGGACCCGGCCGCCAGGAAGCGAGGACGGCGTTGAACCTGCACGACGACCCGGCCGAGGCCGCGTTCCGCGCCGGGCTGCGCGAGTGGCTCCGCTCCCGCCTGCCGGACGACGACCCGTCCCGGGTGTGGAGCACCACGCAGCTGCGCGAGTGGAGCCGCGACCTGTCCGAGGCCGGCTACGCCGGCATCACCTGGCCGAAGGAGTACGGCGGCCGCGGGCTGACCGCCGCCTACCAGGCCATCTTCGTCGAGGAGACCGCCCGCGCCGGCGCACCGGACCACATCAACATCATCGGAATGAACATGGTGGGCCCGACGCTCATCGCACACGGCACCGACGAGCAGAAGTCGCGCTACCTCCCCGGCATCCTGTCCGGTCGTACCCTGTTCTGCCAGGGGTTCTCGGAGCCGGAGGCCGGCTCCGACCTGGCGGCGGTGCGCACGTCGGCGCGGCGGGCGGAGCCGGACGGCTACCTGCTCGACGGCGAGAAGGTCTGGTCCTCCTACGCCCACCTGGCCGACCACTGCCTGCTGTTGGCCCGCACCGGCCCCAGCGAGCCGAAGCACCAGGGGCTCACCTGCTTCCTGCTGGACATGCGGGCGCCGGGGGTGAAGGTGTCGCCCCTGCGGCAGCTCAACGGCGACACCGACTTCAACCAGATCATCCTCACCGAGGCGCAGGTTCGCGACGCGGACGTCGTGGGCCAGGTCGGCAAGGGCTGGTCGGTGGCGCTGTCCACGTTGGCCCACGAGCGGGGAACGTTCGGGATCACCCTCACCGCCCGGCTGGTCGCCCAGTTCGACAGGCTGCTGCGGCTGGTGTGCGAGGTCGGCGCCGACGGTGACCCGGCCGTCCGTCGGGAGCTGGCCGCGCTGCACGCACGGTTGCAGGGGCTGCGGTATACGGGCTACCGGTCGCTGGCCGCGCTGCGCCGCTCCGGCGAGCCCGGTGCGGAGGCATCCATCCTCAAGCTCGAATGGTCGCTGCTGCACCAGCGGGTCTGCGCGCTCGCGCTGCGCGTGCAGGGCCCGACGGCGCTGCTCGACGGCGGCGACGCCGTCTGGCAGGGGTACTGGCAGCGGCAGATGCTGCGCAGCCGGGCGAACACGATCGAGGGCGGCACCTCCGAGATCCTTCGCGGGATCGTCGCCGAGCGCGTGCTGGGCCTGCCCAGATCCCGCCAGTGACCACCGGCCCGCGACGACACGGAGAAGACCATGGACTTTGCCCTCACCGATGAGCAGCGGGAGATCCGTCGGGCTGCCCGTGACCATCTGGAGCGGCACTATCCGGCGGCGCGTGTGTGCGCTCTGGCGGAGGGCCCCGGCGGGAGCGAGGCGGGCGCCTGGCCCGAGCTGATCCGGCAGGGCTGGCTGGACGACGACCTCGGCATGGTCGAGCTGACGCTGTTGGCCGAGGAGAGCGGGCGGTGCCTGCACCCGACGCCGTGGTGGACGACTGTCGCCCTTGCCGCACCGTACGCGTCGGCCGCCGGCGAGGCCCTGACCGTGCCGGCGACACTCGCCGACGGCGCACCGGACGGCACCGCGACGCCCGGCGCCGGGACGGTGCGGGCCACCCGCCCGCCGCAGGGCTGGACCCTCACCGGGCAGGTGCCGGCGGTGCCGCAGGCGGGCGCGGTGCGCTGCGTGGTGGTACGCGCCCACACCGATGAGGGGCCCGCCGTGTTCGCCTGCGACACCGGGTCACCAGGGCTGGTCGTGGAGGAGTTGACGACGCTTGACACGCTGCGCCGGATGGCCCTGGTCCGGTGGGACGGCACGCCGGCCCGGCTGCTCGTCGAGCCGACCCGCACGGCGGAGGCCGCGCGGCGGACCCAACTGCGTGGCGGCGTGCTGTTGGCCGCCGAGGCGGTCGGGGTCGCGGCGGGCGCGCTGGACATGGCCGTCACGCACGCCCGCCAGCGGGAGCAGTTCGGGCGGCCGATCGGCAGCTTCCAGGCCGTGGCGCACCAACTGACGGAGGCGTACGTCGACACCGAGCTGGCCAGGTCGCTTGCGTACCGGGCCGCCTGGCTTGTGCAGAACGACCCCGAGGGGTCACCGGCGTGCGCGCAGGCGGTCGACGAGGCGGTGCTTGTGGCGCGCGGCGCGGCCGTGCGGACCTGCGAGACCGCGATCCAGGTCACCGGCGGCATGGGTGTGACGTGGGAGTACCCGCTGCACCGGTGGCTGCGCCGGGCGCTCTGGCTGGAGGCCTTCCCGGGGTTCGGCGACGACCCGCACGGTCGGGTGGCCGAGCAGTTGCTGCGGCCCGGTGACACAGGCGGAATCAACCCCGGCACGCCCGATGGGCGTTAGCGTGACGCTTTCCGTCGACAACCGAGGAGGCCGCAGTGGTCAGCCCCGAGACCGTCAGCAGCATCGCCCTGGCACTTCCCGGAGCGCGCCAGGCGGCGCACTTCGACGTGACCGACTTCCGAGTCAACAACAAGATCTTCTGCACCCTTCCCAAGCCCGGAGTGATGGGGATGCGGATCGACGTCGCCGAGCAGGCGGCGCTCATCAGCGAGGACCCGGCGACCTTCTCGGCGCCGAACAACAAGTACGGGCAGAGCGGTTGGACGTTCGTCGAACTGGCGACTGTCGACCCGACACAGCTGCGAGAGCTGATCACCGATGCGTGGCGCCGGCTCGCGTCCAGGAAATTGCAGGCCGAGTTGGACGAGGCCGATTCCTGACACCCCGCCACGCGACTCCGGTGGCCAGCTGCCACCGGAGCCTCACGCGAAGGGACGGAGACACACGTGGGCACCAGGCGCACCATCGACGCTGATTCGATTTTCAAGCTCCTCGAACTCGGCGACTACCTTCTGCCGTACACCATCCGGGCGGCCTGCCTGCTCGGCGTGGCCGACCACCTGGTGGACGGGCCGGTGCCGATGTCCCGGCTGGCCCAGGTCACCGGGACCCACGAGCCCACCCTCCGCAAGACGCTCGAGTACCTGGCGACCCGGGACCTGTTCGAGCTTGTGGAACCGGACAGCGTGGCGCTGACCCCGCTGTCGGACCTGCTGCGCGAGGAGCATCCGTACTCGGCGCGCGACATCTTCCTCTCCCCGGTGGCGTGCACCCGGGCGATGGAGGGGCTCGCCGATTCGATCCGCACCGGCGGGCCCGCGTTCGACGTGGTGCACGGCCGGTCCATGTGGGAGCACCTGAGCGCCCATCCCGAGGACGGCGAGGCGTTCGACAGGGTGATGAGCGGGGTCACCGGCATGGAGTTGTTGGCCGTGCTGCGGTCCTGCGACTGGGGGCGCTTCGCCAGCATCGTGGACGTCGGCGGCGGCAACGGCGGCTTCCTGTCCAGCCTCCTGCGCCGGGTCCGGGGTGCCCAGGGGGTGCTGTTCGACCTGCCGGGTGTCGTGGCCAACGCCCCCGAGGTCCTGGCCGCCGCGGGTGTCGCCGACCGGGTGGAGGTGGTGCCCGGCAGCTTCCTGGAGGGGCCCATCCCGCCCGGCGGCGACGCGTACGTGCTCAAGCGCATCCTCTACAGCTGGAGCGACGACGAGGTGGTGGGCATTCTCGGTCGCGTCCGCGCCGCGATGAAGCCACACAGCCGACTGTTCATCATGGAGGCCGGGCGGCAGGAGGCCGAAGTGCCGGCCCTGGCGCGCCGCATGGACCTGCTCATGCACACCCTGACCGCGGGCGGCGCGCGGACCCTCGATCAGCAGAGCGAGTTGCTGGACCGGGCCGGGCTACGGCTGGTGCGCAGCGTCTCCACCCCGATGTTCCCGATCATCGAGGCAGCGCCCGCGTGACCGGCCCGCTCGGTTGGCTGGACCGCCCCGACGAGCGGCGCGGCATCCGGTTCGCCGAGCCCGACGGGTCGTGGCGGCTGTGGTCGTACGCCGAGTTGGCGGACCTGGTGCGCCGGTACGCGGGGGCGCTGCGCGATGCCGGGGTGGGCGCGGGCGACGTGGTGTCGATAGTGGAGACCACCGGCCCGCGCTTCGTGGGACTGCTGTTCGGCACCATGCTCGCCGGTGGCGCCGCCTCGCCGGTGGCGCCACCGCCGCCCTTCGGGGACCGGGCACGCTGGGCCGAGCACCTGCGTGGCGTGCTGCGGGCCAGCACGCCACGACTGGTCGTGCACGACCCGGCGCTGTCGCTGGTGGCCGAGGTGTGCGCCGAGGCGGGCGTGCCGGCGTACGACGGCGAGCGGTTGCTCGCCTGCGCAGCCGCCGCCGTCGGTCCCCCGCCGCCGCCCGGACCGGACGGACTGGCGCTCGTGCAGTTCACCTCGGGAAGCAGCGGCCGGGTACGCGGGGTGCGCGTGCCCCACGCGGCGCTGGCGGCCACCGTCGCAGGCATCCAGCGGTGGCTGCGGATGACGCCCGACGATCCGACCGCCTCCTGGCTGCCCGTGCACCACGACATGGGCCTGGTGGGTTGCCTGCTGGCGCCGGTGGCCACCGGGTCGGACCTGTGGCTGATGTCGCCGGGCGACTTCGTCCGTCGACCGCTGCGCTACCTGGAGTGCTTCGGCCGGCGGGGCGCCCGGCTGACCGCGATGCCGGCCTTCGGGCTGGACCACATCGTCCGGCGGGTGCCCCCCGAGGCGCTGACCGGTTTGGACTTCTCGGCCTGGCGGGCGGTGATCGTCGGCGCGGAACGGATCCGGCCGGCGCTGCTGGCGGAGTTCGCCCGCTTCACCGCACCGCACGGGCTGCGCCGCGAGGCGCTGCTGCCCGCGTACGGGCTGGCCGAGGCGACGCTGTCGGTGACAGGCCTGCCGCTGGACACCGGCTGGCGCACCGCCACCGTCGAGCAGGCCGAGGTGGTGGGCTGCGGACGGCCGCTCGCCGGCGCACAGGTGACAGTGGTGGACGACGACTGTCGGGCCGTTCCCGACGGGACGGTCGGCGAGATCGTGGTGCGCGGCCCGTCCGTGGCCGCTGGCTACCTGCCGGCGGCCGGGGACGACACCGCAAGCAGGACACGGATTGTCGACGGGGAGGTGCGCACCGGCGATGCCGGCTTCGTCGCCGACGGGGAACTGTTCGTGCTGGGCCGCCTCGGCGACGGCGTCAAGGTGCGCGGCCGGATGCTGCTCGCCGAGGACGTCGAGGCGGCCGCAGTGGCGGCCTGCGGCGCCCCGGTCGGGCGGATCACCGCCCTGCTCGGGCAGGTCGGTGACGAACCACGGGTGGTGCTGCTGCTGGCCCGGCCCGAGCCGGGCTGGCTACCGGCGGCGTGCGCAGCGGCCGAGGTCGTGGCGGAGGGGGTGCCTGTGGAGCCGATTGTCGTGCCGGTGGGCGCGGTGGCGCGCACCAGCAGCGGCAAGCCCCGCCGTCGGCTCATGTGGCAGGACTACCTCGCCGGCCGGCTCGGCCTCGGTGAGCCAGCGACGAACGGGCCTGCGACGCGCGAGCCGGCGACGAACGGGCCTGCGACCGACGGGTCGGCAGGGGTGCTCGCCACGAGGTAGGCGGCCGGTCAGCGGGGCGTGTCGGCGGGCAGCCCGAGCGCCTCGCGGAGGTGATCGAGCACCTCGGCCTGCTTGTCGATCAGATAGAAGTGGTGCCCGGGGAGCACCCGGAGCTGGAAATCCCCTGTGGTGCACCGCCGCCAGTCGGCGACCTCGGGCACCAGCGCTTCGGGGTCGTCGTCGCCGGTGATCGCGGTGACCGGCAGCGACAGCGGCGCGCCGAAGGTGGGCCGGTACGTCTCGACGAGGCGGTAGTCGGCCCGCAGCGTGGGCAGCAGCGCGGCCCGCAACTCCGGGTGCACCAACGCCTCGTCGGTGGTGCCGCCCAGGCGTCGCAGCTCGTCCCACAACTCGTCGTCGCTGCCCAGGTGCTTGACACCCGGCCGGTGGTGCTGTGGAGCCGGGCGACCGGAGACGACGAGCCGGCGCGGCGTGACACCGAGGCCGTACTGGAGCCGGTGCGCCACCTCGTACGCGACCGAGGCGCCCATGCTGTGACCGAACAGAGCGAAGTCGGTGTGCAGCAGCGGTTGCAGCGCGGCGACGATCCCGTCGACCATCGAGGCCATGTCCCGTACGCACGGCTCGTGGATCCGGTCCAGCCGGCCGGGATACTGCACCGCCACGACCTCGACCTCGGCGGGCAGCCGCACGGCCCACTGTCGGTAGAAGGTCGCGTTGCCGCTTGCGAACGGGAAGCAGACAAGGCGCAGGCTCGCGGCCGGACGCGGCCGGTATCGGCGCAGCCAGGACGCGGCCTCCGCGGTCGCCCTCACGGCCGCGCCGCCTCGTCACCGGCGGCGGCGATGGCCTTGAGGTCGTCGTCGGTCAGCGGCTGGGGCGGGGTGGAGGACAGCAGCTCCGGAGGCCCGAGCCGCAGTGTCAGGTCCTGCCACAGCTTGCACAGCGACAGGTGGTACTGGCCGCGACGCAGCGGGTCCTGCCGTTCCTGGGCCGCCTGGTGCAGCTCGGTGAGGGCGTGCGCGATGCCCGCCGGCCACAGGCTGCGGAAGATGTGCCGGTACGACGGCACGGTGGCCGGCCCGAGCACGACGGCGCTGGGCGTCTGCGCGTCGTCCGGCATTGTGGCGTAGTGCGGGTCGGCGTTGGGGTCGGCGACCTCCCGGGGGAAGTCGGGGCGGGCCGACCAGACGACAGGCCCGTGGGTGTTGACGAGTGTGAGGTTCCCGGCCTCCGTGCCGATGCTTATGCGGTGCATCAGGTGGGCGTAGTTGTCCGGGTCGGCGGGGTCCATCTGGTTCTGCACGCGCAGGGTTGTGGGCACCCCGGCCAGCACGCCGTCGAGGCTGCTGAACGGGATGTCAAGGGTCGTCGCGGCGCGCACCGTGGGGGCCGACACGGGCAGGTCACCGAAGGCGAAGGGGCGCACCCCGCCGAGGGCCTGCCCGAGGATGTCCAGCAGGGAGTAGGCGAGCTGGAACCCGGCCGCCGCGTCGATGTAGAGCGGGCGCTGCCGCCGCGTCAACTCCTGCGCCGCCGCGACGAACCGGCGTACCGGGGCGACGTGGGTGTAGAACGGGTTCAGGTGGTAGACGACGCCGTGCCGGCGGGCCGCGCGCAGGTTCTCGGCCAGCTCGTCGTGGTGCAGGGGGTGTTCCTGGAGCACGTGGATGCCACGGGCCATGAGCGCGCGGGCCAGATCCGAGCCCCGGCCGCCAAGCAGGCCGCCTCGGATCACCACGCACGCCATGTCGATGTCGTCGGGCAGCTGCTCCGGGTCCGTGTACAGCGGCGCGCCGTAGCGGCGGGCGCAGGCGCGGGAGCGTTCGCTGCCGGCGGCGAGCACGCCGGCCAACTCGAAGGGCAGGTCCGGGTTGCGGAACGCCTCCAGGTAGACCTGGCCGAATCGGGCGCCGCACACGACGACCCGGGGACGTTGCGTCACAGTGCCTCCTCCACGTGGCCGCCGACGTCGGCGGCTTCACCGTCGAACACCGTCAGGTCGCTCACCGCTGCCGAGCCGGCGAGCAGGTCCACCGCGACGCGCGGGTCGAGCGCCTCCCCCGCGTGGTGCGGGCCGACGGCAAGGGTTCCCTCGGTGAGCGCCGCCACGGCGACGGCGGCGAACGCGCCGGTGAGCGCGCTGGCGTTGTCGCCGCGCAGCACGAGGGTCTGTGCGTCACCGGCGACGGTTGTCAGCTCGACGACGATCAGTTGGTAGGTCGCGTGCCCGAAGGCGTCGAGTTCGGCGGCGCGGCGCAGTGCCTCGGGGGCGTCCACACCGGCCGGCGGCTGGCGCAGCACCTGCGCGACGTGCGGGCCGGCGAAGACGGAGTGCCAGGTGGCGTCCGTGACACCAAGCGACCGGGCCACCCGTTCCAGTTCGGTGCTCAGGTACGGCACGGCAGTTGCCAGCTCCGGAAAGAACGGCAACTCGGCGTCGGTACGTGTGGGCAGCGGCTGCCGCGCGCGTACGCCCCCTGTCAACGCCGCCCCGGCCGTACCGAATCCCTCTCCCACGCGGAGGTAGTCGGCTGCGGCGGTGGCGGTGAACCGGTCGCGACCGCCGAGGTAGCCGAGCAGCCGGCGCGGCCGGTCCGACAGGGTGGCGGCGAGATAGCGGGGCAGCAGTGCGCTCAGCCCCGGCATCATGCCGGCGGAGATCACGGCGATCCGCCCCGGCACCCGCGCCACCAGTGCCTCCACCTGCTCCCACAGGACGTCGTCGCCTGCGGCGTCGACGTAGTCGGCACCGCTGGCGAGCGCCGCCCGCGCCACCCGGTCCTCGACGAGGTAGGCCGGGCCGGCGCAGTTGAGCACGACGTC
Organism: Micromonospora sp. NPDC000316; assembly: GCF_042898885.1. Lineage (NCBI taxonomy): Bacteria > Bacillati > Actinomycetota > Actinomycetes > Micromonosporales > Micromonosporaceae > Micromonospora > Micromonospora sp. NPDC000316. Next base: position 42,332 of record NZ_JBIAZG010000001.1, read on the forward strand.
GCAGCCGGTGCAGAAGCGGTGCAGCGCCTCGGTGTCGTTGATGTCGAGGACCTCGACGGTGGGCGGGGGACCGCCGGTGGCGGCGAGCCCGTGGCACAGCGCGTCGAGGGGTGCGCGGCGGCGGCCGGCGAGGCGCAGCACGTGCCGGCCCCTGCGGTGCAGCTCCGCCACGGCGGCGGCACCGACGGCACCTGCCGCACCGACGACGCCCACCACGGGAGCCAGCCCGGTCACCGGAGACCTCCCCGATCGTGCCCGGCGTCGGGCGAGGGCCTGTTCATCACGCCGGTCCGGGCGCGGCAGCGAGCGCGGCGGCCAGCGCGGCGGGCTCCGCGGACCAGCGCAGCCGCTCCGCAGGCAGCGCCGTGTCGACCACGTCGAGGTTGCCGAGGCAGAGGTCCTCCCAGAACTCGATCTCCGCGTCCCGTGCCGGCTGCACAAGCGTGATGTCGCCGGCGTAGATGGATGGCTCGTGGCGTGCGAGGGCGTCGCGCACTCCGGCGGCGGGATCGTCCGCGCTGCCCGGTCCGGGCCGGTGGCCAGCGAACAGGCGCAGCCCTTCGACGAGCACCCCCCGTTCGGTCAGGTTGCGGGCCACCTCTACGGCGAGGACCGCCATCGGTCCGTGGGCGAGCAGTTCCACCTGGGGCAGGTCGGCGTCGACGACCGCCTGGGCGTACGCGGCTGCGGCGTTGTCCACCGAGGGCAGCAGCTCCAGCCCGGCGCCGGTGAACACCCAGGCGGGGGCGGCCGGGTGCAGCGCGGCCGCGAGCGGCCCCACCCCGTCGGACGATCCCGACTCGTCGGGCAGGAAGATCCGGGGCACGCCGGTGCCCTCGGCGTGCACGGCGACGAGCAGTTCGGCCGACCGTTGCTGGCCGGCCTCCTGCGGCTGCTCCCCGGCGGCGTCGGCGGCGGTGGTCAGCCACTGCGCGAGCCGAGCGATGGTCGCCAGTTCGAGCAGGTTGCGCAGCACCTCGTCGAAGAACAGCGCGCGTGCCGGTGGCAGTTCCTCGATGATGCGCCCGGCCAGCTGGGCGGCGACAAGCGAGTCCCCGCCGAGCTCGAACAGGTTGCCGTCGCGACCGACAGGCGTGCCCAGGGCCTCGCTCCACATCGCGACCAGGTCCCGTTCCAGCTCGGTCTCGGGTGCCGCGCCGGCAAGCCCGGCCCGCGCCCCGCCCTGCCGGCGACCCAGCCGCCCCGCGAGGGACCGGCGGTCGATCTTGCCGTTGTCGGTGACCGGCAGTTCGTCGAGGATCTCCACGGTGCCGGGCACCATGTACTCGGGCAGCCGGGCACGCATGTGGTCGGTGAGCGCCCGTGGGTGCACGGGTGCGCGGTCGGCCTTGAACCGGGCCGCGAGCACGCACATGCCCATCCGCCCGACGAATGTGTCCTCCGCCGGAAGGCAGACGCTTGTGTCGGCACCCGCCCGGTCGAGGATGTCCCGCCACCTGTCGCGGGCGAGGAACACCGTTCCGGTCCCGGCGCGGTCGTCGGTGAAGTCGCCGGTGGCGTCGTCGAGCCGGACCAGCAGCTCCAGCGACGTCATGATCTGGTAGTGGTCCCGGGTCATCTCCAGGGCCACAAGCCATCCGCCGGGGGCGAGCAACCCGCGCAGCCGATCCAGGACCCGGTCGACGTCGGCGGTGGCGTGCAGCACGTCCCCGGCGACGACGAGGTCGAAGGAGTTCGGCGCGAGGCCCTGCTCGGTGGGGTCGGCGTCCAGGTCGTACAGGCCGAACCGGACCCCTGGCACCTCCGCGAAGCGGGCCTGCGACTGCCCCGCGAAGTAGGGCGACAGGTCGGTGCACAGGTAGTCGATGTCGTGCCCGGCGAGCGCGTCGAGCACCGCGGCTGTGGTGCCGCCGCCACCCGCGCCGACCTCCAGCACGCGCAGCGGGCCGGGGTGCCGGCGGCGGCTGCCGAGCTCCGCCACGACGGCACCGGCGGCCCGGTTGGCCCACCTGTTGAACACCGCCTCCTCGTAGAGCTGCTGCGAGACGTCGAGCCGGCCCTCGGGGAAGAGCAGTTGAAGTGGGTCCTCGTCCCCGCGGAGCAGGGCTGGCAGGTGGCGGATGCTCCCCCGGAAGTAGTCCAGCAGGCGTTCCTCACCCGGCAGCGCCGCCGCGTCGACGGCCGCCCACGCGACGTCGAGCGCGTCGGATGCGACGACGTCGACCAGCCGGTAGTGGTCGCCGTCGACGGCCAGCAGGCCCTCGGTGACCAGGGCGGCGAGCCAGCGGCGCAGCAGCCTGTGGTGCCGGGGCGCGGCGTCGGTGGCGGCCACGATCTCGGCGGCGGTGTGCCGGTCGTCGGGCGTGGCGAACATTCCCGCGCGGCGGAAGGTGTCCAGCATGGCGGGCAGGGCCACCTGGTCGAGCCGGTGGGCGTACTCCAGGTAGCGGTCCGGGTCGACGCCGTCGAGCGCGGCGTCGCCGGCCCGTGCCGCGACGCCGTCCAGGTCGGCCACGTCAGCGGCCGGCGGCGTCGCGGCGGCGGGCTGCGCGAAGGCGACGAGGGTACGCTCCATCGGCTGGTCGCCCGCGACGAGCACCGCCGCGGCGGCGACGTCGGGATGGCTCTGCAACGCCGTCTCGATCTCGGCCAGCTCGATCCGGTGGCCACGGATCTTGACCTGGTGGTCCTCCCGGCCGAGGAACTCGATGTCGCCGTCGGGCAGGTAGCGGCCCAGGTCGCCCGTGCGGTACAGGCGCTCGCCCGTGGCGGGGTGCACGATGAACCGCTCTGCCGTGCGCTCGGGGTCGTGCAGGTAGCCGCGTGCGAGGCCCACGCCGCCGATGAACAGCTCTCCGGTCACCCAGTCGGGGCAGGGCCGCAGGAGCGGGTCGAGGACGTGGAAGGTCTGGTTGGCGAGCGGCCGGCCGTACGGGATGCTTGCCCAGTCCTCGCCGACAGTCCCGACGGGGTAGTGGATCGACCAGATGGACGCCTCGGTCGCCCCGCCGAGGCTCACCACGTCGAGGCCGGGCACCTGGGCACGGATCTGGTCGGGCAGGGCCACCGGGATCCAGTCGCCGGAGAGCATCGCCAGCCGCAGGGTGGGCAGCGCGGCGCCGGCCACCCCGAGATAGCCGGAGAGCATCTGGAGCTGGGCGGGAACGGAGTTCCACACCGTCACACCGTGGGCGGCCACCAGGTCGGCCCAGTGCGACGGGTCCGCGCGCCGCTCGTCGTCGGGGACGACAAGCGCCCCGCCGACGGAGAGCGGGCCGAAGATGTCATAGACCGACAGGTCGAAGCCGAGCTGGGACAGGGCGAGCACCCGATCCCGCTCACCGACGCCGAACCGTGCGTTGATGTCGAGGACGGTGTTCAACGCCGCCTCGTGGGTGATCATGACGCCCTTCGGCGTGCCTGTGGAGCCCGAGGTGTGGATGACGTACGCGAGGTCCTCGGGCCGCGAACCACCCGGCTCGCTCGGCGGGTCGGCCGGCGGCACCTCGTCAAGCGCGACGACGACCACCCCGGACGGCCAGGACCCGCCGGCCAGGTCACGGGAGGTCAGCACGTGCCGTACGCCCGCGCCGGTGAGGATCGTCTCGCGCCGGGCCACGGGCTGCGCGGTGTCCACAGGCACGTACACCGCGCCGGCGAGCAGCGCGCCGAGAACGGCCACGACCTGCCCGGGGCCGCGTTCCAGGGTCACCCCGACGAGGTCGCCGGACCCGCAGCCCGATTCGGCGAGCCGGGCGGCGACGCCTGTGGCGCGGGCGGCCAGGTCGGCGTAGGTGAGCGTGGTCGTGCCGTGGATGACCGCAGGGGCGTCCGGGGTACGACGGGCCTGGGCGAAGACCGCATCGTGCAGGCGGGCGCGGGTCAGCGGGGCGGCGGTGGCGTTGATCTCCTCGCGGCGGCGGCGCTGCCGCTGCGGCAGCAGGCTCGACGGGACCCGCTGCCACGCCTGGTCGTCGGTGGCAAGCTGACGCAGCAACTGCTCGAAGGCGGCGAACATGTCGTCGACGACGCCGTCGGGCAGCACACCCTCACGCACGTCCCAGTTGGTCGACAGCCCGCCGTCACGCTCGGAGTTCTGGCAGTCGATGGCCACCTGCGGGGTCTGGCTGATCCCGTAGCCCATCTGCCCCTGCGACGCCGATGCCGTGGCACCGGCCTCGCCCAGACCGATGGCGCTTGTGAAGACGACGGGGAACAACGCCGCGTCGGCGCCGCGTCGACGGGTGATCTCGCGCATCACCTCGATGCCGGAGAACGCCCGGTGGTCCATGTCCTGCCAGAGCTGGGCCTGCACGCCCCGAGCCCAGCGGTCGAAGGTGTCCGCCTCGCCCTGGTCGACCGCGAGCAGTTCCACACCTGTGAAGTCGCCGACGACGGCCGGCACCTGGGGATGCAGGGGCAGCCGGTTGAGCAGCGTGACGTTGAGGGTGAACGTGGGACGGCGGCTCCACGCGGCGATGACGTGCGCGTACGCCGCCAGAACCGCGCAGGACGGGCTCACGTCGTGCTGGCCGGCGTGCTTGCGCAGGCCCTCCCACAGCTCGGGTTCCAGGCTGGCGGCCAGCCGGCGGAACCGGCCCTCGGTCTGCCGGGCGCGGCCGGTAAGTGGCAGCTCCGGGCCGGGCGGCAGCTCGTCCACGCGGCGCAGCCAGTAGTCACGGTCGGCCTCCCGGTGGCCCGCCGTCCAGCTCCGCTCGGCCAGCAGGTAGTCCCGGAAGCCGATCTCCAGCTCGGGCAGCGGCCCGTCGTCGTGGTAGAGGCGGTGCAGCTCGTCGAGGATGATCTGGATGCTGACGAAGTCGGCGATGAGGAAGTCCACCGAGACGTGCAGCACCGCCTCGTCGTCGCCACGGGTCACGCGCGCCTCGAACAGGGGCCAGGTGTCGGGGCGGAACACCCTGTGGTCCATCTCGGACCGCACCTCGACCACGCCGCTGTCGAACTCGTCGCGGTCGCGCCCGCGCATGTCGCGTACGGCGACGTGGTAGTCGTCGACATGCGGCAGGACCCGCTGCGAACCGTCGATGTCGATCACCGCGCGGAGCATGTCGTGCCGGGCGATGAGCGCCCGCCAGGCGCGTGTCATCCGCTCCGGGTCCAGGTCCGGGTAGTGCAGCTCGCCGTAGCCGTGGCAGGCGACACCGCCGTAGGCGAATGTGGAGCCGCGGCCCAGCAGGTACGCCGACTGCACCTCGGTGACCGGGAACGGGTCGTGGCGGTGCTCCGTGTCCGGCACGACGCGCGGCATCCGGCCGTTGGCCAGGTGGGCGAGGATCTCGTCGCGGCGGGCCCGCAGCAGCGTGCGCCGCTCGTCGGTCATGAAGCCGGCGGGCGCGCGGAACTTCAGCGCGCCGTCCTCGACCCACAGCCGCAGACCGGCCCGTTCGAGGTCGCTGACCAGCCGATCGACGGGGATGCGGGGGTCGTTGCTCATATGACACCTTCCTCGACGTCGTCGTGGGCCGACGTACGGAGCTGCTCGTCGACGGCGGCCGCGAGCTGGGCGAGCACGGGTACGGCGAACAGTTGTCGCAATGTCATGTCCACGCCGAGCCGCTGGCGCAGCGCCTCCAGCAGGCGGGTGGCAAGCATGCTGTCCCCGCCCAGGGCGAAGAAGCTGTGCCGACGGTCGTCGACCGGGTGGTCGAGCAGTTGCGACCAGAGCGTGGCGAGAAGTTCCTCGGTGGGCCCCTTGGGCGGCTCGGCAGTGTCGTCGAGCGGGTCGGCGCGCAGCAGCGTTCCGAGCCGCTGGCGGTCGACCTTGCCGTTGGCGGTTAGCGGCAACTGGTCCACGGTCACGACGTACTCGGGCACCATGTACGCGGGCAGCCGCTCGGCCAGCCAGCCGGCCAGGTCCGGTTCCGTACCCCCGGTGGTGGGTACGACAGCGAGGCCGATGTGCTGTGTCGGCGCCTGACCGACGACCATCGCCACCGCCCGCCCGACGAGCGGGTGGGCCTCGGCGACGGCCTCGATCTCACCCAATTCGATGCGGTGCCCGCGCACCTTGACCTGAAAGTCGACCCGGCCGAGGAACTCCAACGTCCCGTCCGGCCAGTACCGGCCGAGGTCGCCGGTGCGGTACCAGCGGCGGCCCTCGTCGTCGACGCCGAACTGCCGGGCGGTCAACTCGGGGGCGTTGCGGTAGCCCAGTGCCACCCCGGCGCCGCCGATGCGCAGTTCCCCGGGCACCCAGTCCGGGCAGTCCCTGTCGCGTGAGTCGGTCACCCGGTAGCGCTGGTTGCGCAGCGGGCGGCCGTACGGGATGGAGCGCCAGTGCTCCGGCACCGACGCGACCTCGCAGGCGTTCGACCAGATCGCGGCCTCGGTGGCACCGCCGAGGGCGACGAACCGGGCGTGCGGGGCGACCCGCGTCAGCCGGTCCGGCAGGTCCAGGCCGATCCAGTCACCGGACACCAGTGCCAGCCGCAGGCTCGCGGGCGGGTGGTCGCCGGCCGCCACGAGCAGCATGTCCAGCAGCGCGGGCACCGAGTTCCAGACGGTCACACCCCATCGGTGGGCCAGCCAGGCCCAGCGGCGTGCCTCCCGGCGGTCCTCGTCGGCAAGCACGACAAGCGCGCCGCCGGCCGCCAACAGCCCGAAGATGTCGTAGACGGACAGGTCGAAGTCCAGCGCCGACACCGCGAGCACCCGATCCTGGGGTCCGACGCCGTACCGGGAGTTGATGTCGGTCACCGTGTTGACGGCGGCCCGGTGGGTGATCTCCACCCCCTTGGGCTCGCCCGTGGAGCCGGAGGTGAAGATCGTGTACGCCAGCGAATCTGGGGCGACAGTCACCGGCCCGCGCAGCCGCGGCCCGTTCACGTCGGCCGCCACGGTCGGCAGATGCTGCCCATCGTGACGGCCCACCACTGCTGTCACCTGCGCCTTGGCGTGGATCCGATTACGGCGGACGGCGGGCTGGTCGACACTTACGGGCACGTACGACGCGCCGGCGGCCAGCACGCCGAGCACTGCGGCGACCTGGTCCGGCCCGCGCGGCACGGTTACGGCGACGGCGTCGCCCGGTTCCACACCGGCGCGCAGCAGCGCCCCGGCGATCCGCAGCGCGCGGGTGGCCAGCTCGCCGTAGCTGATCGACGTCTCGCCGTACGCGACGGCGAGCCGGTCGGGGTCGCGGGCCGCGTGGGCGAAGAACGGCCCGTGCAGGGTGTGTGCGGGCGCCGGGGCGTCGGTGGCGTTGACGGCGGCCCGGACCGCGCGCTGGCCCGGCGGCAGCATGTCCGGCAGCGGCCGGTCCCAGTCGCCGTCGGCGAGCCAGCACAGCAGCCGGTGATAGGCGTCGAACATGGCGTCGAGCAGCCCGTCGGGGAACAGCTCGTCGACGCTGTCCCAGTTGAAGGTCAGCCCGCCGTCGCGTTCCATCACCTGGTTGTCCAGCCACACCTGCGGGGTCTGCGAGATGCCCCAGGTCAGCTCGCCGAACGGGAACCGCATGTTGACCAGGTCCGCGGCCACGCCGAGCGCGCTTGTGAACACGATCGGCATGCTGACCGTGCCGCTGCTGCGCCGGCGCGCCAGCTCCCGCAGCACCCACAGGGCGGAGACGTCGTTGTGTTCCAGCCCGGCCCACATGTCCTGCTGGAACCGGTGCGTGGTCTCCCGCCACGACTGCCCCGCGGCCCCTCGGTAGCTGACCAGGATCAGCGAGGTGAAGTCGCCGAGGATCGCGCCGATGTCGGGGTGCACGTCGTGGCGTTGGAACATGGTCAGGTTGAGCGTCAGCTCGTCCTGCCCGCTGTACGCGCTGAGCACCTCGGCGTACGCGGTGGCGAGGACGGCCGCCGGGGTGAGCCGGTGGTCCCGGGCACGCCTGTTGATCGCCGCCCACTGCTGCGGGGTGAGGCTGCGCTCGCGGCGGACGAACCGTGGGGCGACAAGGGTTTCGGGGTCGACGGCGAGCGGCAGCGCGGGAGCCGGGGCGATGTCGTCAAGGCGTCCCCGCCAGTACGCCCCCGCCCGCTCGACTGCCTCCGGCGGCGGCGCCGCGCCGAGCACGTAGTCGCGGAACGACACCCCCAGCGGGCGCAGTTCGGCGTCGGGGTCGCGGTAGAGGGTGGACAGCTCGGAGAAGAAGACGACGATGCTCAGCGCGTCGAGCACTATGTAGTCGAAGCTGAACGCGACGCGGGTGCCACCGGGATGACGCACGGCCTGGATGTCGATGAGCGGCCACCGGGACGGGTCCGGGACCCGGTGGGACAGCTGCTCGCGCAGCGTCGCCAGGCTCTCCCGCCCCTCGTGCACGGTGATGGTGAACGGCGGCACCTCGGGCAGGATCCGCTGGTCGCCGTTGTCGTCGAAGACGGCGCGGAGCATCTCGTGCCGGGCGATGAGCGTGTCGACCGCCCGGCGCAGTCGGTCGAGGTCGACGTCCCCGCCGTCGAACTCCCAGTACCAGTGGGAGCCGACCCCGCCGAGCGCGAAGTCCGCGGTGCGCCCCATCCAGTAGGCGCGCTGCACGTCGGTGGGCGGGAACGGGTCGTGCCGGTGGGCCGGGTCGGCGGTCAGCGCACGGCGCTCGGCGGATGCGCCCGCCGTGTCAGTGGTTCGCAGCCGCACCGCGAAGCCGGCGAGGTCTCGGGCGTGGAACAGGTGGTGCAGTTCGGCGCCGGCGATGCCGGTCTCCCGCAGCCGGGCCAGCAGTCGGGTGGCGACAAGGCTGTCGCCGCCGAGGGCGAAGAAGTTGTCCTCCCGGTGCACCTCGGGCACGTCGAGCAGCTCCGACCAGAGGGCTGCCACCGCCGTCTCGACCTCGCCCCGGGGTGCGGTGCCGGCGACCGCCGGCCGCGCGGCGACCAGGTCCGGCAGCCGGGCACGGTCGATCTTGCCGTTGGCCGACAGCGGGAACGCGTCGAGGACCACCACGACGGCCGGCACCATGTACGGCGGCAGTTGTTCGGCGGCACGCTGCCGGATCGCCTGGGGGTCGGCGTCAGCCCGGGTGACGGTGACGGCGACGGCGAGGGTGGCCCCCTCGACGACCTGTGCCACCGCGCGGGAGACGTCCGGGTCGCGCTCCAGCGCGGCCTCGATCTCGCCCAGCTCGATCCGGTGTCCCCGGATCTTGACCTGGAAGTCGGTACGCCCGAGGAAGTCCACAGTGCCGTCGGGCCAGTACCGGGCCAGGTCACCGGTGCGGTACCAGCGCTGCCCGGCATGCTCGACGAACCGGTCGGCGGTCCGCTGCGGGTCGCCCGCGTAGCCGGTGGCGACCGATCGGCCGCCGATCCACAGCTCGCCGGGCACCCAGTCGGGCCGGTCCCGGCCGTGCTCGTCGACGACCCGCATGAGCTGGTTGCGCAGCGGCACGCCGTAGGGCACCGACCGCCAGTGCGGCGGCGGGTCGACCGGGGCGGACTGCACCGTCGAGTGGATCGCCGTCTCGGTGGTGCCGCCGAGGCCGTACAGCCGGCTGCCCGGGGCCACACTTGCCAGCCGACCGGCCAGGTCGAGGCCGACCCGGTCGCCGCCGAGCACGGCGAGCCGCAGCGGCAACGCCCCGACCCCACCCGGCGCCCCGGTCTCGGCCTGGGTCAGCAGCAGGTCGAGCAGTGCCGGGACGGACTGCCAGATCGTCACCCGGTGCTCGTTAACCAGGCGCAGCCAGGCCGCCGGGTCGCGGCGGGTGTCCTCGGTGACGGTGACGACGGCGCCGCCCCTGCCGAGCAGGGCGAACATGTCGAACACGGACAGGTCGAAGTCGAGGGCCGAGACCGCGAGGACGCGGTCGTCCGGGCCGATCGCGAACCGTTGTACGAGGTCGTCGAGGGTGTTCCGGGCCGCCCGGTGGGGCACCCGCACCCCCTTCGGCCGGCCTGTGGAGCCGGAGGTGAACAGCAGGTAGGCGTCCTGCTCGGGGTCGACGAGCGGCGCGTCGTCGCGCACCGGCACGCCGACGGTGGGGACGGTGAGCGTGGTCGAGGAGTCGACCGACCCGTTCGCGGCGGCGGTGACGGTGAACCGGGCCGCCGCGGTGGCCTGGATCAGCTCACGCCGGGCGTCGGGCTGGTCGACGCCGATCGGCACGTACACGCCGCCGGCCCGCAGCACGCCGAGCACCGCCACGATCTGGTCGGGGCCCTTCGGCAGCGTGACGGCGACGGCGTCACCGGGTGCCAGGCCACGGGCGGTCAGTTCGTCGGCAAGCGCCTGCGCCCGGCCCGCCAGCTCGCCGTAGGTGAGCACGCCCGCCTGGTCCGGCCCGGCCAGCACCGCAGGCCGGTCGGGCTCACGGGCAGCCCAGGCGAACACGTCGCCGTGCAGCGGCCCGTCGGCGGTAGGGCCGGCGGTGTCGTTGGCCGCCGCCCGCGCGGCGAGTGTGTGGGCGGGCAACGCGATCGGCGCGCGCCCGGACCAGTCCGTGGCCGGGTCGAGCAGCCAGTCGACGATCCCCAGGTAGGCGGCGAACATGTCGTCGACGAACCCGTCGGGGAACAACTCGTCGACGACGTCCCAGTTGAGGTAGAGGCCGTCCTCGCGCTCGGTGATCTGATAGTCGAGCCATACCTGTGGGGTCTGCGACATGGTCCAGCCGGGCAGGCCGAAGCAGTCCCGGACCTCGGCGTCGAACAACTCGCCGAGGCTCAACGCGCTTGTGAAGACGACCGGCGCACCGACGGGCTGCCCGGTCCGGGCGCGGGACAGGTCGCGCATGACGTCGATCCCGCTGTACGCCGAGTGGGCGGCGTCGCTGCGCAGCCGCCCCTGGTGCCGACGGACGAGGTCGACGAAGCCGGACGGTCCGGTCGTGTCGATCTCCAGCAGGATCAGGTTGGTGAAGTCGCCGACGACCGCGCCGACCTCGGGATGGACGGGGCGCCTGTCGTACATCGGCAGGTTCAGCACGAATCGGCCGCTGCTGCTCCACGCGGCCAGCACCTCGGCGAAGGCGGCGAGGAACACCATCGACAGGGTGACTCCCGCCGCAGCAGAGCGCTGTTCCAGCTCCGCCTGCTGCTGGGGGGTCAGCCAGTGGTAGCGGCGGACCACGCGGTGACCCTCCACGGTGGCCGGGTCCACGGCGGTCGGCAGTTGGGGCGGGCCGGGCAGGGTGTCCAGCCGGTCGCGCCAGTACTCGCGGGCCCGATCCCGGGCCTCGTCGGGACGGGAGGCGACGGTCGCCAGGTAGGCGGGGTAGCTGAGGCTCACGGGAGCCATCTGCCGGCCCGGGTCGCGGTAGAAGGCCGCCAGGTCCGACAGGATGAGCCGGAAGCTGTGCGCGTCGGCGACAAGCATCTCGACGTGTACGTGCACCCGCGTGGCACCGCCGGGCAGCAGGGACAGTTGGATGTCGAAGGTCTCCGACTCCTCCACCCGCAGCCGCCGGTGGGACAGCAGGTGGCGCAGCCGGGCCAACTCCTCCTCGCACCGCTGCGGCGAAAGCTCACGCAGGTCGTGCACTGTCAGGCCCGGCCACCGGCTCTCCGGAAGAATCCGCTGGGTGCCGTCGGTGTGGAACTCCGCCCGCAGCATGCCGTGCCGACGCAGGACCGCGCGGACGGCGGCGTCGAGCCGGTCGGGGTCGACACCGGCACCGTCGAACTCGTTGTAGAAGTGGGCGCCCACGCCACCGAGGGGCTGCCCGTCCGCCCGGCCGACCCAGTACGCGTGCTGCATCGTGGCCAGGCCGAACGGCGCGGACTCGTCCACGACCACCGGCGGCAACTGCGCCGGTCGGGCCTCGGCGTCGCGCTCCTCGATCAGGTGCCACCACTGTGCGAGGGTGCGCCACTCGATGAGCTCACTGAAGGTGACCGGGACGCCCTGACTGTGCCAGCGGCTGGCCAGCCGCATGAGCGCGATCGAGTCGAGGCCGAGCATCAGCAGGTCGTCGTCGTCCCCCACAAGTGACGGCGGGCAGCCGAGGGCCTCCGCGACGTCCTCTCGAATCCGGTCGAGGGTCAGGGTCGGATCGGTGTCGACGGCAACGTCCAATGTCGCGTCTCCTCAGTAAGCCTCTACCACGTCTCCGCTCGGCTGGCGCTAAGCTATCAGCGACTTGCGACTCGGGTCCAGAGATAGTCGCTAAGACTCGGAAAGACTCGTCACAAAGACGAGGGTGGGACCGCCGACGGACGGGGGACGGCGTGGGCGAAGGGCTCGGCAGCGGTGAGTGCCTGGTCTGGCGATGCCCGGCCGGGCCGGTCCCCGAGCGGCTGCACGCCCTGCTCGACGACGCCGAGCGGGCACGGGCGCGACGGCTGGGCCACGACGTGGCACGTAACCGCTTCGTGGCGGGCCGTGTCGCGGCGCGGCTGCTGGCCGCCAGGTACGCCGACACCACTCCACGTGAGGTCGTCTTCTCCTCGACGTGCCGACACTGCACCGGCCCACACGGCCGGCTGGAGGTGCACACCCACGCGGGTGTGCTGCACGTGTCGGTGTCGCACTCGGCCGAACGGATCCTGGTGGCGATCGCCCGGGACACGGTCTGCGGAGTGGACATCGAGCGGGTGGCCCTACGCGGTGACCGGATCCCCGTCTCGGCACTCTCCCCTGTCGAGCGTCGGGTGCTCGCCGACCTGCCGCAGCCGCGGCGACTCGCCGCGTTCGTCAGGTACTGGACCCGCAAGGAGGCCATCCTCAAGGCGACCGGGGACGGCCTCGTGCCGTCGCCGGCCGACCTCACCGTCAGCGCCCCGGATGCCCCCGCACGCCTTCTGAGCTGGGATAACCGGCCGCCGCCGCAGATCGGCGTGCACCTGCTCGACCTGGCCGTCGGCGACGACTACCGGGGCGCGCTGGCGACCCTCGGCCGCCCACTGTCGGTTGTCGAGCGTGATGTTGACCCTCGTACAGAGGCGAGTCACCTATGATGAACCCCATCGCACGGATTGATCAACACGCGAGAAGAGGCTTCATGTCGGAACGTTCGTTCTCTCCGGTCATCCCCTTCCTCCGCTACCAGGACCCGACGGCTGCCGTCGACTGGCTCGTCAACGCGTTCGGCTTGGAGCGCTTCGACGTCACCGAGGTCGACGGCAAGGTGGTGCACGCCGAGCTGAGCTGGGGCACCTCCACCATCCAGCTCGGTGGCGGCGGTCCACACGACACGCTGGGCATGGTCAGCCCACGCGAACTGCCCGCCACCAGCGGTGGCATCTACATCTGCGTCGGCGACGCGGCGGACGTCGACAAGCACCACGAGCGGGCGGTGCAGGCCGGCGCCAAGCTGGTCTACGAGCTGCACGACACCTCGTACGGCTCCCGCGACTACGGGGTCTACGACCTTGAGGGTCACGTCTGGAGCTTCGGAAGCTACCTGCCCCGTGAAGCGTCGGCGTAGGGTTCTCGACAAACACGCGTAAACACTTGCCCGGGTGGCGGGTTCGGGCCAAGACTGGAAGGCATGGTTGCCTCTGGTCTGCCGCCCAGGTTCGACGCGCTCGACCCCGCCGTCCTGGAAGACCCCTATCCGACCTACGCCCAGCTGCGCGAGGCCGGGCCGCTGTGCCGGATCGGCCCCGGCAGTTGGGGCGTCACCCGACACGCCGACGTCGTGGCGTTGCAGCGTGACCCCCGCCTCGGCAGCGAGTTTCCCGAGCCCTACCACCACCTGTCGGTTGGCGAGGGCCCGGCCAGCCAGTTCTTCCAGCGCATCATGCTCTACCGCGACCCGCCGGACCACGTCCGGCTCCGGCGGCTGATGGGTGGCGCCTTCACCCCGGCCGTGGTGCGGCGGATGCGCGGCTACATCGAGCAGACCGTGGACCAGCTCCTGACCCCGGCGCTGGAGACCGGCACCTGCGACGTGGTGCGCGACCTGGCGTACCCGCTGCCGGTGTTGGTGGTGTCCACGTTGATGGGCATCCCGCCCGAGGCTCACGACGACGTCCGGCAACACGCCATGAGTCTCGGGCGGGCCTTCAGCGCCATCGTTCCCGAGGCCTCCCGGGGTGCGGCGCACGAGTCCGTCGAGTGGCTGCGCAAATACATCGGTGGCCTGCTCGACGAGCGGCGCGCCGCGCCCGGGGACGACCTGCTGTCGGCGCTGTTGCAGGCCGAGGACGACGGGGACCGGCTCAGCCACGACGAGATCGTGGACAACACCGTCTTCTCGTTCTTCGCCGGTTTCGAAACCACAGTCCACCTCATCACCAACGGGTTCGCCGCGCTGCTGCGGGCGCCGGACCAGTTCGCCCTCCTGCGCGCCAACCCCGGCCTGGTGCCCAGCGCGGTGGAGGAGTTCCTCCGCTTCGAGGCGCCCATCCAGGGCACCGCCCGGCTGGTGCGGGAACCTGTGCAGATCGGGTCGCGCACCGTACGGGCCGGGCGGGTGCTGGTGCTGATGCTCGGTTCGGCCAACCACGACGAGGCGGTCTTCCGCTCCCCCGGCACGCTTGACGTCACCCGCGACCCGAACCCGCACGTCACTTTCGGCGGCGGCGGTCACCTGTGCCTGGGCGCGTTCCTGGCCCGCACGGAGGCGCAGGTCGCCTTCGACTGGGTGCTGCGTCGCACGCGCTCGGTGGAGCAGGCCGGCGAGTTGGTCCGGGAGACCGACACGCCGTTCCGCGCCTTCGCCAACGTGCCGCTGGCCGTCCGGCCCGCCTGACGCCTGTGGCCGCCCGGCGGGCCCGGCCCCCACGGCCGCGCGCCGCGCCGGGCGGTACGGGCATGGCCGGCGGGCCCGGCTTCCCGGCTGATCCTCCGACCAGCCGGGCCGCCGGGCGGGGCCGGATCAGGCCGGGGTGGCGGTCAGGATGGTGAGTGTGGCTGTCGGCCGGACGGTGTCCAGCCGCAGCCCGGCCCGGTCGAGCAGGGTCGCGGTCTCCTCGGCCGTACGGTGGGTGCCGCCGGTGAGCACAAGCGTGTGCACGTCGTACAGCTTGGCCACGTCGAAGGTGTCCCCGGACGGCAGGACGGCCTCCAGCAGCAGCAGGCGGCTGTCCGGTCGCATCGCCTCCCGGACCCGCCGGAGCACCTCCACCACCTGGTCGTCGCCGAACCCGGGCAGCACGGTCTTGAGCAGGTACGCGTCAGCGGCGGCGGGCAGCGCGTCGAAGAAGCTGCCGGGGACGATCTCGCACCTGTCGCGCACCCCTGCCTCGGTCAGCACCCGCTCCGCGGCCGCAACGACGTGCGGCAGGTCCAGGAGGGTGCCGCGCATCGCGGGGTACCGCGCGAGCAGGCCGCCGAGGAACCCGCCGTCACCTCCGCCGACGTCGACCACGTGGGCCAACTCTCCCCACGGGTGACAGGGCAGCACGGTACGCAGGTGCAGTCGGGTGATCGCGTGCATCCAGCGGTCCACCCGCCGGCTCTCGTCCGGGTTTCCGGCCAGGTGGCTCCAGTAGTCGGTGCCGTGCGCCCGGTCGAAGGCGGCCTCGCCGGTGCGCAGGCTGTGCGGCAGCATCGCCCATGCTTGCACGTCGGAGGCGAGCAGGGTGTAGACGGCGCGCATCGACATCGGGTGGTCGCTGCGCAGCGGCTGGGCCAGTGGGGTCAGGGCGAACACCTCCGGCTCCGGTTCGGTGAAGATGCCCTTGGCCGCCAGCGCCCGCAACGCCCGGCACAGTGACCGCTCGTGCACACCTGTCTCGGCGGCGAGTTCGGCCACGGGCCGGGGCCCGTCGACGAGCAGGTCGGCGATGCCCAGGTCGCTGATCGCCCGCACCGTCATCGGCACGATGACATCGGTCAGCTCCGCCAGCCGCATCAGCGATGCCAGGTCCATCGGCGGCCGTTGCCGGACGCCCGTTCGCTCAACCACCGCGTCTGCCCTCCACGAATTGGATCAGATTCAGCTGGACGAGCCCGTCCCGCACGCGAGGGGTCATCAGTCCGATCTGGTCGAGTGCCCGGCCCACCCGGGAGAAGATGGCCTGCCGGTAGGCGACCATCAGCTCGTTGCGGGCGGCGAAGTCGAGTCCCTCGGCTAGGGGGACCTCCATGCGATCCCAGATGTCGCCGAGCAGGAACCGGCGGCGGATCAGGGCTGCGGACTCCAGCACCAGTTCCTCCCGCTCGGTCCGCTCGTGGGAGGTCATCTCGTCGTACAGGCCGCGCAACGACAGCACGCCGAACGACACGTGCCGGGCCTCGTCCCGCGCCACGAGGCCGGTGATCTGCTTGATCAGCGGGTCGTGGAAGGTGCTGTGGGCCAGCCGGAAGGCGGCCATCGCCAGCGCCTCGACCATGATCTGCATGCCCAGCGAGATGATGTCCCAGCGGTTGTCTTCGAGGATGTCGGTGAGCAACAGCTCCAGCGGCTCGGAGATCGGGTAGGGCCGCTGGATCTTCTCCCCCAGGTAGCGGGAGAAGACCTCCACGTGGCGCGCCTCGTCCACCGCCTGCGTCGCGGCGTACAGCTTGCTGTCCAGTCCTGAGACGATCTCCACAAGCCGGGCGGCGACCACCATCGCCGCCTGCTCGCCGTGCAGGAACTGGCTGACCATCCACGCCTGAAGTTCCCAGCGGAACTCGTCCCAGGCGGGACGGCCTCGCGCGGCAAGCGGGGAGGCGGCGAAACCGGCCATGGCAAAGGCGGAGTCGTCGGGCAGTGGCGCCCCGAAGGGTACGTCGCGGTGCCAGTCGATCTCGTCGACGCTCCACTGCGCCTGCTTGGCACGCTGGTAGAGCGAGGCGGTGCGGGTGTCGGAGGACTCGTAGTTCCAGTTGAGCCGGGCGTCCTGGGTGGAACGCACTACCAACTCACTCATAGCAGCAAAGACTAGTTCGCCAGGCTCGCAAAGCCAACGACAAAAGCTATCCTGCTGTCTGTGGAAGCACGCGACACACCAGCCTCGGTGTCCCAGCGCCTGTTGTGGATGATCAAGCACTACCGCGCGGACTTCGGCGCGCTCAACTGCCCGGTCGTCTGCCGCATCGTGGGCGACCTGGACGAGCGGGCGTTGCAGGCGGCCGTCGACCAGCTCGTGGTCCGACACGAGGCGCTGCGGACGACCTTCCACGGCCGCGGCGCGCGTCTCGTGCAACGCGTGCACGCCCCGCGCCCGCAGCCGCTGGCCTGGCCGGACACGGTGGCGGGCGAGTCGACGGACGCGGCGCTGGCACGGGAGCTCCAGACGCCTATCGACGCCGGGGAGTGGCCGGCGCGGGCAAGCATCTGGCGTGTCGGCCCACAGGAGCACCTGTTCTGCCTCAACCTGCACCACCTCGTCACCGACGCGTGGTCCACAGGCATCCTGCTGCGCGACCTGGTCGCCTGCTACGACGCCGCCTGTGGCGGGGCCAGTGTCCCCACACCCACGGGTTGGCAGATGTCCCGCTTCGCGCAGGCGCAGCAGGAGCTGCTGGCCTCGGATCGGCTGGCCCGGTACCAGCGGTACTGGCGGCGGCAACTGGCCGGCAGCGAGATCCCCCGGCTCGACGCGCTCTATCCCGCCCCGGACGCCACCGACACGGTCGCCGGGGCGACCCGATCCGTCGCGGCGGAGCTTCCCGCCGCGACTGTGGCCGGGCTGCGCGAGCTGGCCAAGCGGGAGAAGACGACGATGTTCACGGTGCTGCTGGCGGCCTTCCACGCCCAACTGCACCGCCTGACCGGTCAGCCCGACCTGGCTGTCGCGTCGATGTTCGCCAACCGGTCCCGGCCCGAGGTACGCGACACCGTCGGCCTGCTCGCCGGCATGGTGCTGCTGCGCGCCCAGGTGGCCCGTCAACAGCGCTTCACCGATCTGGTACGCCACGTGCACGGCGCGGTGATCAGCGCGTTCGCGTACCAGGATCTGCCCTTCCACCTGCTGCCGACAGGCATCGTCGACACCGGCGGCGGACGGGCCGACGACGTGATGTTCAACGTGATGTCGCCCCTGCGGCATGACCTGACCGGCGGCGGGGCGCGCTTCGAGCTCGTGGTTCCCACGGAGATCGGCAGCCGCTTCCCGTTCGAGCTGGCCCTGGCCCCGGTCGGTGAGCACCGGGTGCAGGCAGTGCTGTTCCGCGCCGGAGGCTGGGCTGACCCAGGGCTCGGGCAGGACTTCCTGGCCGGCTACCTGGACGTGGCGGCAGCGGCGGCGCGGCGTCCGGACGGTGCGCTGCCACCGCCCGGACGGTGACGGGTCACGGCAACGGTATTGACATCGTCGCAGGCATCCTGAGAACCTTCCAGAACATACTCGTAAATGCACGTGGATAGCAGGAAAGACAAGTGCGCACGGGGATGGCAGGAAAGACAAGTGCGCACGGGGATGGCAGGTCAATCCGGGGTCGGTCGGCCGGCCCGAGGCGGAAGGGACCGTTGATGACACTGCGACTGCACTGGTTCCTGCCATTGCACGGCGACGGCCGGGAGGTCTCCAAGAGCGCGGACGGGGCGAACGTATCCGGGAACATCCGGCGGGAGCCGGGGCTGAACTATCTCAGCCAGGTCGCCCAGGCCGTCGACGGGCTCGGCTTCGCCGGCGCGTTGGTGCCGACAGGCCTGTTCTGTGAGGATCCCTGGCTGGTGTCCGCGGCGCTGTCCCAGCAGACCCGCAACATGCACTTCATGATCGCCTGTCGACCCAACGCGCAGCCGCCGATGGTGTGCGCCCAGGCGGCCGCGACGTTCCAGCGGCTCTCCGGCAGCCGGCTGATGCTCAACATCGTCACCGGCGGGGACGCCGACGAGCAGCGACGCTATGGCGACTGGCTCGACCACGACGAGCGCTACGGCCGCACCGAGGAGTTCCTCGACGTCTTCCACCGTGCCTGGAGTGGCGAGCCGTTCGACTTCCACGGCCAGCACTACCAGGTCAAGGCCGGGATGCTGAGCCGTCCCCACCACACGCGACCGACGATCCTGCTGGGCGGCTCGTCCGCGGAGGCGCAGCGGGTCGCCGCCGCGCACGCCGACGTCTACCTGGCATGGGGCGAGCGCCCGGACGGTCTGGCCACCCTCATCGGCCGGGTCGCCGAGTTGGCCGCCGCCCAGGGCCGCAGTGTCGAGTTCGGCACCCGGTTCCACGTCATCAGCCGGGACACCGCGGAGGAGGCGTGGGCGGTGACCCGTCGGCTACTCGACGGCATGGACGCCAGCCGGATCGCCGATGCCCAGCGGAGGTTCCGCCGCACCGACTCGGAGGGGCAGCGCCGGATGGCCGCCCTGCACGGCGGCCAGGTCGACGACCTGGAGGTGTACCCGAACGTGTGGGCCGGCTACGGCCTGGTCCGCCCGGGCGCCGGAGCCGCGCTTGTCGGCAGCCACGAGCAGGTGGCCGAGCGGATAGCCGAGTACCACGAGCTGGGCATGAACCATCTCATCCTCTCCGGGCAACCCCACCTCGAAGAGGCCTACAACTTCGCCGAGGGCGTGCTGCCGCTGCTGCGGCGCCGGGGGTTGCTCGGGCGGGAGGCGTCGTGACGGACCGGAGCGCGCTTGTGGAGACGACGCTGCTGCTGGGCAGCCCTCGTGCGGGTTCGCGTACCAGCGGTATCGCCATCCGACTGGTGGAGGAGCTGTCGCTCGCCCTCGCCGCGGAGGGCGTCGAACTCGCCGGACCGGACATCGTCGACCTCGCCGACATCGGCGCCGCGCTGCCGCTGCGCGCGAGCCGGAGCGTGCCGCTGGGGCCGGAGATAGAGCGGGCCCTGGGCCTGGTCCGTCGCGCCGGCCTGCTGGTGGTGGTCAGCCCGACGTTCAAGGGCACCTACACCGGCCTGCTGAAGCTGTTCCTGGACATGCTTCCGATGGACGGGCTCACCGACTGCGTCACCGTCGGCGCGATGACCGCGGGCTGGGCAAAGCACCGCGGCGCGGGGGACCAGTACCTGCGTCCGCTGCTGACGGAACTCGGCGCGACCGCGCCGGTGCCCTGCCTGTCGGTCCTCGAAGACGAGTTCGAGGACGTGCCACAGGTCGTCGCCGCGTGGTCGCGCCGTTGGGCGCCCGCGCTCGGGGCGGTGGTGCGCCAGCAGCGCCACAGCTTCTCCGCCCCTCGTGTCCACCCGCTGACCGGCGCTCGGGCCTCCTGAGCGACCCATCCAACAGTCATGCCAGCAGCACAGAGGAGATCGACCATGACCGAGCAGACCGCTCCCGCCCGCCGTACCGAGGAGGAGATCCGCGCTGCCGTGGCGGCGGTCATCTCCGACATGGCGCCGAAGGACGGCGTGGAGGTGACGACGGAATCCCACCTCATCAAGGACCTGGGCTACCACTCCCTGGCCCTGATGGAGGTGGCGTTCGCCATCGAGGACGAGTTCGACCTCGATCCCATCGACGAGGACACCGCACGCAAGATCACCACCGTCGGGGCCGTGCAGGACCTGGTGGTCAAGCGGATCGAGGAGCGCGACGGAGCCTGAGCGCGGGTCGGGTTGGGTCCGGGTCGCCCGGACCCCCTCCCGAACCACTGACGCACGGCCGCCCCCGGGTCGCCGGTCGGGCCGGGACGGCCGTCCGCGCCACGGGGGCGGCGTCGGTACGCGGCGGCGCACGATCGCCGAGACGACACCCGCCCGACCCGTGCGAGCGGGTCAGCCCGTCAGTCGGTAGAGCCGGTGGAAGCGGTCGTTGACAGTCAGGATCGTCATCCCCGAGAAGCCGGCCCGCAACGCCAGGTCGCGCACCATTCCGGGGCGCAACACCGTGCCGGTGCCCGTCGAGTCCTCCCCGGTGCGGCTCGCCGGCAGGCAGTGCAGCACGCTCGTGCCGTACTGGAACCGCTCCACGTCGTCGCCGGGGGCGGTGAAGGCCGGCGCGACCTTGGCATCCATCACCAGCACGGCGCCGTCGGCGGCACGCAACTGCCGGCACGCCTGGAGCACGGCGACCGGCTGGGACACCTCGTGCAGCGCGTCGAAGAGGCACACCAGGTCGTACTCGCCCGCCAACTGCGGGTCAGCGGCGTCGCGACAGGCGAAGCGGACCCGGTCGGCAACGCCCGCCTCGGCGGCGTGTTGCTCGGCCTGCCGCAGGGCGGCACCGTCGAGGTCCAGGCCGGTCACCTCGGCACGCGGGTACGCGCGGGCCAGCGCGATGCTCGACCAGCCGGTCCCGCAGGCGACGTCGGCGATGCGCTGCCCCGGCGCGTCGAGGCGGGCGTGCACGTCGGGCATCTGCTCGACGATCCAGCCCGCTAGTTGGTGGGCGAACAGGGCCCGGTTGGCACCGGAGTGGCCGTCGCGCCAGTCCACGCCGAACACGTCGTCGTGCACGCCCGCACCGCTGCGGTAGGCGGCCACGAGGTCCGGCAGGGCGGCGGCGACGCCACCGAGGGGCAGCACGGCGAGGGAGGCAAGGGACATCGGGTCGTCCGAGACCGTCAGGACGGCGGCGTGCCCGGCGGGGAGCCGGTACGCGCGGCGTTCGGCCGGTTGCCGCACATCGTCGGTCTCGACGATGCCGCAGACGGCCTGCTGCTCCAGCCACTCCCGGGCGTACCGGGGGGCGATGTCGGCGGCACGGGCCAGCTCGTCCGGTCGCAGCGGCCCCGGCGCGGCGGCCAGCGCCTCGTACAACCCGAGCTTGACCCCCAGGTACGCCGACAGCAGCTCCTGCGTGGCGACAAGAGACTTCCACATCCTCATCGCGAACACGTGTGTCTGCGCGTCAGACGCCGTCATGAGACACCTCCCCGGGCAGCACAGCTGCGCTTTGCAGAGTGTCTACACAACACTCCTATGTCTGTTGCACGATACATGTAGACAGTAGGATGGTCATCGGTCGTTTCCGAGCCGCCTGCGGTGGACGGAGCAGGTGGCCCGGCACTCGGACCGGCACGCCAGACCGGAGGACGAGGATCGGCATGACGACTCTGCAACTGGTCCATGATCTCCTTCCGGAGATCGCCAAACACGCTGACGAGGTCGAGCGGGGCCGGGGTCTCCCGGACCATCTGCTCGACGGGCTACGCGCGGCGGGTTGCCTGCGCATGCTCGCGCCCGTGGAGCACGGCGGCACCGGCCTGAGCGTGCCGGACACGCTGCGGGTCGTCGAGACGTTGGCCACGGCGGACGCGTCGGTGGCGTGGCTGGTCGGCCAGGTCGCCCTGTCCCAGCTCATCATCGGCTGCGCGTCGCCGGCGACCGTCGCGACGATCTTCGCCGACGGCCCGGACGTCTACGCCGCCGGCGCGGTGGCACCGAAGGGCCGGGCCACAGCTGTCGACGGAGGGTGGCGGATCTCCGGCCAGTGGCCGTACGTCACCGGCTGCGAACGCGCCACCTGGGTCTACCTCAACTGCGTCCTGGTGCGGGGCCGCGCGGTGGCGCTCGACGACGGCCGGCCCGCCACCCGGATCATGCTGCTGCCCGCGGCGGACGTCACAGTGGTCGACACCTGGCACACACTGGGCCTGCGCGGCACGGGCAGCCACGACCTCGCCGTCTCCGGCGGCTACTGCCCCGCGGAGCGGGCCGTGGAGCTGGTGCCCGGCTCGGCGAGCGCGGCGCGGGCGTCGATGAGCATCGCGCAGTCCAGCCTCATCATCGGGGCGGCGGCGCTGGGCATCGCCGAGGCGGCCCTGCGTAACGTCGTCGAGCTGGCGGCGGGCGGCAAGCGGCCGGCGCTGAGCGCGACGCGGCTGGCGTCCTCGACCGCCTTCCAGGAGCGGCTGGGCGAGGCTCGGATGGTGGTGCAGGCGGGTCGGGCGCTGCTCTACGACCAGGCCGGTGACGAGTGGGGCGGGTTCGCGGGTCCGGATGCGGCGCTGCGGCGAGCGCAGGTCCGCGCTGCGGCGGCGCAGGCGACCGCTCTGGCGGTCCGGGCGACCGACGCGGCCTTCGAACTGGCCGGCGGGACGGCGGTGTACGACTCGTCTCCCCTGTCCCGGAGGCTGCGGGACGTCAACACCGCTCGGCAGCACTTCGTCGCCAGTCGCAACTCCTACACGGCCCTCGGTGCACACCTGGTAGGCGAGGGCGGCGACGGCGGTCCGCTGTGACCGGCGGGCGCGGGTTCACTTCACGCTGGGGATGACACCCTTGCGGCGCAGCCGGGTGATCCAGCCCTGGGCGGTGTGGGTGGGCACGCCGTAGTGTTTGGCGACACCTGTGACGGTGCGGTTCTTCAGATAGATGTCCTTGAGCTCGCTCGGGTCCGGCATACGTCGGTAGGCGCGGTCCGACTTCGCCGTCCGGCTGGGCGTGGAGACGCGGTAGGGCCTGGTGGCCTCGGCGCTCTCGGCCGACACGGCGGCGGCTGCCGCGGCTGCGGGTCGCTTTGCGGCGAACGCCTGCATCAGCAGGTCCAGGTCGACCTGGAGCAGGTCGGCGGCGCCGAGCTTGAGGTCGTCCGCGACGCGGACGCTCAGCTCTTTGATGTAGACCTGGCCGTCCTCGGCGAACACGCGCATAGTGGTGCGGGAGGACTCCTCTCCCGCGTCTTTCGCACCAAGCACCGGTGTGATCGTGACGATGTACTGAGCCATTGCCTCTGCCCTTCTCCCTTACCAACATCCGGTGCCCGCGAGACGCTAGAACACAGTCTCATACGTTGCGTAGATTTAGTTGGCCGTTCCGGACGTACACAACAAACTCGGCACACCAGAAGTGATGACAGCATAACGGAAAGCGACTCCCAGACCCACTATCGACACCGATGGTTGTCGAGGGATTACGTCGCGTGCAAACAGCATGAAAGCACCTCCCGAAGCCTTCTCGTGTAACCAAGATCACCTAGGTCGTCACGGGCGCTCAGATGGGCATCCAGACGTTCTTCGGCCGCAGGAATTCGCGCAGGCCGGCGAGGCCGCCGATACGCGCGGAACCACTCTGCTTCACCCCGCCGAACGGCGCCGACGGCATCAGGCCCGGTGCTCCGTTCACCCACACGCTGCCGGCCTCGACGGCCCGGCTGACCCGGTGGGCGCGGCGCAGGTCGTTCGTGTGCAGGTACGCACCCAGGCCGTATCGGGTGGCGTTGGCCAGCCCCACCGCCTCTTCCTCGGTGTCGAAGCTCGACACCGCCAGCACCGGCCCGAACACCTCCTCCTGAACGAGTTCGGTGTCGTGGTCGGCGTCGACGAAGACCGTGGGCTCCACGAAGAAGCCGTCGGCGAGCTCCCCGCCGCAGCGCCCGCCGCCCGTCAGCAGCCGCGCGCCGGACGCACGGGCCCGGTCGACCACGCCGAGGATCCGGTCGCACGCCTGCCCGGAGACCACGGGACCCATCACGGTGGCCTCGTCGGCCGGGTCGCCCACCCGGACACGGCGCAGCCGCGAGGTAAGCGTCTGAAGCACCTGCTCGCGGACGGCGGAGTGCACGAGCAGCCGGGTGCCGTTCGCGCACCCCTGCCCCGACAGGGCCACCGCGCCGCTCATCGCGTACCGCGCCGCCGACCGCAGGTCCGCGTCGTCGAAGATGAGGTGCGGGGACTTTCCGCCAAGCTCCAACGCCACGGGCGTCAGGTTCGGGGCCGCCTCGGCGAGCACCTGCCGGCCGGTCGCCGCGCTGCCGGTGAAGTGCACCTTGTCGACACCGGGGTGCCCCGCCAGAGCCGCGCCGGCCGGCGCCCCACCGGGCACGACCACCACCACACCCCGCGGCACCCCCGCCTCCACCGCCAGCTCGGCGAACCGCTGGCCGACGAAGGGCGCCAGCTCCGACGGCTTGACCACCACGGCGTTGCCGGCGGCGAGCGCCGGACCGAGCAGTTGCGCCATCGACATCAACGAGCCGTTCCACGGGATGATGCCGGCCACCACGCCGTACGGCTCGTCGAGGGTGTAGTCCAGGCTGCGACCGGGCCAGGTGGGCACCACCTCGCCGCCGATCTTGTCGCACCACCCGGCGTAGTACCGAAGGTGGTCGGCCGCCAGCGCCGGCAGTCGACGCGCGAGTTGTGTCGGCAGGCCGATCTCCAGGCTCTGCACCGCGGCGAGGGAGTCGGCGTGGACGAGCAGCAGGTCAGCCAGCCTCAGCAACGCGTCGCGCCGGACCGCTGCCGAGACGTCCCTCCACAGGGGCAGACTCGCCCTCGCCAGTGCCACGGCCTGGTCGATCTCGGCAGGTCCGGCGAGGACGACCTCGGTGGTCGGCTTCCCGGTCGCGGCATAGACGTGTTCCGTCCGCCCGCCGGAGGACTCCACCACCCGCTCCGCACCGATCCACAGCGCAGGCTCGGGCAACAGGTGCGTGGGTGGTTCGGTCATTCCCATCGCGCGCTCCTCACGTCGAGGCGGGTCACCGGTCGTACGGAGCTTCCAGAATCCCATCAAAGCCTCGTAGGAAACCAGAGGCATCTTTGATAGACACTCTCACACACCGTCGATAGCCTATCTCCAGCAACCGAAGCGGCAGCGGTTTCCGCGCTGGTCGCACCGCCTTCCCAGCCGGCAAAGACGCGTAAACACGATCATGGAAGGTACGCGAATGACACCATCGAGGACGCGAACGTCTCCCAGTCCTGCGGAGACTCCTCCGAAGCCGGCTCCGATCGCCGGCCGGGCGCGGTCCATCGCGCTCTTCGCCGTTCTGGTCGGCCTGCTGCTCGACCTGCTGGACATCGTGATCGTCAACGTCGCCCTGCCGACCATCCAGGAGGACATCGGCGCCTCCAGCGCGAACATGCAGTGGATGGTGGGCGCCTACACGCTCGCCTTCGCCACAATGCTTGTGACCGGTGGCCGTCTGGGCGACATCTACGGCCGCAAGCGGGTCTTCATCATCGGCATGGTCGGGTTCGCCGCCGCCTCGCTCGTCGCGGGGTTCGCGGCATCCCCGGAACAGCTGATCGTGGCCCGCTTCGTGCAGGGCGGCATGGGTGCGCTCATGGTCCCGCAGGTGCTGTCCATCCTCCAGGTCATGTACCCGCCCAACGAGCGGGCGCGCGCCTTCTCCGCGCTGAGCATCGTCTTCGCCGTCGGCACGGTGGCCGGCCCGATCGTGGGTGCCCTGCTCACCGCCGTCAACGTCGGTGGCCTCACCTGGCGCACGATCTTCCTGGTGAACCTTCCCATCGCCGCGGTATGTCTTCTGATCACCGTGAAGCTGGTGCCCGAGTCAAAGGGTGAATCCGCCCAGCGGTTGGACGTGAAGGGCGCCATCCTGGTGGGTCTCGGCATGCTGCTGCTGGTGTTCCCCCTCATCCAGGGGCCGCAGCAGGGCTGGCCGGCGTGGACCTTCGTCAGCCTGGTCGCCTCGATGCTCGCCTTCGCCGCGCTGGTGGCGGTGCAACGCCGGCGTACGGAGTCGCCGCTCATCCCGGTGTCGCTGTTCTCCCACCGCTCCTTCCGTGGCGGCCTCGCTGTCTCCCTGTTGTTCATGAGTGGCGTCATGCCGTTCTTCCTGGTCAACACCCTCTACCTGCAGTTCGGGCAGGGGTTCTCGGTGATCAAGGCCGGCATGGTCGGCGTGCTGTGGGGCTTCGCCGTCCCCCTGTTCACCGCCATCTCCGCCCGCCGCATCACTCCGAAGCTCGGGCGGCTCGGCCTGCAACTCGGGCTGGCCATGCTGATCGCGGCGATGGTCGTCCTGATCACCGTGATCCACCAGTTCGACACCGTCACCCCGTGGGCACTCGCCCCCGGGCTGATCCTCGGCGGCGCGGGCATGGGCATGACCTTCGCGCCACTGCTCACCTACACGCTCAACGACGTGCCGCTGGACAGCGCGGGCGCGGCCTCCGGGGTGTTCAACACCGTGCAGCAGATGGGTGCCGCCATCGGCATCGCCCTGAGCAGCATGGTCTTCTTCATCGCCCTGGCTGTCCAGTCCCCCGCCGTCGGCGACGACCTGCGGAGCACGGTCAAGGACGAGCTGACGGGGCGGGGCCTACCGGTGGCGACCGCCGACGCCGCCGCCGACAACGCCCGGGCCTGCTTCACCGGGCGGATCGAGGCCGCGAACCCGATCGCCGACCTGGATTCGTGCCGCGCTGTCACGTCCCAGTCCGGGGCCGGCGTAGACGTCGCCGACCGGCATGACGAGCTGCAGTTCACCGCGAACCGCACCGCCTACCAGCAGACGACCGAGCGGGCGCTTGTCTACCAGATCGTCGTGTTCGCGCTGGCCATCGCCGCCAGCTTCCTGCTGCCCCGCCGCGTCGAGCATCGGGGCTGAACCACTGTCGTCGGCGCCCGAGTCGGGTCCGCTGTCACCTGGTGGCCGCGGACCCGACGGGCATCCGGGTGCCACGTGGCACCGGAAGGGTCGGTGGCGGTCGGTCGGTGCGCACCGGGTGCACTCGGCGGCGCGGCGGCCGACCGCTCGACGTCACTCGGAGGCAGCGGTGCCGACGGCCGCCTTCGCCTCGCCGGACTCCTGCGTGGCCGCCCCGTCCCGGGCCAGCCGGGCACCCGTGGCACGGCGCTGCACGGCGAGGTCACCCCGGCGCTCGACCGGCACGTGCGACGTACCCATCGCCAGGCCGGTGGGCGACGGCATGTAGTCGTAGACGGCCTCGTACTCGCCGGACCGGACGACGAACGTCTCGTGCCAGACCCCGACGTCGCCGTTCTTCTTCATCCGCTTGAAGTAGCGCGCCCAGACCTCCGCGTGCGGCTGGTTCGGGTCGCTGGCGAACCGCTCCAACTGCTCGACGCTACGGAAGTAGCCGATCAGGATCGGCCCCCGCCGGGTCCAGGCGTGGTGAGCGGACATCGCGCCGTTCTCCGGGTCGCTGAACAACGCCATGAGGATCTTGCGCATGTCGCGGAAGTTCGGGTACCACTGGTGGATCTTCCAGTACCGGTTGATCCGCATACCGGTGATGAAAACGGCGAAGTCACCTTCGATTTCCGCAGTCATCCGCGGTCGTTGCTTCGGTTCCTCGCCCATGCCGGATCACTCCCCTCGCCCGGTGCCAGCGCACGGCACGCGTATGTAGGATTTCAGCAGAGCAGTAGAGACTCGAAAATACAAGCTTTGACTGTGAAACACACGAGCACATACGTGTATCGAGGGGGTTGCCATGCTTGCGCCCGCACCGCGTTTCGCCCCGCCGGAGGACCGGCTCACCTACCACCAGAGCGAACGGTGGATCCGCGGCAGCATCGGCGACACAGTCGTCGTGGACAGCCGCCGTCCGCTGCTGGTCTGGGAGCCCGGTCTGCCCGTGCCGTTCTACGTCTTCGCTCTCGCCGACCTGACAGGAGGGACGCTGCGGCCCGCCGAGCGGCCCCCGGCGCCCGGTAGCCGCGCCGGCAGCAGCTTCCACGACCTGACTGTCGACGGGAAGACCCTGCACAACGCCGCGTGGACCTATCCCGGAGACATGTTCTCCGAGACGGTGTGCCTCGCCTGGAGGGAGTGGTTCGGCCAGGGGATCGAACGGTGGTACGAGGAGGAGGCACGGTTCTTCGTGCATCCGGTGGATCCGTTCTCCCGTGTCGACTCGCTGCCGAGCTCACGGCATGTGGTCGTCGAACACGAGGGTGTCGTTCTGGCCGACACCCGCCGTCCGGTGCTGCTCTTCGAGACCGGCCTGCCCACCCGCTACTACATCCCCGCCGAGGATCTGGTCCAGGATCTGTTGGCGCCCTCGGACCACCGCACCCGCTGCCCGTACAAGGGAGTCGCCTCGTACTGGTCTCTGGGCGGCGTGCCCGGCAGCGACGGGCACGACATCGCTTGGTTCTACCCCGACCCCCTGCCCAGCATGGCAAACATCGCCGGGCTGACGGCGTTCTACCCGGACCGCGTGACGATCGTGGTGGACGGCGAGTCGGTGAGTCCGACACCCAACGCGTGACGCGAGGTTGATCGGGAGCAGATACGGCTGATGGGCCGGGCCTCGCGGCCCGGCCCATCAGTGCGTCAGGTCGACGCGGTTACCGATTCGATCAGCGCAGTTGCTGGGCGAGACCGGTGGTGGCGTCGCCCCGCTCGTACGAGACGAGCACAGTCGAGCCGGCCGGAAGAGCACCGCTCAGCGGCAGGACCAGGGTGCGGTCCTTGCTCAGGTTGGCAGTGGTCTGCGCCACGACCCGCTCGCCGTCCCAGACGAAGACGCGGGCGGTGCCGGACTGCTTCACCTTGAGCTCAACCGAGACCTTCGAGTTGGTCTTGGTGACCTTCTTGATCTTCACGGTGTTGTCCGCCAGCTTGGCGTAACCGCCCGGTGCCACCCCGTCCCAGGCAGACTGGAGGATGGTCTGCGGCGAGTCGACGCTCTTCACCGCGGTGTCGGGCATGATCGGAGCCTTCGGCGCCGACGGCCGTGCCGCCAGATCCGGCAGAACCGCGTTACCCCAGCGCCACGGGTCGGCCCGAACGCCGCTCCAGGTCGACCAACCGACCCGGGTCTGCGAGCTCAGATCCTGCGTGTCCGAGTCGTTGACCAGGATGTTCAGGCCCATCCGAGTCGGGTCGATGTTGTCCGGCAGCACGCTGAACGGGATCTTGACCTCGATCCGGTAACCCGTGTACGGGTTGCTGGTGACGACCGAGGCGATCTCGAGACCAGGTGCGGTCTCGGGGCCACCCTGGTAGTTGTCCCGCTCCCGGGCGAAGCACGGCGGGTTGCCGTTGGCCGGGTCGATGGTGGTCGGGAAGAGCGCCGCGTTGAACACCGTGGAGGTGTTCGCCGAGTTGCCCCGCGGGTCGATGCCGAGCTCGATGTTGTCGTTACGGCGCGGACGCTTGCAGTCCACGGCCGGCAGGACGGTGCCGAGCACGTCGTCGGTGATGTTGAAGATGCCGTAGAGGGCATCGTCGGTGTGGGTGAACTGCGCCGTGCCGGAGATGTCCGACGCCGGAGCGGCGGTGCCCTCCCAGCGCGTCGAGATGTCGATGACCTCGCCGGTGTACTCGTGGTCGTGGCCGTGGCCGTCGACGACAGGCGCGGTGGCGGCCTTCGGGATGGTGGTGGTCGGCACCAGGTTGAACGCACCCGGCTCGATGGCGCTGCCGCCGGTGAAGCTGGTCTCGATGCCCACCCGGTACGCGCCGTTGTCCGGCGCCCGGTTGGCGGTCGGCAGCGACGTGTCGGAGTTGGTGACCGTGAAGGTCACCGAGGTGCGGGCGCCGGGCTGCAGCCCGCTGTACGCCAACTGCTGCTGCGCCACAGTGAAGCCAGCCGGGACGTTCAGCTTGACCGTCCCGGACTCGGTCCGGGTGCCGTGGTTGGTCAGGTTGACCTTGACGCTACGGGTGCCACCACTGGGGATGTTCAGCAGGGACTCGATGAGCGCGTCGAGCTGCTGGACCTTGTTACGGACCGACCAGGCGCGGAAGTCGGCGATCTCCTCCAGCGGCTCGAGGGTGCCGCGGACCGGGGCGGTCCCCTGCACACGGGCGCTGCTGGTGCCGCTGCCGTCCTTCTTGCTGGTCAGCGTGGCCTGGATTTGGAAACGCTCGCCAACCGTGACCTGCGCGGGCGGGGTGACCGTGAAGGTCTTCACGACCTCCTTGCCCGGGCTGAGGGTGCCGACGTTGCCGTTGCCACTGACCCGCCAGCCAGCCGGGACGTCCAGGCTGACCTTGGCGCCGGTGATGGCCTGCTTGGCGTAGAGCACCGTGTCGACCTTGATGGGCTGGCCGGCGAGGGCCTCCCAGTTCTGCGGACGCACGTGGACCTCGGTGCCGAGCGGCAGGCCGCCGGGGGCACGGAGGTTGGCGCCCTGGAGCGCACCGGTGCCGGCGCCCACGTTCGGAGCCGGGTACGGGGTGCGGGTGTCGATCAGCGTCAGCCGGTTGCAGCCGATGTTGGCGGGGACGGTCGTCGGGAAGGCGCTGTTGCCCCAGCCCTGAGTCACGTACTCGCGGCGGGCCCAGGTCTGGACCGTGTTCCACCGGTTGCCGTCGTGACGCGCCGACTCGTAGCCCTGCCAGGTGCCGAAGATGACGTTGCTGGCCTCAGCCGGCGTGAACGTGGTCTCGCAGGCGGGGCCGTTGGTGCCGGTCGTGCCACTGCCACCGGTCTGGAAGATGCGGGAGACCCGCCAGGGCTCGAGCCCTTCCTTCTTGATCTGCTCCGGGAACGCCTTCGGGTCGGCCGCGGCGTAGAAGGCCTCAACGGCCAGCATGGCCGCCTTCTGGTGGTTGCCGTGGTTGCCCTGGGTGGCCGAGGGGTTCATCGTGAGGATGACCTCGGGCTTGGTGGTCCGCAGCACCCGCACGATCCGGGAGAGGGTTTCCTGGTATCCCCAGACCTCTTCCGTCAGCGGAGCGCTGGCGGTGTACCAGAAGTCGAGAGCGTCCAGGTTGTAGATGTTCTCGACGCCGGCCCAGCCCACCGCCTTGCGCTCCTCATCCTCCCGGAGGAGGCCGAGCTCGGGGCCCTCTTCGAGGCCGGTGGCGTTGCCGCCGCCCTCGCCGCGGGTGGTGGTGATGACGCCGGCCTTCATGCCGTGATACTCGTTCCAGTATCCCAGCATCGCGAGCTGGCCGGCCTCGTCGTCCGGGTGCGCGCCGATGAACATGATGTCCAGGTCGACAGCCTTACCGGGCTTTGCCGGTGCCGGGGACTTGGGGGACGAGTGCTTGGGCCCTGAGGGCTTGGAGCCGGCCTGGACTGGACTTGCCAGGCCTAGCGACAGCAAACCGCACATGGCGATAGTCGCCGTGGTGCGCCATTTCATTGGCATACCTCTTCGTGTGGGGGCGAGTGCTGCGTGGGGGACGGTTTCGGGCCCGGCAGAGCGCAACTGGCGGTTGGCTGCTGCCGGGCCTAAAAAAACTTGAACAGCTGTCCACTGGAGACCGCGGAGCGGCCTCCACGCGTGCGGGTAGCTCGACAGTGGGGGTGGTGCCGGCCCACCGCCCGCTAGCGAGCGGTTCGCACAGTGGTAGGGATGGATTCACCAGAAGGCCTTCGGCCGGTAACGCTAGGGATCTTGCGGCGTGCCAGTCAATAGTCCTGGACGACTTTCTTCTTTCTTTGAAGAAACTATCTCCCTGATCACGGGCCCTGGGCCGCCGACCCACTTCAGCGACATGCACTGTTTGCTCGGCTTTGGGACGCTCGACTTCTACACTGGGGCCGCTTTCGTCCCATCGAGGGCCGATCGGCAGACCCTGGCCCCCTGTGGATCTATGTTTTCCCTAGCCAGGGGCCGAGATGATCTCGTTACTTGACGCCATAGTTTTTTCTCAGTAAGAAATAACTGTGTCCGACAAAGCAACGACCAGCCCGGTCAGCCGTGAACGGTCCCGAGAGATCAAACGTCTCTCGGTGATCCTGGCTGCCCGGCAGGCGCGACTGCTGTCCCGGGTGGATCTGGCCGAGATGACGGGTCTGCCGGCGGCCACGGTGACCGTCCTCGTGCGGGAGCTCATCGCCGAGGGTTACCTCATCGAGCGAGGGCCCGGTGCCCCCACCAACGGCCGGCCCCGGGAGATGCTCGAGTTCAATCCGCGCGCCGAGCTCGTCGCCGCGGTGTCGCTCGAACCATCCCGGATCAGTTGCGAGATCGCCGACAGCGAGGGTGCGCTCATCGCGCACCGCACCGCGCGGTTCGGTGGTGACGTGGTCGAGACCGTCTGCGCGTTCGTCCTGGACCTGGTCGGCGACAACCTGCCGTCGCTGCGCGGCGTCGCCATCGCGGTGCCGGGCGTCTCCACAAACGGCGCGGTACGCCTGGCGCCCTCGGTCGGGCTGGTCGAGGCGTGGCCGATCGGCGAGTCGGTTCAGCGGCGGCTCGGCGTGCCAGTCGTCGTCGACAACGACGTCAATCTGATGGCCGCCGGCGAGTGCGTCGCCGGCGCCGGTGCGGACGTCGCCAACCTGCTGCTGATCCACGTCGCGGACGGCATCGGCGCCGGGCTCGTCCTCGACGGCAAGGTCCGTCGGGGCGCCAGCGGCGCGGCCGGCGAGGTGGGTTTCCTACCTCTGGACGGCGCTCCCAGACGCAGCTACAGCGGCGTGGGCGAGTTCGAGGCCCGCTGGTCGGTGAACGCCATCGCCGAGCGGGTGGTCGCCCTGCGCCCGGGGCGGCGGCCCGAGTCGCCGGTCCGGGAGCTGATCGAGCTCGCCGCAACGTCGCGTCCGGCCCGCGACTACCTCGACGAGGTCCTCGACGCCTGGGCGCGGCTCATCCTCTCCTGCGTCTGCGTGATCGACCCGGGGATGGTGCTGCTCAGCGGCGCCGCCGCCGAGCTTGACGACGCCGCGCTCGAACAACTTCAGGGACTGCTCTCGGCCAAGACCCCGGCCCCCACAGAGGTACGCCGGGCCACCCTCGGCGACCAGGCCGTACTGCACGGAGCGATCAGCTACGCCCTGTCGGCCGCGGTTCCGCTGCCCACCCTGCCCTGACCACCACCACCACCGACCCACAACCCCCGCACCCCCGCACCGCCTGCCACGGCGCCCTCGTCCGTACCCCGAACAACCGGACGTCGCGCGCCACATCCCGCTCCGGCAGAACCCCCGAACTCCGCCCCGGGTACGACGCGACCTTCGACGCTGCGTCCCGGGCCGGCGAACCACCGTATTTCGGCATATCTAGCTCGATTTACGACCTTCGATCAGAACTCCCATAGATCCCCCCTGAGTGGAGGCAACAATGAGACGCCCCTGGGTCATCACAATCGCGCTCGGCGCGATGCTGGCCGCCACCGCTGCCTGCGGCAGCGGCAGCGACGACAACGACGCCGGCTCGTCCGCGAACGCGTCGGCCGAGAAGTTCGTCATCTACAGCGCCCGCGACAAGTCGGTCACCGACTACGTCGTGGAGCAGTTCACCGCGAAGAACCCTGAGTACAAGGGCAAGGTCGAGGTGCTCAACATGGGCGCCCAGGAGGTGCTGGAGCGGGTCCGTGCCGAGAAGGCCAACCCGCAGGCCTCCGTGTGGTGGGGCGGCACCCAGCAGGGTCTCGCCGCCGGTGCCGCCGAGGACCTGCTCGCCCCCATGCAGCCCTCGTTCGCCAGCAAGGTCGACGCGCGGTACAAGGACGCACAGGGCCGCTGGTTCGGCGAGATCCTGCTGCCCGAGGTCATCATGTACAACAACAAGGCGCTGAGCCCGGATGAGGCGCCGAAGGACTGGGACGACCTGCTCGACCCGAAGTGGAAGAACAAGATCATCATCCGGGACGTGGCTGCCTCGGGCACCATGCGCTCGATCTACGCCTCGATGATCCAGCGCCTCACGCCGGACGGCTCCAACCCGCAGCCCGGCTACGACTGGCTGCGCAAGCTCGACGCCAACACCGTCGAGTACGCCGCCAACCCGGCCGACCTCTACCTGAAGATGTCGCGTGAGCAGGGCGTCGTGAGCGCCTGGAACCTGCAGGACGTGCTGCTGCAGGCCAACGAGAAGATGCCGTTCGGCTACGTCATGCCGGCCTCGGGCGCCCCGGTGCTCGTCGACGGTGTCGCCGCGGTCAAGGGTGGCAACAACGCCGCTGCGCAGAAGTTCCTCGAGTTCCTCTTCGACGACTCGCTGCGGGCCACTCTCGCCAAGGACTACTTCCAGATCCCCGCCGTGGAGATCTCCGAGAAGCCGGAGTGGCTGGCCCAGCTCAACCTCAAGCCGATGGAGGTCGACTGGGACGTCATCGGTAAGAACGAGACGGCCTGGATCACCCACTGGAACGCGGAGATCAAGGACAAGGGCTGAGTTGACAGGGGCCGGGTCGTGCCACGGCACGACCCGGCTCCGTCCTGGAAGGACCCAGAACAATGATCGATGTCCGGCTGGCGACCGTCAGCAAGCGCTTCGACAAGTCGAGCGACGCAGCGGCGGTCGACAACGTCAGCATCACCATCGGCGCCGGTGAGTTCTTCACCCTCCTCGGACCGAGCGGATGCGGCAAGACCACGACCCTGCGAATGGTGGCGGGGTTCTATTTTCCGACCTCCGGGCACATCCACTTCGGCGACGACGACGTGACGCGCTGGTCGCCGAACAAACGGGACACCGGCATGGTGTTCCAGAACTACGCGCTCTTCCCCCACATGACTGTGGCGCAGAACGTCGCGTACGGGCTGAAGGTCCGCCGGGTCTCCCGCGCGGAGCGGGCCCGCAGGGTCGAGGAGGCTCTCGCCCAGGTGCACCTCGACGGGTACGGCCACCGGCGCATCGACGCGCTCTCCGGTGGTCAACAGCAGCGTGTCGCGTTGGCCCGGGCGCTTGTCATCCGCCCGCGCACCCTGCTGCTCGACGAGCCGCTGTCCAATCTCGACGCCAAGCTCCGCGAGGAGACACGCACCGAGATCCGGCGGATCCAGCGCGACAGCGGCCTCACCAGCCTCTATGTGACGCACGACCAGGCCGAGGCGATGTCGATGTCGGACCGGATCGCCGTCATGCAGTCCGGCCGCGTCCAGCAGGTCGGCGCTCCGCACGAGATCTACTACCGGCCCGCCAACGCGTTCGTGGCCCGCTTCATCGGGCGCAGCAACGTCCTGAGCCTGCCCGTGGTCGGGGCGGGAGAAACCCGGGTGACGGTACGCCTTCCCGGCGGCGCGACTGTCGACGTCGGTGCCGCCGCGGGACACGGCCTCACCGAGGGGGACACCGCGCTGGTGTCGGCCCGGCCGGAGCACATCACGCTCGCGGGCCCGGACGAGGAGGCGGCGCTGCGCGGCCGGGTCAGCCACGTCGAGTTCACAGGTATGGCCACTCACATCAGCATCGACGCCGACGGCATCGAGGTGATGGCGGCTGTGATCGACCCACCGGTCGGCATCAAGATCGACGACGTCGTGAGCCTGTATCTCGTACCTGAACGGCTCTGGGTGGTCCAGCCGTGACCGTTCGTTCCCAACCCACAGCCGGCTGGCGGGCGCGGCTCAGCCAGCGCCTGTCCGGCGGCGCCAATTCACGGTGGTTCCCCTACCTGCTCGTGTTCCCCCTCGTCCTGGTGCTCTGGGGCTACGTCGTACAACCGATGTTCGCCACCTTCGCCGAGAGCGTCAGCGCCGACGGTACGACGAACTACCTCCAGTTCTTCACGTCCTCGGGCGTGGCTCGGGAGTCGCTGCTCACCTCGCTGTTCATCTCGGCGGTGAGCGTTCTGCTCTGCGGCGTCGTCGGTGTCTCGATGGCCTTCCTGCTCAAGCGGTTCACCTTCCGTGGCCGCGGGCTCATGGAGGCGTTCATCCTGGTGCCGGCGGCGCTGCCGCCGCTGATCGGCGCCGTGTCGTTCCAACTGCTCTACAGCAACATCGGCATCCTGCCGCGTGGTTTGCAGGCGCTCTTCAACACCGAGCAGCCGGTCCTCGCCTTCGACGGCATCGCCGGCGTGCTCGTGGTGCACACGTTCACCATGTACCCGTTCTTCTATCTGGCAGCCGCCGCGGCGCTTGCCGGAATGGACCCCTCGGTCGAGGAGGCGGCGTACAACCTCGGCGCCAGCCGGGTGCGGGTCTGGCGGACCGTCATGCTGCCGATGCTCACCCCGGCGCTGGTCTCGGCGTCGCTGCTGGTCTTCATGACTTCGCTGGCGTCGTATACCGCGCCACTGCTGTTCAACGTCAGCCAGACCATGACGATGCAGATCTACATCAACCGGACCAACGGCGACCTGCCGATGGCCTCGGCGTACGCCTCCGTGCTCGGCATCGTCTCCATCATCTTTCTGCTGGCGATGCGGTGGTACGAGGGCCGGCGCAGCTACCAGTCTCAGTCGAAGGGCATCTCGGCGAACCGGCGGGAGATCAACAACCCGATCGGTCGCTGGCTGGCGCCTATCGCCTCGGTGCTGGCCACGATGATCCTGCTCGCGCCGGTCGCCACGATCGGGCTCGTCGCCTTCTCCGAGAACCGCACCTGGACCACGCAGGTGCTGCCGACGACGTACACGCTCGACAACTTCGTCACGATCTTCTCCGACCCCAAGGCGTTCCGGCCGATCCTCAACTCGGTGCAGATGAGCCTGATCGCCGTCGTCGGCTGTGTGGCGATCGGCGTGCTCATCGCGTACGCGGTGCGACGGCTGCGATTCGTCGGGCGCGGTCTGCTCGACGTGGCGGTGATGATCGCGTGGGCGCTGCCCGGCACGGTCGTCGCGATCAACCTGATCTCGGCGTTCAGCACCGGCAACGCGTTCAGCCTCGGGCAGGTCCTTGTCGGAACCTTCTGGATCCTGCCGCTTGCCTACTTCGTGCGATTCCTGCCTATCGTGTTCCGGTCCAGCTCGGCGGCGCTCGCGCTTATCGACCCGTCGTTGGAGGAGGCCGCCCGTAATCTCGGCGCCTCCTGGGTGCGGGCCTTCTACACGATCACGGTGCGGCTGATGCTGCCCGGCGTGCTCGCCGGCGCACTGCTGGCGTTCGTGAACGGTGTCGGCGAGTTCGTCGCCTCGGTGCTGATCTACACCTCGTCGACGGTGCCGATCTCGGTGGCGATCAACAACCGGATGTACTCGTTCGAACTCGGCACTGCTGCGGCGTACGGAATGCTCCAGGTGCTGCTCATCTTCGTGGTGATGTGGTTCTCCGGTCGGCTGGACAGCAGCCGCACCGCGAGCAGGAAGGCCGTCCAGTGGACGAACTGATCGAACGGTGGCGTTCCGAAGGCGGGCTGCTCCCGGTCACTCGGGTTCCCGGCCACGCATTCGCGGCCGTGGCCGAGGCGGCGGATCTCGCGGTGCTGCCGGTCGGCGCCGTCGAGTGGCACGGCCCGCACCTGCCGCTCGGCACCGACCTGCTCCTGGCCGAGGGGTTCGCCGGGGAGTTGGCCGCCGGGTCAGCCCGGGCCGTGCTCTTCCCGGCCGCGCCGTACGCCGCCTGCCCCGGCCAGACCCGGCCCTGGCCGGGCACTGTGGCGCTGCGGCCCGAGATCGCCGTCGGGTATCTCAGCGACGTGCTCGCCGGCATCGTCGAGGCGGGTTTCCCCCGACTCCTCGTGGTCAACGGTCACGACGCCAACCTCTCCACGGTGCGCGCCGCGATGGAGTGGGTCTCCGGCCGGCACCTGGCGAGCCTGCTGCTCGCCAACTGGTTCCAGCTGGTCAGCCCGGACGAGACGGGCGAGATCTTCGGCGCCCTGCCGGCCCGGGGGCACGGCGGAGCGTACGAGACCTCCGCCGTGCTCGGCTTCGACCCCGCGACGGTGCACCTGGCCGCCACGCCGGACCTGCCGCCGAAGCCGAAGCTGCCCACCCCCTACCCGTACGTGCTCGTGGAGTCGCGGCCCGATCCGTGGCAGGGCTGGTCGGGTCATGTCTCACTTGCCAACGAGGCGGCCGGGCGCCAGATCCGCCAGTTGGCAGGCGCGCGGCTCCGCGAGGTGATCGAGGCGTGGCTGGCCGCGCCGCTACCCGGCCCACCCGGGGCGGACCGGCCCGCCTCGTCCGATTAGACCGCCTGGTCCGACCGGCCTGGCGGGACCGGTCGGTCGGACCAGGCCATCGGATGACCCCGCTCGCCACCCGTACGACAACGCACCGCTTTGGGAGACCACGATGACCCCCTCACTGACCATCTACCAGCAACATCACCTCCGCGTCGTGTTCGATCACCACGCCGCCCACCTGTACCCCGCGATGGTCAAGGCGAGCCAGGCCCACGTCGTCATGCTCGCCGAGCAGCGGCTGATCCCCGACGAGTCCGCCGCGATGATGCTGCGCGGGTTGCTCGTGCTCACCGAGGACCGGCCCGAGGAGTTCGACTACGACGGCAGCGTCGAGGACGTCTACTACACGCTGGAGAAGCGCCTCGCCGCCGCCTGTGGGGTCGACGTGTCCCAGCTCAGCGTGCAGCTCGCCCGCAGCCGTAACGATCTCGACTCCGGGGTCTTCCGGATGGTGCTGCGTGACCAGCTCCTCCAGGTGCTCGACGCGGTGCTGGCCGCCGGCCGGACCATCCTGGACCGCGCCGACAGGCACGCCGACGTGGTGATCACCGGCTACACCCACCGGCGCCCGGCCCAGCCGACGACCATCGGGCATGTCTTCGCCGGCTACGCCGAGGCGCTTGTCGGCGAGGCGGCCGCCTACGCCGACCTGCTGAACGAGATGAACCGCTCCCCCCTGGGCTCCTGCGCCTTCGCCGGCACCGACCTGGACATCTCGCCCCGCCGACTGGCGGACCTGCTCGGCTTCGAACGGCTCATCGTCAACTCGTACGAGGCGGTGGCCGGCGCCGACCACCTCATCCGGGTCGCCACCCTCAACGCGCAGGCGCTCGCCACGGGCGCCCGGCTGTCCCGCACCCTGATGGACTGGCTGAGCTGGGGCTGGGTCGTCACCCCCGGCTCGTTCACCCAGGGCAGCAGCATCATGCCGCAGAAGCGCAACCCGGTCGTGCTCGAACACCTCGTCTCGATGGCCGGTGCGGCAGCCGCCGACGCCGTGAGCGTGCTCAACAACGTCGGCGCCGCCTGGTGGGAGGACTCCAACAACGCCACCACCGACGTGCAGGCCCGGCTCTGGGACGGCGACGACCGGGCGTACCGGTTCTTCTCCCTGCTCGGCGGGCTGATCGCGGAGCTGGACCCGCTGCGTCCGCCGGCCGGTGAGGAGATCGTCGCCTCAGGTGCCACCACGACGGCCGCCGCCGACACGCTTGCCCGCCACGGCGTACCGTTCCGGGGCGCCCACTCGCTGCTCGGCCGCCTGGTGCGGAACGGCCCGCCCGCCACCTGGACCGAACAGGACGTCCGCTCGACCGCCGCCGACCTCGGCCTGGCCGAACTCGACGAGGCCGCGATCCGGGACCTGCTGACCGCCGCGGTCCGCCCGGAGCTCGTGCTCCGCCGCGCCCAGGCCGACGGCCCCGGAGAAGCAGCCGTACGGGATCAGGTCGCGCAGTTGCGGACCGCCATGGCCGACGTGGCGACGCGGGTGGATGTGTTCCGGGACCGGTTGGTCCGTGCCGACGAGGCGCTTTCCGAGGCGGTCGCGGCGAGGGTCGGCCGGTGACGGGACAACAGACACGGCATCGCGTGAACGATGATGTTGTGTCGCCGCGATCGCGGCACGACGTGGACCGACAGCCCGAAGGGCGATCTGACATCACCATGGAACATTCGGCAAACCCGCGGCTGCTCGGCATCGACTTCGGCGGCACGAAGATGGCCATCGGTGTGGGCGATGTCGACGGTCGGCTGCTTGTCTCCGAGCGACTGCCCACAAACGCCGAGCAGGGTGCGCAGCAGGCCCTCATCCGGGCGCTCGACCGGGCCCGGGAGCTCGCGGACCGGACCGGCGGCACGCTCGTGGCGGCCGGCATCGCCTCGCCCGGGG
The DNA here is from genome assembly GCF_042898885.1 of Micromonospora sp. NPDC000316. Taxonomy (NCBI): domain Bacteria; kingdom Bacillati; phylum Actinomycetota; class Actinomycetes; order Micromonosporales; family Micromonosporaceae; genus Micromonospora; species Micromonospora sp. NPDC000316. Next base: position 82,299 of record NZ_JBIAZG010000001.1, read on the forward strand.
TCGTCCACGACGACAACATCGAGCTGGCGCCGAACGTGCCCGGCTGGGAGCAGCTGCGGTTGGCCGACGCCGTCCGCGCCCACCTCGGGCTGACCTCCGTGCGGGTGTCGAACGACCTCAACGCGGCCGCGTACGCCGAACTGCGCTTCGGGGCGCTGCGCGGCATCGATCCGGGCCTGGTGCTCGGGCTCGGGACCGGGGTGGCCGCGGCGGTGACGATCGGCGGCGAGGTGATGCCCGGTTACCACGGCGCGGCCGGCGAGATCGCCTACGGCCTGACCGACCACAGCTGGCCCTCGGGCCTGGAGCCGATGCTGGAGGCGACCTTCTCCGGTCGCGCACTGGACGAGCTGGCGCGGCGGCTGGGGCTGACCGGCCAGGCTGCCGCGCTCTGCAACGCGGCGGCGCAGCCCGGCCAGGCCCGCGACGAGTTGCGGCGGCGCGTCGACGAGTTGGCCCGCCAGCTCGTCACCTGCTGCCTCCTGCTCGACCCGCAGCGGATCGTGCTGGTCGGCAGTGTCGCGGGCAACGAGGTGGTGCGGCAGTTGCTCATCGAGCGGCTCGCCCACGCGCTGCCGTACCGGCCGGACATCGTCCTGTCGGCCTTCGCGCAGGACGCCGCGCTGCTCGGTTCGCTAGCTATGGCCATGTCGGTCATGCCCGCGACGGTCTGAGTTCCGCGTCGTAGTTTCGGTCGATGGCGAGGGCGGTGTCCGTCGGTCGTCGGACACCCGCCCTCGACCGACAGGTCGTCGAGGCGGTCGCGCGGCCGATGCCCGTGGCCATCTCGTACTCGGCGCAGACCCCCGGATCTCGTACGCTCCGATTGTGGAGCGCAGCGGGGAGCAGGTCATGAGCCACGTGTTGGAGGCGGCGGAGAACGCCTCACCGGTCGAGGCAGTCGAGGCGGTCACCCGGGAGATCGGTACGGGGCTGGGAGCACGCAGCGTCGCGTTCCTGATCGCGGATCTCAGCGGCCGGGCGCTTGTCCGACTGGCCCACTCGCCGCTTGACGCCTCCGGCGCGGAGCGCCGGGACGGCACCGAGTTCGCCACCGTGATGCCGTTCGACGGCGGCCCCTCCGAGCAGGCCCTACGCACCCAGACGGTGCAGGTTGTCACGCGGGCCGACGGGTGGCTGGTGATGGCGCCGGTGACCGAACGCGGTGAGGTGATCGGTCTGCTCGAAATGGTCCTGCCGAACGAGCCGGGCCAACGGGATCTGGATGAGATCAGCCGCACGGCGCACCTGTTGGCGTTCGTGGTGATCGCCAACCGCCGGCACACCGACCTGTACGAGTGGGGGCAACGCACGACCCCGTTCACCCTGTCCGCGGAGATTCAGCGCCGCCTGCTGCCCGCCGCGTTCACGTGTGAGGGCAGTGCGTTCACCCTGTCCGGCTGGCTCGAACCCGCCGCCAGCATCGGCGGCGACACCTTCGACTACAGCCTCGCCCGTGACGTGCTGCACTTCAGCGTCACCGACGCGATGGGCCACGGGGTGGCCAGCGCCCTGACCGCGACCCTCGGTGTGGGCAGCCTGCGCAACGCTCGCCGCCGCGCGGTCGGGCTTGTGGAGCAGGCCCGGGCCGCGAATGCCGCAGTGGCCGAACACCCGCCGGTCCCGGGCAGTTTCGTCACCGCGGTGCTCGGCCATCTCGACCTGCGTACCGGGGTGTGCGCGCTGCTCAACGCCGGTCACGTCCCGCCGATGCTGGTCCGCGACGGGGTGACGCAGACGCTTTCGCTGCCGGGCAACTTCCCGCTCGGGATGTTCCCGGCTAGCGATTACGAGGCGGGCGAGATCACCTTGCGGCCGGGCGACCGTCTGGTGGTGGTCACCGATGGCGTGCGGGAGCGCAACGCCGCGATCCTCGACCTCCCGGCCATCCTGCGGTCGATCGTCGGCCTGCACCCACGCGAGGCCGTCCGCGCACTTGCCGACGCCGTGCTTGAGGTGAGCGGGCCGGCCTTGGCCGACGACGCCACTCTGCTCATCATCGACTGGCACGGGGGGCACGACGAGGAACGGCGGACCAGCGCCGGCGCAGACCAGGGGCGCGCCAGCACCCCGCTGCCCGACTGACTAGCGGCCCGTCACGTCGTTGGAGGACGCCGCCTCGGCTGCAGCCGCCTGCACACTGTCGTAGATGTCGATGGCCCGGTCCAGGTACGTGACAGCCAGGACGCTGCGCACGGCGGGCTGCACCGCGGCGAGGGACAACTGACCGCCGACGTCCCGCAACCTCTTGAACATCATCACCAGCGCGCCGAGCGCACTGGAGTCCATGAATCCCACACCTGCCAGGTCCACCACCACTCGGTGATCACCGGCGTCGATCAACTGTTGCAGGCCGTCGCGCAACTGGGGGGACGTCGCCATATCCAACTCACCGTGTACTTCGAGCACCGTGCAACCCCGGCCCGGTCGGGCCGACAACAGCAGATCCACAACGACCTCCCCCACGCCGGTGGTGCCGTTTACCCTATTCGGCCGAACGCTGAACCATCCTCGGCCGACGCACGTCGAGCCGGCACGGGGTCGTTTCACCTCAGCCGCTGCGGGTAGTGCTGATCACGACCGCAGCGCCCGACCCCGGGTATGACAAAGTAGTCCGGCTGTCGACGTCCGAGCTGGGGAGGAGCTGCGCGATGCGGGTGAGCATGACCCTGTCGCTACCTCGCCAGCCGTCCTCGGTGACCCGCGCCCGCCATGTGCTCACCACCCTGCTGGGCCTCACCGACGCCGCCGAGGACCCCTGCGGCCATCTCGCCGTGCTGATCAGCGAGGCCTGCGCCAACGCGGTGCGGCACGCCGATCCCGGCAGCACTGTCGACATCACAATCGTCATCGACGACGACGTGTGCCTGCTCGAGGTCGGCAACCGAGGCCGCACCCCCGACGGCGCCGGCCTGGCCGCCGAACTACCCGCCCCGCTCACCGTCGGCGGCCGTGGACTGCCCTTGATCGCGGCACTCGCCGACTCGGCCACATTCGTCGCCGGGCCACCGGACCAGGTGTTGCTCCGCATCACCAAACACCTCGGCGACGTACGCCCGGAGAAGGCGACGCCCCGCAGGCGACCGTCTGCCCGCGAGGCGTCACTCGACAGGTCGCGGGCGGAGAATTGATCAGCTCGACGTCACGCGCTGCCGGGCGTGCCGCCGCTGAACGTCGTGCACGACCGCGCCCCTGAGCCGGGTCAGGTCGCAGGTGAAGGAGGAACGGTATGTGCCCTGCTCGCGCCGTGGAGGTCTAGCGGTGGGCGGGCTGGTCGGCCGGCTCGCGGTCCGGGGTCTCCGCCGCGAACGGGGTCCGCAGGCGGGTCATGGAATCGGCACTGACGTCGGCGGTCGGAGTGCGCTCGTCGTCGGTGACCCCATCCCCCTCGGCGCTGAAGGGGTTCAGGGCGGACGTCAAATCGGACATGAGGTGCTCCAAGGGAAAATGCACGGCAGCGCTCGACACAGTCATCGGCAACTGGGGAACCGTGGGGACTCAGCGGGGCCGGGCCGGCGGTGGGCCATCGATGCCCGCGTCCACAGCCTAGCGCTCGGCGTCACTCCTGTGGCCGCGAGGTGACGGCCCACGCCGAACCGCCGGTGTTTGCCCGGCTCAGGCTGCCGGGTACGACCGGCACCATTACGGTCGAGAACGGCCCTCCGAGCTGGGGTGGCCAGGGTGATACGAACGAACGGGGCAGCGATGACGGTGCAGATAGATCTTTCCGGCAGGACCGCACTGGTGACCGGCTCGACCCAGGGGATCGGCGCCGCCATCACCGTCGGGCTCGCCCGTGCCGGCGCCCGGGTGGCCGTGAACGGTCGTAGCGCCGCCGGGGTCGCGCGTGCGGCGACGGCGTTGCGGGATGAGGTCCCCGGCGCCGACGTGGTCGAGGTCGACGCCGACGTGTCGACCGACGAGGGCGCGGCCCGCACGCTCGACCTTCTGCCAAGCGTCGACATCCTGGTCAACAGTCTCGGCGTCTTCGGCCCCAGCCCGGCGTTGGAGATCCCGGACGACGAGTGGCGTCGCTACTTCGAGGTGAACGTGCTGGCCGGCGTCCGGCTGACCCGCTCCTACCTGCCCGGGATGATGGAACGCGGCTGGGGTCGGGTGCAGTACGTCGCAAGCGACTCGGCTGTGGCCATCCCCGTCGAGATGATCCACTACGGCGTCTCCAAGACGGCTCTGCTCGGCGTCTCGCGCGGGTTCGCGAAGGCCGCCGCCGGCACGGGCGTGACTGTCAACTCGGTGCTCGCCGGGCCTACCCACACCGGGGGTGTCGAGGATTTCGTCGCCGAACTCATGGGCGACAGCCTGCCGTGGGAGGAGAGGCAGCGGGAGTTCATGCGCCAGCACCGGCCGCAGTCGCTGCTTCAGCGACTCATCGAACCCGAGGAGATCGCCAACATGGTCACCTACCTCGCGTCCCCGCTCGCCTCCGCGACGACAGGCGCGGCGGTCCGGGTCGACGGAGGGTACGTCGACGCGATCCTCCCGTGACGGGCCGGCTCAGAACTGGATGACATGGCCCGTCCGTGGCGGCGTACGACCCGCGAGGACGTCGAGCCACGCGTGCCGCAACGCCTCGGGGCCGTCGCCGACCCGCACGTCGAGCCACCCGCGCACCACAGGGGCGAAGCGCTGCCAGGCGACGGCGAACCGTTCGTCGAGCCCGTCCCGACCCCAGTCCTGGCTGCGTTTGCGCATCTGCACCGGCGCGAAGAAGACCTCCTCGGCGGCGTCGGCGTTTGGCGTCTGGTTGGTGAGCCCGACAGCGATGTCCCGCACGAGCCGGTCGCCGAGGTGGCCGCGTAGGGCGGCCCGGGTGGCCGGCGCACCGGACAGGTCCAGGTAGACGGTCTCGACGGTGTCGAGGGTGGCGATGTCGTCGTAGGAGACGACCTCGTCGTAGCAGCCGAGCGACCGCGTGAAGGCGAGGTTGCCGGGTGAGGTGAGCCCGACCAGGCGTGGGCCCCGGCCGTGCAGTTCGAAGGCGGCGGCGTACGCCGTCTTGCTCGACGCCGACGACAGCACGAGCGACCGCGCACCGTAGAAGTCGTTGTCGACAACCTGGTCGGCAAGCATGAAGGAGGTGAAGAACAGCGGCCGGAACAGGATCAGCAGATCCTCCTGCTCCGCTCGGTACGCGGGGTCACCGGTTGTCGATCGGTACGCGTTGTACGGCGAGGGCAGCCCGGCCCGGTGCGCGCTCGTGTCGCGGAACCCGGACGCGTCCACCCGGTCGGGGCGTACCACCAGGTGACCCGCCGGAGGCAGGTAACCGTAGACGCGCTGACCGGCCTCGACGCCCTCCACTGTGGAGGTCACCACCTCGGCGAAGCCCCACAGCGGCGGGAGCCCCCACTGGCTGTCGAGCCCGCGCGGCTCGGGCGGAAAGAACTGCCAGTAGCGCATCGCGTCGCCGAGCACCGCGTACGTCACGTTGTTGGCGGTGAGACCGACGCGGTCGACGCGCAGCAGCGCCTCGCCGTCGGCGAGTGCGGGTGCCGCGCTGTCGACGAGCGTGGTCCGTCCAATGTCGTTCCGAGCCACGGCGAATGTCCACGAGTCAGCCATGGTGTGACGCTAGACAGCCACGGAATCGGAGACAAGTGCACTGGGAGTGCAAAATCCCACTCGGTGCGGTCAGCCCTGCGGCACACCGAGGCGGCTGAGGTGCGCGAGCGGCAGGTGCGGTGGCCGCCACTCCAGGAACAGGGCCGTGGCGTCGTCATCGAGGTGATCGTCCTGGTACGCGAGGACGGCGCGCACCAGGCGGCGCATCGTCTCGGGGCTGGGCAGCCCGTCGTTGAGGGCACGGCCGACGAAGTCGACAAGCCGGTCCAGGCCGAACCGCTCCCCGTCGGCGCTCTTCGCGTCGGTGATGCCGTCGGTGTAGGCGAGGATCCGGTCACCCGGGTGCAGCTCCTCCTGGTGCACCCGCGGAGCGCTGGGCGACAGATACCCCAGGCCGAGCGGCAGGGCGGTCGGCCCCGGCAGCTCCCGGATGGCCTTGCCGTCGCGCAGCAGCATGGCACCCGGGTGACCCGCGTTGATGATTCTGAGCTGGCCGGTGCGGCGGTCCAGTTCGGCAAGCAGCGCGGTAGCGAAGGAGCCGGGGTGCTCGGAGCGCACCCACCTGTCGATGCTTGTCGCCGTGTCGGCCAGGTCGAGGCCGGACCGGCGGGCATTGCGGTACGCGCTGACCACAAGCGACGCGAGGGTGCTCGCCTTGATGCCGTGCCCGCAGGTGTCGAAGAGGCCGACGCTGAGCACGTCACCGTTCAGCGCGTAGTCGAAGATGTCCCCGCCGACGTCGTAGCACGGTTCGAGGATGGCGGTGATCACCAGCTCGTCGGTGGCGAAGGTCAGCGGCGGCAGCAGCCCCCACACGATCTCGGCGGCGACCTGCATCGGCAGGCGGCGCCGCATCCGCTCGACGACGTCGCCGTAGAGCCGGCGGTTCACGAGGACCTGGGCGATGTTCACCGCCAGCTCCCAGGCGGGCCGGTCCATCGCCGCGTCACCGGCGTCGGGCGACACGACCTCCAGCACCCCCAGCCGTTCGCAGCCGAGCAGCAGCGGCACCCAGAGTCGGTCGGGGCTCTCGGCGGCACGCTGCACGTCGAGGCTTGTGAACGCGCGGCCGGCAAGCGTCGTCTCGATCGTCAGCTCGTCCCGGGCCAGGCCCGCGCCCAACAGCGGCACGAGGCTGGACTGGGTGTAGTCGGCCAGGTAGATCACGATCTCGGTCGCACCGATCGCCGGCGCGGCCCGGGTCACGAGCAGAGACAGCTCGTCCGGCCCGCCACGAGGTGCGTTGAGCTGTAGCCAACGCGCGGCCTCACCAGCGTCGACCACGCTCCACCTCCCCGTGTCTGGACCACCGTAGAAGCCCGGCGGCGAACTTCCAAACCCCGAAAGTGGTTCAGAAGGCCAATAAATCCTCGACGCAACACCCGCCATCACCCTTTTGGCTAGTAAATTGTCAGACTTTCCGGTATCGTCCGCCGCATCACCCGAACGATATGACGCGGCGGCGAGGCCCGTGTTTGTGGCCTGCGACAGCGCACCCTGCCCGCACGTGCGCTCCGGCGAAAGCCGGTTTCGGAGATCCTCCGGTCGACCCGATCGGCGGGCACGCGCGGGAAGGACCAGCCCATGGTCACTACGTTGGAGCCCAGGACCAGCACCAGTTTCGGCCGGCGGAGCACCGCCCCGGCGGCCAAGCTGACCGCCGAGCTGGCCGCGACACCGGCCGACGACCCCCGCCGCCCGGCCTTGCGGGACCGCACCATCGAGGCGTGGTTGCCGCTCACCCGCCACCTGGCACGCCGCTACATGGGGCGCGGCGCCCCGGACGACGACCTGAACCAGATCGCCGTGGTCGGCCTCATCAAGGCCGTCGACCATTTCGACCCCACCCGGGGCGTCGACTTCAGCGGGTACGCCATCCCGACAATCGTCGGCGAGATCAAGCGATACTTCCGGGACCGCACCTGGGCGGTACGGGTCCCCCGCCGCCTCCAGGAACTCCGGCTGTCGATAAGCGCCGCGAACAGCGCTCTCACGCACACCCTCGGTCGCTCGCCGACGGTGGCCGACGTCGCGACATACCTCGACGTCTCGGAGGAGACCGTTCTGGAAGGGCTGGAGGGTGCGCGGGCGTACCACGCAACTTCCCTCTCCACGCCCGTTGGTGCCGACGGCACCATGGAACTCGGCGACACCTTCGGCATGATCGACCACGAGTTCGACGCGGTCGAGCTCCGCGTCGCCCTCGGCCCGGCGCTCTCCACGCTCACCGAACGTGAACGCACGATCCTGAGCCTGCGTTTCCACGGCAACCTGACCCAGGTCCAGATCGCCGAGCGGATCGGTGTCTCCCAGATGCACGTCTCACGGCTTATCACCCGAGCGCTGGGCAAGCTGCGCCACGAACTCGCCGAGAGCGACCTCATCTGATCACCGCACCATCACCGCGCGCCAATTCGCCGACGCCCGGTCACTCCGACCGCGCGTCGGCGGGTCCGGTCACCATCGCGGCGAGCAGGCCCGCCACCGACACGGTCGCGAAGCCGACCCGGGCGTCGCTGGCCCCGTACGGCATCCACAGCTCGCCGTCATGGATGAGCCCGCCGCAGGAGTAGACGACGTTCGGCACGTAGCCGTCCCGGTCGGGCTGCTCGGGTGACAGGAGCACGCCGGGAAGGTGCGCGACCACCCGCTCCGGTCGGCGCAGGTCGAGCAGAAGCGCGCCGATCGCGTACCGACGCATCGGGCCGACGCCGTGGGTGAGCACGAGCCAGCCCGCCTCGGTCTCGATGGGAGACCCGCAGTTGCCGACCTGAATCAACTCCCAGCTGTCCTGCGGGGCGTGCAGCGGGATGGGACGTTGCCAGCGGCTCTCGGTGTCCAGGACGGTCAGACCGATGGTCTCGCCGTCGGCGCGGCAGAGAGCCAGGTGCCGGCCGCCGACGGTACGGGGAAAGAGCGCGATCCCCTTGTTACGAGCCCCCGGCCCGCGCATCGGCGTCATCTCGAAATGGCGCAGGTCGGAGCTGACAAGCGCGCGGGTGGCGACGTTCCGGCCGTCGTAGGCGGTGTAGGTGGCCCGGTAGACCGGCCCTGACTCGTCGGTGAACCTGACGAACCGAGCGTCCTCCATGCCGTTGCTCTCCGTCGGAGTGGCCGGCCAGAGCACGCGTTCGTGCAGAGCCGTCTCGGCGGGGAAGGCCGTGGCGTAGCTGCCCGCGTTGGCGCGTCGCAGGTGTTCCAGGGTGCTCAAGCCGGTGCTGCGCGAGAGCAGATCCGCCGGCAGACCGCCGAGCACCCGCTCGAAGGTTGCTTCGTCGTACCGGTCGGGCAGTGCGTCCAACACCGTTGCGGTGACCTCGTTGTCGAAGCCCTCCTCGGCCAGGCCGGCCGCCAGCAGGTCCCGGCGGTGTTGGACGCCCGTCCGCTGTCCGACCGCCAGAAGGCCGGACCGGTCGGTGACAGCGAGCTGGAGCCCTGGCCCGAGAACGGCGGTGGCGAACCCGATCGACGACAGGTGACCCTCCCCGATCTGGCGCAGGCTGACCGCGACACGCAGTTGCCCGACGCCCAGCTGGGTCTGGTCGGGGTGGGCCACCATGGACGGGTTGCACAGGGCTGCGGCCTCGACCGCGTACTCGTGGCTGAAGTAGGCGCCGACGAGGAGCCGGCTGGCGCGAGAGAGGTCTTCGGCCCGGGCGGCGCGGTGCCGCACGAGGTCGTAGTGATGCTGGAACGTCCCGGCCAGGTCGCGGTGGCGGGCACCGAACCTGTCGAAGGTGTCCCGCAGCAGCCGGTCGACCTCCTCGTCGTCGAGGTGCGCGACCCGCTCGATGAGAGCGCCCGCGCGGGTACGCACCACCGCGGCGTCCTCACCCGGGACGAAGAGCTTGACGATGACCCGGCGTGGATCAGGGGTGAGGGTGACGTCCTGCCGGACGGCCAGGATCCCGGTCACGACCAACGCCGGGCGTGCTGCAGGGTGGAGATGAGCGCGAGGGTCGACTCGGCGCCCTGGTTGAGGTTGGGTCCGTGCGCGGTCAGTCCGTCGTAGCCGCCGCCGGTTTCCGGATCCCACATGGGCGTGCCGATGTCGTTGTCACCGAGGAACCACGCGATCGCCTGCCGCACCCCGTCGTCCCAGACCGGATCGCCGGTGACCATGGCGGCCGTGGCGCAGGCGTCGGCGAAGGCCGCGACCTCGATCGGTTGCTGGTCGTGGTGCAGCCGTACGATCCCGCGCTGCCACCCTGCGGCGGGCACGACGGACAGCCGTCCGTCGCGGAGTTGGACGTCACGCAGCCACGCCAACATCCGCAGGCCATCGTCGAGAGGCGGGCCACCGTGGCGCAACTGACTGGCGACAATGACTACCTCGGCGAGGGCCGCGTTGGCGTAGGTCAACCGCTGCTGCGGCCAGGGCCACCGCGAGTCGGAATCCGGCGCTCCGACGGCGGTGGCGGCCGCCGTCAACAACGCGGCGGCGGTGACGTGGCCCGGATGTCGACGCAGCACCTCGGCCGCGCCGAGTCCGGCGAAGGCCATCGCGTGCGGGGCCGCGGCACGGCTGGTAGCACCCCGGCTGAAGGCGACCAGCGCCTCCTCCCGTATCCAGGCGGCGGGACTGCGGGCAACGGCCGTGCCCAACCCCCACAGCGCCCGGCCCCACCAGTCGCCGAGCCCGGGCTCGTCGGCCCAACGCCTGTCGTACCCGAGTCGGTTGTGAAAGGCGCCGCTGGCGTCCTGCGCGTGGGTCAGGAAGGCGAGGTAGCGCTCCGCGAGCCGTTGCAGTTCCTCGGTCGGCTCCGGCTCACGGCAGACGACGACCAGGCCACGGGCCACGTCATCGGTGCAGTAGCCGTGCTCCCGGCGGACGATGGCGTGCCTCGCGTGCTCGAACAGACCTGTGTCGTCGCTCAGCCGGGCCAGGTGCGCGAAGCTCGGCGCGGGCGCCGGCGCCCACTGCCGGCCGACCGCTGTCCGGGTGCGGCCGGCGGTCGCGGTCACGCCGACACCACACTGACGGCGGGCGCGCGCACCTCGGTGAGTCGCTCGGCGAGGGTGCCGTACCGGGCCGCCACCGCGGGCCAGCGTAGATCCGCGGCCAACGGCCGGACCCGACCGGCCAGCCGGGCGGCGAGGCCCGGCTCGGTCAGGACCCGTCGGATCGCCACGGCCAGCGCCGCCGGGTTCTGGTGGGGTACGACCAGACCGGGTCCGCCGGTGAGCAGCTCGACAGCGTGTGGGAACGCCGTTGCCACGACGGGCACCCCGGCGGCCACCGCCTCGATGAGCACGCCGGAGGTGACCTGTTCGCGGGAGTCGTACGGCAGCACGACCACGTCGGCGGAGCGGATCAGGCGGCCGAGGGTCTCCTGGTCGTGGTAGAGGTCCTGGTAGTCCACGGCGTGCGCGACGCCGAGCTGGGCGCCGAGCTGGTGCAGGCCCGCCCGGTACGTCTCGCCGTGGTGCTCGATCACCTTGGGGTGGGTCCGGCCGGCCACTGTGTAAGTGGGCGTCGGTTCCAGGTCCTGCAACCGGGCGAGGGCGCGCAGCGACCACTCGATCCCCTTGCCAGGGCCGATCAGCCCCCAGGTCAGCAGGTGCGGTCGGGTACGCCGCTCGACGGGCACGCCGGTGAGTTCGGCGGCGCCGTGCGGGATGACCGTCACCTTGCTCGCCGCCACGGCGTAGCCGACGAGCAGGCGGTCGCGGGCGGTGTCGGTCATCGTGACGACCGCACCGGCGGTGGCGACGATCTGCTCCAGCAGGGACTTCTGCCGGGCGGAAGGCTTACGCAGCACGGTGTGCAGGACCACGATGCTCGGCACGGTGAGCCGGCGCAACAACGGCAGGACGTCCTCGCCGTCGGTGCCGGGATAGATGCCGTACTCGTGCTGGACGATGGCCACGTCGAAGGAGTTCAGAGCCGCCGCGGCGTCCCGCCAACCGGCCGGGGTCCTCGTCGACCAGGTGTGCACCACGCCGGGGCCGGGCCGCGGGTCGTCCCCGTGGTCGGTGACCCGCACGATGCCACCGCGCGTGCCGTCGGCGGTGAGCTGCGCGGCGAGGGCCGAGTTGAAAGTGGCCAGTCCACACCGGGTCGGCGGGTGGGTGCTGAGGAATCCGTAGCTGGGCATGAACGTCTGGCCTTCCGGGTTGTCGGCGGCCACCTCCGTGCCGGAGGGCGCACCTCACGCGGTAACGGCGCACGCCGGTCAGCGTGTGTGACCGGCGGAACGTGTTCGGGGACGGTCAGCTACGGGTGCGATCTCACCAGGTTCGTCTGGTCGGGAACGACCGGCAGCGCGGCGGGTTCGGTTCCGCCGCGGACGAGACGCTCGTAGACCGCGAGGTAGTCGGTGACCATCCGGTCCGCGCTGAAGCGTCGTCGAGCCCGCGCCCGGCATGCGGCTCGGTCGAGGTCGTCGACCCGGGTCACCGCGTCGACGGCCTGCTCGACGGTGTGGACGAGGTATCCCGTCACGCCTTCGTCGACGACCTCCGGCATGGACCCTCGCGCGTACGCGACGACAGGTGTGCCGCAGACCATCGACTCCACCACGGACAGTCCGAACGGTTCGTCGAAGGCGATCGGGTGCAGCAGGGCGGTGCTGGCACCCAGCACCTCGGCGCGTCGTCGGGGACCGACCGATCCGAGGTAGACGACCCGGTCGCCGTCGATGTGCGGGGCCACCTGCTCGGCGAAGTACCGCTCGTCCTGCACGATGCCGCAGATGGTGAGGGGCCGGCCGGCGCGGCGCGCGATCTCGATAGCGGTGTGGGTGCCCTTGTCGGGGTGGATCCGGCCGAACACGACCAGGCCGGGGCCGGCATCACGGGTGAACGGCAGACCGGTGAGGTCGACGCCGTGCTGCACCGTGGCGACGTAGTCGAGTTCCGGCGACCGGTCGGCGTCGGAGATCGACACGTAGGACGATCGGGCTCGGGCGTAGGCCGGCAGGATCCCCGCTCCCGAGAAGCCGTGCACTGTCGTGAGCAGTGGTACTCGGCAGTGCTCCGCGAAGGCCAGCGGCAGCCAGTCGAGGTGGCTGTGCACCAGGTCGAACTGCGCCGAGCGGGCAAACGCGTGGGAGACGTGCATCGCCTCCCACACCCGGCCGTCCATGTCCGGGTTGTCGGCGTACCCCTGGGGACACACACCGTCGAGTCGGGCGGAGGTGACCGAGTCCAGCGTCGCGAAGAGGGTCACGTCCACGCCATGGGCGACCAGCCCTTCGGCGAGCAGGCCGGTCACCTGCTCCCAGGGGCCGTAGTGGTGCGGGGGCGTACGCCAGGCGACCGGTCCGAGCAGCGCAACCCTCACGGGGATGGCGCGTCGACGAGGTCAGCCGGGTCGAGATGCAGGGTGGCGAGCAGGCCGGAGTGCTTGGCCGGGTCCACCCGCTCGGGCAGCTCCCGCTCGACCCAGTCGGCCCTGGCCTGCTGGCCGCGGTCGCGAAGTGCGTCGACGATCCTGTGCTTGGCGATCCTCATCTGGTGCTCCCATGGTTGAGCCGTCCGGAATTCTTCTGCGCGTGGACGGCGGTGTGAAAGCGCGTGTGGGATGCCGTGTCCGGTCATCACGCAAGCCCGAATGGGCGGTATCAGCTAAATCGACTGGCGAGACCTGGTCGGCGACGACCAGCACGTCCAGCGGTGGGTTGACCGGTCGGTAACGCCCTGGCGGGCTGGTGGCGACGACATCCGGCGGCCACCGGTGGCCCCGGGCGACACGCCCAGCGTACGCCTCCAACCTGTTCGGCTGCACGGGCACCGACGGCAGAGTGCGGCGCGGGGTGGTGCGTTGCGTGATGACGGGCAGCCGGCCGACGCGATCGAGGACGTCGACACCATCGGCGGTTAGTGCTGGTGCGGCCGGTTGCGGATCAGGGTGAGCGCGAGAACGGCGGTGACGAGGAACACGACGCCGTTGATCCACAAGCCGGCCTGGACTCCGGAGGTCAGGGCCTCGGCGAGCGCCGCCCGTACCGGATCAGGCAGTGGCTGGCCGCCGGTGGCGCCGGTGGCTGCGGCTGCCTGCACAGCGACCCGGGTGGGCGCGTCGACCTGGTGGGCGGCGAGCCGCTCGGGCAGGTCGGACAGCATCGTTGTGGTGAGGAGCGTGCCGAGCAGGGACGAGCCGAGCACCGAGCCGACCTGGCGGGCCGCGTTGACGGCGCCGGAGGCCATGCCCGCCTGGGCGGGCGCGACGCTCGCCAGTGCCGCTGCGGTCGCCGGAGCCACCACCAGGGCGCAGGCCGCGCCGAACAGCGCGAGCAGTGGCCACCGCTGGTCGAACGGAGTGGTCGGGCCCTGGGTGGCGAGGCCGAAGCTGGCCAGTGCCCCGAGGACGAGGCCGGCGGTGAGGGGCGCCTTGAACCCGGTACGGCGGATCAGCCGCCCCGCGCCGAAGGCCGCGACCGCGTAGACACCGAAGAGCACGAGCATCCGCCAGCCGGTGTCCAGCGGGCTGAGGGCCTGCGCACGTTCCTGGAACAGGACGAGCAGGATCGCCACGCCTGTGAAGCCGAACAGCGACACCGCGGCGACGACCATGACAGCGCTGAACGACTTCGAGCGGAACAGCCGCACGTCGAGCATGGGTGCGCTGGTGCGCAGCTCGACAAGCACGAACGCGATCAGCGCGGCGGCCGAGGCAGCCCATGCCAACGTCACCACCGGGCTGGTGTAGCCGTCCCGGCCGCCCCGGATCATGGCGTAGACGGCGGCGGCGACGGCGACGGTGCCGAGCAGCAGGCCGGGTACGTCGAGGCGGCTCGCGCTCGGCTGGGACTCGGCCACTCCGATCGCGGCGACAACGAGGGTGACCAGGCCCAGCACGATCGTGGACACGAAGACGCTGTGCCACGAGTGGTGCTGCAACAGCGCCCCGGCGATCAGCGGGCCGGCCGCGAGACCGATGCCGGAGGCCGCCGACCAGGCGGTGATGACCTCGGTGCGGCGGTGTGGGTCGGTGAAGGCCGCACCGAGGATCGCCAGGCTGTTCGGCAGGATGAGTGCGCCGCCAAGGCCCGCGATCAACTGACCGATGATCACCCAGGTCACTGTGGGGGCGGCCGCCACCACGGCGCTGCCAGCGATCATGGCGAGGACGCCCGCACTGAAGATGCGCCGACGCCCGTACCTGTTGCCCAGGGTGGCGGCGGACAGCACCACGCTCGCCACGACAAGTGTGTACGCGCTGGGGATCCAGATCACTGTGGTGGCGTCGACGCGCAGGTCACGCTGGATGGTGGTCAGGGCGGAGACGGTCGCGGTGACCTGGAGAAACGTGATCATCGAGCCAAGACACATGGCGATCAGCGTCACGGCTGGGGAGCCGCGGAACGATGAGCGGGCGATGGCCGGTCCGGGTGCGGACGGCGCGGTTGCGCTTGTTGTCATCGGGATCCTCGATGCGAGTCGGGGCTGACTTGCGTCTGCTGAAGTCAGCAGCTCCCGAGTGTTGCACCTAACTAGCCTCGACGCAAGTCAGGTACGCTCGACGGCATGGAGGACCTACGGGAAGACCGCGACTCGTGGTCGAACACGAACTGCTCGGTGGCCCGGGCGATGGACATCGTGGGCAGCAGGTCGACGGTCCTGATCATGCGCGATGCCCTGCTCGGCACGCGCCGTTTCGACGACTTTGTCCGCCGAGTCGGGATCGGCGAGCCCGCGATGGCCGCCCGACTCAAGGAGATGGTCGCCGCCGGCCTGCTCGAACGGATCCCCTACCGGGAGCCGGGGCAGCGCACCCGCCACGAATACCAGCTCACACCCAAGGGGCGTGAGCTGGTGCCGGTCATCACCGCGCTGCGCAACTGGGGCGACACCTGGGCGGCCGACGACGCCGGCCCTCCCATCGTGGCCCGACACCACGACTGCGGCCAGCCCGTGCGGGCGGTACTCCGCTGCGCGGCTGGTCACGACGTCGACAGCGGCGACATCGACATCACCGCCGGCCCGGGCCTGATCCGGCGCGACTGAGCCGGGCTCGGACGCTCACACGCGACAGGTGACCGCCGATCTCCGGCCCCAAATGACGCGCAAAGTACCCGTTGTGTTACGAGCTTGTTTCCGAGGTGACAGCCAGGTTACGAGTGCTTCTCCATGATCGGTGCCGATCCTAGGTTTCGGCCACCGCCATCAGTCGTGGCGGCCGGCACCGAACGTGGAGGCAACGACGTGCCACAACCGAACGCACATCGGACCGGACGGGCCAGACGCGGGGTCAGCATGCTGGCCGCCGTGGCGCTGACCGCGGCCGGGCTGACCAGCCTGCCAGCCAGCGCCGCCGCCGCGCCGGCCAGCAGCGAACCGACCGCCCGCTACCTCGTCCAGCTCGACGAGGAGCCGCTGGCCACGTACACCGGCGGTGTCCCCGGAATCGCGGCGACCAAGCCGAGCGGCGGGGCCAAGCTGAACCGCACGTCGGGCAACGCCAACGCGTACCGGGATCACCTGCGCCAGCAGCGCAGGTCCGTGCTGGACCGCGTCGGCGTGCCGGCCGACCGCACCCGCGTCACCATGGAAACCGCGTTCAACGGCTTCGCCGCCGACCTGACCGGGCCGCAGGCCGCCCGGCTGCGCGCCACCCGCGGCGTGCGTGCGGTGTACGAGAGCCAGAAGGTGCACGCGACCACCTCGCACACCCCCGACTACCTGGGCCTGACCGGCAAGGGCGGGGTGTGGCAGAACGAGTTCGGCGGTGACTCCCACGCGGGCGAGGGCGTCATCGTCGGGGTCATCGACAGCGGCTACTGGCCGGAGAGCGCGAGCTTCGCGCCGCTGCCCAGCCCTCGCCCCGACCAGGCCGTCATCGACGCCAAGTGGAAGGGGACCTGTGACGCTGGCGTCGAGGCGCCGGTCACCTGCAACAACAAGGTGATCGGAGCCCGCTGGTACAACGACAGCGGGATCGCCGACGCGTTCCCGGACGACTACTCCTCGCCCCGCGACCGCAACGGCCACGGCACCCACACGGCCAGCACCGCTGCCGGCAACCACGGCGTCCGGGCGACGTCGGGCACGCAGGACCTGGGCACGATCTCCGGCATGGCGCCGGCCGCGCGGCTGGCGATCTACAAGGCGCTGTACGACGACGGCGCGGGCAGCGCGACGGGCACCGACGTCGACATCGTGCACGCCATCGACGACGCGGTCGCCGACGGCGTCGACGTGATCAACTATTCGATCGGTGACGACACCGAGCGGTTCGGTGCGATCGACGCGACGTTCTTCAACGCCGCCGCGGCAGGGGTGTTCGTCGCTGCCGCCGCCGGCAACTCCGGCCCGTTCGCCAACACCGTCGACAACTCGACGCCGTGGCTGACCACAGTGGCCGCGAGCACCACCGACCGGGAGAACACCCGGAACCTCACGCTCGGCAACGGCACCACGATCACCGGCGCGGGCATGGGCGCGACAGGCGTCGGACCGGCCCGACTGGTATTCGCCAAGGACAGCGCCCTCGACCCGAACGGCGCCTACGGTGCCAGCTTCTGCGCCGACGACACGTTGGATCCGGCCAAGATCAAGGGTGCGATCGTGCTCTGCCTGCGCGGCGAGGTCCCGCGTACCGACAAGAGCATCGAGGTGGCACGGGCCGGCGGCGTCGGCATGGTGCTCTACAACGACGAACTCAACTCCCTGAACGCCGACGTGCAGACGGTGCCGACGGTGCACATCAACGAGGTCGACCTCGCCACCGTCACCGCGTACGTCGCCAAGGGCAACGCCAAGGCCACCATCTCGCCGAGCAAGCTGGAGACCGTCGAGGCGCCCTCGGTCGCCGCGTTCTCCTCGGCCGGCCCGTCGAACCTGAACGCCGGTGAGCTGCTCAAGCCGGACATCAGCGCGCCCGGTCAGGACATCGTCGCGGCGTTCTCCCCGTCCATCGGCGGGAACACGTTCGCCCTGGAGTCGGGCACCTCGATGGCGGCGCCGCACATCGCCGGCATCGCCGCCCTGCTGCTGGCCAAGCACCCCGACTGGTCGCCGGCCGCAGTCCGCTCGGCCCTGATGACAAGCGCGGTGGACAGGACCGACAAGGGCAACCCGATCAAGATCGGCACGTACGACGCCACTCCGCTCAACTACGGCGCCGGCCAGGTCGAGCCGGGCAGCGCCTTCGACCCCGGCCTGGTCTACGACTCCAACCAGCAGGACTGGATCAAGTATCTCTGCGGGGTGTCCGCCGACCGGGGCGGCGACTACGGGCTCGCCGACCTCGCGGGCTGCGAGACGAGCGGCGCGATCGAGACGGCCCAGCTCAACTACCCGTCGATCTCGCTGGGTCGGATGGTGGGCAAGCAGAAGGTCACCCGCACCGTCACCAACGTCAGCGACAAGACAAGCACCTACACGTCGTCGGTGCAGGCCCCGCCGGGCTACAAGGTCAAGGTCACCCCGGCCAAGATGCAGATCAAGCCCGGCAGGACCGCCAGCTTCACCGTGGAGGTCACCAACACCGACGGCCCGTTCGACACCTGGGCCGACGGCTCGCTGACCTGGCGCGACCAGTTCAAGCACGAGGTGCGCAGCCCGCTTGTCGTCCACAACTCCGGGCTTGTCGCCCCCGACGCCATCACCGGCAAGGGCACCTCCGGCAGCGTCCGGATCGCCGCCGAGGCGGGCTACAAGGGAAAGCTGATCTCGCAACTCTCCGGCCTCACCGCGGGGACCAGCACCGCGGTGACCCTGAAGGGCGAAGGGCCGAGCTGGGACTGGAGTTCGTCGAACAACCTGCCGGTGCCGCTGCCCGCGTCGATCAGCAGGACCACGCTGCACGTACCGGCCGGCACCCGCAGCCCGCTCGTCCAGGTGACCTCGGAGCGACCCACCTGCTCGCACATCGACTGGGATGACGAGGAGGGGGTGATGGAGTGCACCGAGTTCAGCCTCAACGTCTACGACAAGGCCGGGAAGTTCGTCACCGCCACCGCCAGCGGTCGGGACGGCGCCAAGGTGACGCTTCCGGAGGGTGCCGGTGACTACATCGTGATCGTCGAGCAGGAGCTCACCGAGAACATGCCGACGGGCGCCAACGCGTACACCATCACGAGTTACCTGCCGGGTGCGCCAGGCACGTCCACCGGCCGGTTCACCATCGACCCGAAGCAGCGCAGCGTGCAGCCGGGCGCGACGGCAAACCTGACCCTGCGGTGGTCCGGCCTCGCCCCGGGGAAGCGTTACGTCGGGGTGCTGGAGTTCGGCAACGGTCACGGCTCGCTCAAGACCGTGCCGGTCACCGTCCAGTCCTGACTGTGCCAACGGGCCGGCGGACCGGTGTGTGACCCAGGTCACCGCCGGTCCGCCGGATGGCCGGCGAGAACCACGGGGGTGATCTGCTCGGCCCCACGGTGATCGACGGCGACGAGGACAAGACGCGGGGCGGCGGGGGCCCATCTCCCGTCCGCCCCGAACGTCTGCGCGGGCCTGTCGAGTTCGTCGGACGAACGGCGGAGCTGGCCCAGCTACGACGGCTCGTCGAAGCCCCGCCGTGCCTGATCCTCCTGGAGGGCGAACCCGGGATCGGCAAGAGCCGGCTTGTCGCCGAGTTGCTCGCCGACCTTCCCGGGCACCGCCTGATCGGCGAGTGCGACGACGTGCCGGAGCCCTTCCCGCTCGGCGTCCTGCTGGACGCGATCCGAGGCAGCGCCGACCGGCTCGGCGCGCTCAACCCGGTGGCCGGCGCCCTCGCGCCGCTACTGCCCGAACTTGTCGACGCGCTGCCCGACGCGCCGCCCCCGTTGACCGACCCGGCGGCCGAGCGGCACCGTCTGCTCCGCGCCGTCGCCGCGGTGCTCGCCGCGCTGACGCCCACCACACTGCTGCTGGAAGACCTGCACTGGGCCGACCCGGCGACCTGCGAATTCCTCGGCTACCTGGCCACGCACCCGGTGGACGGCCTGGCGGTGGTGCTCACCGCCCGCACACCGGCGCCGGGAGGCAGTACGCCGATCCACGACGCGCTCGCGCGCACCCCACCGTGGACCGTCACACGTGTCACGCTCAGCCCGCTGGACGCCGACGACGTCCGCCGACTGGCCGCCCGGACCCTGCGGCTCGCTGACCCGCCGCAGCAACTGACAGCCACCCTGCTCGATCGCACCGCAGGCATTCCGTTCGTGGTCGAGGAGGTGCTGCGTACGCTCGCCGAGCGGGGCGGTGACCCGTTGGCGGACGACAGCGTTCCGTTCGTCCTGCGCGACGTGCTGCTCTGGCGGCTGCGCCCGCTCGACGAGGCCACCCGTGAGGTGCTCGGCGCCGCCGCCGTGCTCGGGCTGGCACCGGACCAGCGCATCCTCGCCTCGGTGCTCAACCTGGACCGGGTGGCGGTCGGCGCGGCGCTGAGCGCGGCCCACCGGGCGGGCCTGCTGCACGACGCCGGAGACGGCCTGCGGTTCCGCCACGACCTGGCCCGGCAGGTGGTGTACGACCTGGTGCCCCGGGAGACTCGGGAATGGCTGCACCTGCGCGTCGCACGGGTGTTGGAGCAGGCACTGCCGAAACCCGTCGCCCAACTCGCCCACCACTATCGCCGGGCCGGCGGTGGAGCCGACTTCGTCCGCAACGCCGAGGCCGCCGCCGACCTGGCAACCGAGCGGGGCGACGACGCGACCGCCGCCAGCTTCCTGCTCCAGACGATGGACGTCGTCGAGCTTCCCCGACCGGTACGCGTCCGCCTCGCGGCGAAGTTGGGCCGGTCGGCCATCGACGGGCTCAGCCAGGCCGAGGCGATCCCTGTGCTGGAACGGCTGCTCGCCGACCGGCGACTGCCACCCGGCGCCCGCGGCGAGCTGGGTCTGGTGCTCGGGCGGATGCTGCGTCAGCAGGGCGAGGCGCTGCGCGGGTACGCCGAGATCGAGCGTGCCGTGCCGTACCTGCGCGCTCCACGCCGCAAGGCCCCGGCGCTTGCGGTGCTGGCGGCCCCGGACACCGTCGTCGGCCGGCACGTCGACTACCACCTGGCCCGCTGCGCGGAGGCGGAGAACGCCGCGACGGCGAGCGGAGACCCGGCGGCGCACCTCGCGGTCCGCATCGCCCGAGCCTCGCTGCTGCTGGAACTGGGCGACCCGGCGGCCTGGGCGATCATCACGGAGCTGCGCGCGTCCGCCGAGTTGGCCGACCGGCCCCGAGAACATGCCCGAGCCTGCCTGAACTGGGCGCAGGGCGCACTGCACGCCGGGCACCCGGAGCAGGCCGAAGCGCTCCTGGCGGCCGGGCGGACGCTTGTCGACGAGACCGGGTACGAGCGGCTGACGGCCCTGGTGGAGGCGACCGAACTGTCGCTGGACCGGGCCGCCGGGCGGCTCGACGGGCTCGCCGAGCGACTCAGCCGACTTGTCGCCACCGCTGCGCGGATGCCTGTCACCCTGCTCGACACACGAGCCGAACTGGCCACCGTGCTGGCCCGTACCGCAGCCGACGGCGACCACGTGGAGTCGGCCGAACGGGAGCTGCGCGACGTGGTGGCCGACGCCCGGCGGGTCGGCGCGATCTGGCCGCTGGTGCAGGCGCTCTCGGCGCTGGCCCGGCTGACCCTCGCCGAGCGACCGGACGAGGCCGTCCGGCACGCGACGGATGCGCTGATCCTGGTACGTGGCAAGGGCATCCTGGCGTGGGCCGCCGACGTGGTGCTGGTGCTGGCCGAGGCCGCCGTCGCGGCGGGCGAGCCGGCGCGGGCCGCGGATGCGGTTGCCGAGTTGGAAGCCGGCATCGCGGGCCGCGACGCGCCGCTCGCCCTGGCCGCACTGCGCCGCTGCCGGGAACTCGTCCCCGCCTGAGTCGCGGTCGACGCGACGCCCGGTCAACGCGAAGCGACCCCACGCGGGGTCGGTTCCGCATGGGGTCGTCGTGGATGGTGTGGTGGCGGGCCGCCAGTCGACGGCCCGCCACAGTGGATCAGAGGACGATCTGGTGCACCCGGTCGTCCACGCCGCGTACCGCCAGCCAGGCGCTGCCGTTAGCGCCGGCCGCCGCCCCCGGTGCGCCCCGGAAGGCGTCGGTGGCGAACTCACCACGGCGGAACCAACCGCCCCAGGCGCCATCGGCGAAGTTGCGCTGCCAGAGCCGGTTGTCGGCGGCCAGCGCGAACAGGTAGACCCGGCCGGACGTGGCGAGCAGTGTCGGGCTGCCGCTCGTGGTGCCGCCCAGGTTGGTCCAGTCCGACCAGGTGGTGCCGGTGCGGCTGCGCGACCACACCTCGTCGGTCCGGCTGCGGACGGCCACGTGCAGCACTCCCGCGTCGTCGACGACGGCGCTCGGCCGGCCGTAGAACGGCCTGTCGTCGGGGGCGCCGATGCCGGTCCAGCCGGTGCTCGGGGTCCGCGACCAGAGCTTGCCATCGACGCCACGGACGACGAGCGTCCACTGCGTCGGGCTGGTCCACGCCACGGTCGGCCCGTCGGTAAGGGTGCCGCCGAGGCTGCGCCACGGGCCCCACGTGCCGGCGACGTAACTGCGCTGCCAGGCCGCGTTGTCGGTGCCCCGCACGAAGACGTCGATCCGGCCGTCCGCCGAGGCGTACGCCGCCGGCTGGCCGAGGATCCGGCCGCCGACCGGGCCGCCCAGCGAGGTCCAGTGAGTCCCCCACGTCGTACCCGAGCGGGTGTTGACCGCCAGCGCGCCCTGCACGTCGCGGACGAAGGCCGTGGCGTGGGTGTCGTCCACCCGGACCAGCGCGGGGCTGGCACTGGCGGTGCCACCGAGGTTGGCGCCGGCGACCTGGTCGGTGCCGGTCAGACCCAGCATGGCCACGCCGTGCGCCGGAACCTCGACCGTGTACGAGCCGGTGAACGGCTGGACACCTGCGGTGCCGGGTGCGGCGTCGACGTCGGCGCGGGCCCACAGGTCACGAACCCGGACCGAGCCGCCGAGCGCGACGTCGGCGAAGGTCACAGTGATCTGCTGGGCGGTGTCGTGCCTGTTTAGCAGCGCGACCGCCCGCTTGCCGGTGCCGGTGAGCACCTTGCTCCAGACCTGCGCGTCGGTGCCGGTGTCGGCGACCTTGACGCCCTGGCGGACCAGCGGGTCCTGGTCCACCGCGATGATCTCCGGGTTGGTCAACGCCGAGATCATCTCGTTCGGCAGGCCGCGCGGGTCGGAGCCGATCACGAGCGGCGCGGCCATGATGGCCCACATGCCGAGCTGCGTCTTGGACTCCTCAAGGCTCAACTCGTACCCGCCGTCGGGCAGCGGACGCATCGGCAGCAGGTAGTCCGGGTCGTTGTAGTGCCCCGGCCCGGTGGCCGCCGGGTGGTACGCGTTGACGTCCATGTTGCGCAGGACCCACGGGAACGCCCACTGCGGTGACGGGTCGGTCAGACCCACATCGGTGTACGTCCGCCACGAGTCGGCGACGGTGGGTGCGTACGTGTAGCTCCAGGTGGAGAGCTGCTCCGGGGTGTACGGCCCGCCACCCCAGTCGGAGCTGACCGGGTTGCAGATGTTGAGCAGCATCGGTCGGGGCGACTGGCGTACCGCCTCGGCCAGCTCACGGAAGGTGGCCTCCGGGTCCAGGCCTGCGGCCCGCCCGCAGAGCCAGTCGGCCTTGAGGGCGTCGAAGCCCCAGCCGGCGAACTGGGCGATGTCGGCGGCGTAGTGACCGTTGCTGCCGAGCCCGCACTGCCCCGGCAGGTAGGGCCCGGCGTCGGTGTAGATGCCGGCCTTCATGCCCTTGCTGTGGATGTACGCGGCCAGCGCGGCCATCCCGCCGGGGAACCGGGCCGGGTCGGCGACGAGCTGACCGGCCTCGTTACGCGGGGTGGGCGCGGCCCAGTTGCCGTCGATCCAGACGTAGGTGTAGCCGGCGTCGCGGAGGCCACTGCTGACCATGTGGTCGGTGACGGACCGTACTTCGGCCTCGGTGGGGTCGCCACCGAGGCCGAAGTAGGTGTTCCAACCCTGGTAGGGCGTGGGGGCGAGCCCGCTGTTGTAGAACGTCGGCGCGCCCTGGTCTTCGGTGCCGGTCGCGGCCGGGGCGTGACCGGGTTTACCCGGCCCGCCCGGTGTGTGGCCGTGGCCGGGCTGCGGTGGGTTGGCGGGCGGTGGGCCGGCCGGCGGTGGGGCTGCGCTGGCCGGCAGCGGGCCGACGACGCCCAGGCCGAGTACGGCCAGGGCGACGGTCAGCGGTCGGATCAGGCGCATGGTGGTACTCCTGTCCCTCGGGGGTGGGGGTGGTGGTGCTCCGACCTCAGTCGCGGGTCAACACGATGAGGTCGGCGTCGTGGGTCGGGCTCCACTGCACGGGCAGACCGACGGCGCCGAGGTGGCTGCCGGAGTAGTGCCTGTCGCCGTGCGCGTAACGGGCCGCCGGGTCGAGGCCGCGCAGCGGCAGCCGCACCGGCCGGGACGGGAGCAGGCCGGCGCCGTCGAGCCGGCCGGTGTGCCAGGCCAGGACTACCACTCGGCTCTCGTCCGGCGCTGTGTACTGCACCGCGCAGCGCGCCTGGTCGGGGCCGCCGATCAGGTGCACCTCGCCGTGCGTGACGACGTCCCGGATCTCCTTGTAGCGGGCGATCCAGCCGGCGGCCTCGGCCCGCTCGGCAGGGGTCCAGGCCCGGATGTCCGCGCCGATGCCGAGCACACCTGCCATCGCGAGGACGAACCGGAACGCCAACGAGCGCGGCCGGGGATCGAACAGGCCGGGCGCGTCGGTGACCCAGGAGCTGAGCAGGTGCGGGGCGTTGGCGTGCAGGAAGCCGTACTGGATGGCCAGCCGGTCCAGTGGGCCGGTGTTGTCGCTGGGCCAGAACACGTCGGCGCGGGCGGCCATCGCCAGGTCGGTCCGCGCGCCACCACCGGCACACGCCTCGATCAGCACGCCGGGGTGGTCCCGGCGCAGCCGTTCGTAGATCCGGTGCAGGTTGGCGACGTGCGCGCCGTCCAGGTCGAGCGGGCCGACCCCGCCCGGCCGCCCCGGCTCGGTACGTGGACGGTTGAAGTCCCACTTCAGGTAGTCGATGTCGTACCGACGCAGCAGTCCGTCCACGGTGGAGTGGACGAACTCGGCGACCTCCGGCCGGCCCAGGTCGAGCAGGTACTGGTTGCGGACCGGGGTCAGCGGGCGGCCGTCGACGGCGTACACCCAGTCCGGGTGCTCGGCATAGAGCGCGGACTTCGGGTTGACGCACTCCGGCTCGACCCAGAGCCCGAAGTTCAGCCCGAGCGCGCGGACGTCGGCGATGAACGCGTCGAACCCAGCCGGGAACTTCGCCGGGTCCGGCGTCCAGTCGCCCAGCCCGGCGGTGTCGTCGTTGCGGCCGACGAACCAGCCGTCGTCCACGACGAACGTCTCCACGCCCAGCTCGGCGGCGATCCGGGCCAGCGCCAACTGGCTCTGCGCCTCGACCGCGAAGTAGGTGGCCTCCCAGGAGTTGTAGAGCACCGGGCGCGGGGTGAGCCGGTCGGCGGCGAGCAGCCGCTGGTGGGTGTGCCAGACGCGGGCCAGCCCGTCCAGGCCGTCCGGGCTGTAGGCGCCGGTGACCACGGGCAGGTCCAACCGCTCACCGGCGGCCAGTTCCAGTGGGCCGTCGACCAGGTGACGGCCGGCCCGTACCCGGGTCAGGCCGCCGGTGTCCCGCTCGGCGCTGATCTCCCACGAGCCGGTCCAGGCCAACGCCACACCCCAGGCCGCCCCGGTCGGGGCGGCGGCGTCCCGCACGGCCAACCAGGGCACGTGCAGATGCCCGGGTACGCCCTGGGAGCTGCCGACGGTGAACGTGCCGTGGCCCAGCTCGACGTGGGAGAGCTGGAACTCCTGCGCCCACTGCCCCCACTGGTGGCTGAGCAGCGCGCCGTGCGGCGTCGGTACGCAGAAACCAGCCGAACCGGCGCGAACCACCCGCAGTGGCCCGGCGCCGCCGTTCGTCAGCTCGACCCACCGCTGCACCACGTCGGTGCCGGCGGGCACCCGGTAGTGCACAGTGGCTCGCAGCCCGGTCACCGGATCGGCGAAATCGACAGCCAACTCGCGCCCGTCGGGGTCGGCCCGTACACCCGTGTAGCCGAAGCCGACGCGGCGCTCCCCGCTGGGGGTTTCCACCACCAGGTCGGCGCCGCTGAACGGGCGGTCGGCGTCGGTGGCGAACTCGATGGGGGCGGCGTCCCCGGCGGTGAGGAACGGGACCGGGCCGTCGTAGGCGACAGGCGACGGCCCCTCCGAGACGCCGTGCGGCCCCCACGCGACAAGTTCGAGCCAACGGCCGTGCGCCGGAACGGTCACCGTGTATTCCGTGTGCGCGCCGCGCAACGTCCACCGTTGCGTGCTCGCGGCCGTCACTTGACCGCTCCGAGCGCCAGGCCGGAGACGAAGTGCCGCTGGAAGCGCAGGAACACCGCGACTGTGGGGACTGCCGCGATGACAGTGCCGGCGGCGATGACGTTCCAGGACGAGACGAACTGCCCCTGAAGGCCGAGCAGTGCCGGGGTGACAGGCATGTTGTCGTCGGTGCGCAGCACGGTGATCGCCCAGAGCAGGTCGTTGAAGATCCAGGTGAAGGAGAGCGCACCGAGGGCGGCAAGCGCGGGCCGGGTCAGCGGCAGCATCACCTTCGTGAAGATCTGCGCCGTGCCGGCGCCGTCGATCGTCGCCGCCTCCTGGATCTCGCCCGGCAGGTCACGCATGAAGCCGTGCAGGACGAATGTGTAGAAACCGAGCCCGAAGCCGACCTGCACGGCGATCAGCGCCCAGAGCGTGTCGTACAGGCCGGTGAGCTCGCTGAACTTCGCCACCGGGATCAGCAGGATCTGCGGCGGCAGCAGGTTGCCGGCGAGCATCAGCAGCAGGATGGTCCGCCGGCCGGGAATCCGGAACCGGCTCAGCGCGAACGCGGCCATCGCGGCCAGCCCCAGGCTCAACGCCACCGACGGAATGGTGACAAGCATGCTGTTGATCAGCGCACGCAGCTCGCCGCCGTCGGTCCAGGCCTGCTGGTAGGTGTCGAGCGTGAACGACCGGGGCAGACTGCCCACGCCGTGCGCGGCGATGTCGTCGAACGATCGGGTGGACATCACCACGACCCAGATCACCGGGCCCAGCCACAGCAGCGAGAGCAGGATCATGCCGGTGTGGAAGGCCCCGGTGCGGAGCTTGTTCATCACGCTTCCTCCCGGAACGCGCGGACCAGGTAGCCGAGGATGACGGCAAGCGCGAGCACGAAGATCACCACGGCGATCGCGGAGGCGTAGCCCAGCCGCAGACTCTGGAACGCGGTCGAATACATGTAGGTGCTGAGCAGCTCCGACGAGTGGTACGGCCCGCCCTTTGTCATCGACCAGACGATGTCGAACGACCGCAGCGAGTCGATCACGATGACCGACAGCACTACCGCGTTGACCCCCTTGAGCTGGGGAATCGTGACGTGCCGCAGCCGCTGCCAGGAGTTGGCGCCGTCCATCCGAGCCGCCTCGTGCAGCGCCGGGTCGATTGCCTTCAGCCCGGCCAGGAACAGCACCATCACGTAACCGATCTGCCGCCACAGCGCGGGCAGGATCACCGCGTACAGCGCGGTCTGCGGGTCGGCGAGCCAGGGCCGGATCAGGTGCTCCAGGCCGACGGCCCGCAGCAGCGTGTCGGCGATGCCGTCGGGTTGGTAGAAGACGCGCCAGACGAGCGCGGTCACCACAAGCGAGAAGACCACAGGGGTGAACAGCGCGGCCCGATAGAAGCCGACCCCGCGCCGCTCCTTCAGCAGGACCAGCGCCATGCCGAAGCCGCCAAGCACGGAGAGGCCGCCGAAGAGCACGAGCCAGATCACCGTGTTGAGCAGCGCGCCCCGGAAGGTGGCGTCACCTGCCAACTCGACGTAGTTGTCCGCGCCGACGAAGCTGGGCGCGGACATGCCGTCCCAGCGGGTGAGGGAGAACCAGAAGCCCTGGAGCGCCGGCCAGAACACCCAGATGCTCTCGACCAGGAACGGCACCAGGACGAACGCCACCAGCAGCGGCGACAGTCGAGCCGACCGTCGCCGCCGCCGAGTGGCTGTGACCGAAGTCGTGGAGATCGTTGCTGTCACGTCAGCCCTTGAAGACCTTCTCGGCGCTCGCCTGCCACTCCCGCAGGATCGCGTCGATCTGGTCCGGCTTGTCGATGAACTTGGTAAGTGCGGTGTCCGCGGTCGGCTGGAGTGCGTCGCTGGAGTCGCGGTTGAAGAACTGGGTCAGCTCCTTGGCCTCTTCGAGCATCGCCTTGCCCTTGACCACGAGCGGCGAGTCGGACGCCTTGGCCTTCGGGTTGGCCGGAAGCACGATGCCGGAGCTGGCCTTGACGTACGCCTCCTGGGCCTCGACCGAAGACAGGTAGGTGAGCAGGGCCTTCGTGCCGGTCGGGTTGCCGGTCTTCGCGCTGGCGAAGAAGCCGTCCGTCGGCGCCTCCTCGGCCAGGGGCACCGCCGGGTCGATGATCGGGAACCGGAAGAAGTCCAGGTCGTCGAGGGCGTCCTTGGGTGCCGCGTCGGCGAAGAACGTACCGATCAGGAACATGCCGGTCTTGCCGGCCAGCAGCGCGGTGGTCGCCTCCTGGAACGGGTACGCCTTGCCCTTCGGGTCGAAGTAGGGCAGGGCCTCGCGCCAGCGGGTGAAGACCGCCTTGACCTTGGGGTCGTCGAAGCGCTGCTTGCCGGCGAGCAGCTCGCGGTGGAACGGCGCGCCGTTGATCCGGATGTTGAGGTAGTCGAACCAGGCCGAGGCGATCCACGGGGTGTCGCCGAGGCCGATGCCGATGGGCGGGATGCCCTTGCTCTTCAGCGTCTCGCACAGGGCCAGGAAGTCGGCCCAGGTCTTCGGCTCCTGCACGCCCCACTTGGCGAAGTTGGACTTGCGGTAGAAGAAGCCCCACCAGTAGTTGTTCATCGGCATGAAGACCTGCTTGCCGCTGGTGTCGGTGGAGAGCGTCCGCAGCGACTGGGGGTAGTCGCCCAGTGACGTCCAGACGTCGGAGACGTCAAGCAGCAGGCCACGGCTGGCGTAGTCGTTGGCGACCGAGCCCGCGTACCAGGTGTAGAGGTCCGGCGGGTTGGCGGAGGTCAGGTAGCTCGGCAGCTGGGTCCGGAAGGTCTCCGAGGCGACCGTGTTGAGGCTGGCAGCACCCTTGCCCTGAGCGTTGAAGCTCTCGATCAGCTTCTCCATCGCCACCTTGGCCTGCGGCGAGGAGAGGTTCGACTGGATGGTTACCGCGCCGGAGCCATTGCTCGTCGTCGGCCCGCTGGCAGAGCTGGCGCACGCGCTGAGCAACGATCCGGCACCGAGGGCGCCGAGGCCGGCAAGCCCGAGGTGGCCAAGGAATCGCCGGCGACCGGGGTCGAAGTCGCTCACGAGGGTGTCCTTCCTCTACGACACGTAGCGTCACGACGCAATGTGTCGGCCATGTGAATGTGTGTGACCAGAAGGTTGCATCGGCCCTCGCCGCCTGTCAAGATATCTTCGTAATTAATGATTATTCGAGATCAACCCGAGAGCCAGGAGGACCAGCCTATGCGCCGGCTTGAAGGCAAGAACGCGCTGGTCACCGGAGCGATGGGCGGGATCGGCGCCGCGATCGCCCGGCGGCTCGCCGCCGAGGGAGCGGCAGTCGCGCTGCTCGACGTGACCGACTCCGGCCCGCTGGCCGACGAGCTGACCGCCCGTGGCGCCCGAGCACTGTCCGTAACGGGCGACGTCAGTGACGACGCCGACTGGACGGCCGCAGTGGCCGCCGTGCGGGGCAGCCTCGGCCCGATCGACATCCTGGTCAGCACCGCCTACGCGGTGCAGGTCGCCCCGGCCCACGAAACCAGCCGGCAGTCCTGGGACCACCAGCTCGGCGTCAGCCTCACCGGCTCGTTCCTCGGCGTCCGCGCCTGCCTGGACGACCTACGGGCCCGGTCTGGCGCGGTGGTGCTCATCTCGTCGGTGCATGCCCTGGTCGGGCTGCCCGGCCGTCCCGCGTACGCGGCGGCCAAGGGCGGCCTGGTCGCGCTCGGCCGCCAGCTCGCCGTGGAGTACGGCCCGCAGGTGCGGGTCAACACAGTGCTGCCCGGGCCGATCTTCACCGCCGCCTGGGCCGAGGTGTCCGAAGAGGACCGCAAGCGCAGCGTCGACGAGACGGTGGCCAAACGGTTCGGCACACCCGACGAGGTGGCCGCGACAGTGGCGTTCCTCGCCTCGCCGGACGCCGCCTACGTCACCGGCGCGAGCCTTGTGGTGGACGGTGGCTGGACAGCGGTGAAAGCCTCGGCCTGAGAGATCGAAACCACCCCCAGCGAGAAGGCCAGGAAACCATTGGCACAGTACGCAAGCCGCGGCGTCCACGGGCAGACCGTCGAGGCCATCGCCCGCCGCATCCTCACCGGTGAGATCGCCGCCGGGGCGACGTTGAACATCTCCGCCCTCCAGGAGGAGTTCGACGTCAGCCTCACGGCGCTGCGCGAGGCGCTCAAGGTCCTCTCGGCGAAGGGCATCGTCGACGCCCGGCAGAAGCGCGGCACGTTCGTCCGGCCACGGTCCGACTGGAACCTCCTCGACGGCGACGTGATCCGCTGGCAGTTCGCCGAGGGCCCCCACGAACGACTGCTCGACCAACTCCATGAGGTCCGCGCCATCATCGAGCCGGCCGCCGCGCGGCTGGCCGCCCGCCGGTGCACCGACGACGACGTCGCCGCACTGGACCGGGCGCTCACCGAGATGGCCGAGGCTGACGGTGACCCCATCGCCGCCGTCGCCGCCGACCTCGCCTTCCACCGCGGGCTGCTCGCCGCCACACACAACGAGCTGCTGGAACGCATGGAGGTGGTGATGGAGACGGGCCTCGCCGAACGGGACCGGCTCGTGCACGGCGGCTCCGCTCACGACGACCCGGTGCCGAGTCACCGCGCGGTGGTCGACGCGCTACGCGCCCGGGACGAGACAGCGGCCGAGACCGCCATGCGTGAGTTGCTGGACAAGGCCGTCCGCGACGTCGAGAAGGCACGGGGACGAAGGGGCAGTCAGTGAAGATCGAGCGCATCGAGACCTTCCTGGTCGCGCCACGGTGGTTGTTCTGCCGGGTGGAGACCGACGACGGGCTCGTCGGGTGGGGTGAGCCGGTGGTCGAGGGGCGCGCCGAGGTGGTGCGCAGCGCCGTCGAGGTGCTCTCCGAATATCTGATCGGCGAGGATCCACTCCGGATCGAGCAGCACTGGCAGGTGCTCACCAAGGGTGGCTTCTATCGCGGCGGCCCGATCCTGTCCAGCGCGGTCGCCGGCCTCGACCAGGCACTCTGGGACATCGCCGGGCAGGCGTACGGGGCACCTGTGCACGCGCTGCTCGGTGGGCCGGTGCGCGACCGGGTGCGCGTCTACTCGTGGATCGGCGGGGACGAGCCCGACGAGGTGGCCGACGCCGCCGCCGCGCAGGTCGCCGCCGGTCTCACAGGCGTCAAGATGAACGCCAGCGGGCGGCTGTCGGCCATCCCCACCTCCGCCGAGGTGGACGCGGTGGTCGGCCGGGTCGCCGCCGCCCGGGAGGTGCTCGGCCCGGACCGGGACATCGCTGTGGACTTCCACGGCCGCGCCGGGCTGGCAGCGGTCCGCCGGATCCTGCCCGAGCTGGCCGGGCTGCGCCCGTTCTTCGTGGAGGAGCCGGTGCTGCCCGACCAGGCCCACCACCTGCGGGACATCGTCGCCAGCACCCCGATCCCGGTGGCCACCGGCGAGCGCCTCTACGGCCGCTCCGAGTTCCTCGGCCCGCTACAGGCCGGGGTCACAGTGGTCCAGCCGGACCTGTCGCACGCCGGTGGCATCTCCGAGGTCCGCCGGATCGCCGCGCTTGCCGAGACGTACGGCGCGCTGCTCGCCCCGCACTGCCCGCTCGGGCCGATCTCGCTGGCGGCCAGCCTCCAGGTGGCCTTCGCGACACCGAACTTCCTGATCCAGGAGCAGAGCATCGGCATCCACTACAACGTTGGTTCGGAGCTGCTGGACTACGTGGTCGACCCGGAGCCGTTCCGGTTCGTGGACGGGCACATCGCCCGCTTCGACAGGCCCGGCCTCGGCATCACCGTGGACGAGGCGGCGGTCCGTCAGGCCGCGCGTACCCCGCATGCCTGGCGCAACCCGGTCTGGCAGCACCGCGACGGATCGTTCGCCGAATGGTGACCGGGCTCGCGCCGGTCCCACTGCGCGTGGAGTACGACGCGGCGCACGGCGGTCGGTGGACAAGCCTGCGCGGCGGCGACCGGCAGTGGCTGTGGCGGGGCCCGGAGCCGGGCCGACACGAGGTACGCCCCGACGACTCGTTCGTCGACGCCGGCGGCCTGGAGGAGTGCCTGCCCACCGTGCGCGGCGAGCCCGACCACGGCGAGGTGTGGTCGCGCCCGTGGCGAACCGCAGGCCCTGGCACACTGGTCATCGAACGGCCGACGTTCACGCTGACCCGCCGGATCAGCGACGCAGGTGGCGTGGTGGTGGCCGACTACCTGCTGGCCGCCGACCCCGGTTACCGCTTCGTGTGGGCCGCGCACGCCCTGCTCGGCCTCTCCCCCGACGCATACCTCGACGCGCCCGCCGGCACCCCCACCCGCCTGCACCCCGAGGCCGCCGCCCTGCTGCCGCCCGGCACCTGGCCCGCCGGCAGCCCGTGGCTCACCGGGTCGTGGCCCGCTCCGGCCGGGCTACCGCTCGACAGGTTCGGCGCCGACGACGGGACCGCTGTCGGCGCGGTGCTGCTCGACTGCCCGAAGGTCCAGGTGATCGACAGCCCGGACCGGCTGACCCTGGAGTTGGAGTGCGACGGGCAGCCCCGCAGCACCGCGCTCTGGCGCAACCTGGGCGGCTGGCCGGCCATTGCTCCGTACCGCAGCCTCGGGGTCGAGCCGATGCTCGGCGCCGCCTTCGACCTGGCCGACGCCGGCCCGACCGACGCGGCGATCGTTCCGCCCACCGGCGAGGTCGCCTGGCGACTCACCATCTCCGCCCACCGCATCCACTGAGGACATCCACGATGAACCTGCTCGACGAGCTGCGTACCCACCGGTTGTTGGCAATCGTGCGCGGCCCGGACCCGGCGGCCGCGCTGGCCTCGGTGCTCACCCTGGCCGAGAGCGGTGTCGCGCTTATCGAGGTCTCGCTGACAAGCGCCGACGCGCTCGGCATCATCCGAGGCGCCCGGGGCGCGCTCGGGCCCGACTTCGCCCTGGGCGCGGGCACCGTGCTCAGCGTCGAGGACGCCCGCGCGGCGGCCGACGCCGGCGCCGGCTTCCTGGTCACCCCGGCGCTGGCGCCGAGCGTCGCCGAGGGCGGCCGGCTCGGCCTGCCGGTGTTGGCCGGCGCGCTCACCCCCACCGAGGTCGTGCGGGCCGCAAGCGACGGGGCCACCGCGGTCAAGCTGTTCCCGGCCTCCTTCGGCGGGCCCGGCTACCTGGGCGCGCTGCGTGACCCGTTCCCCGACACCGCGTTCGTGCCGGTCGGCGGGGTCGACGCGGACAGCGTCCGCGGCTATCTGGACCGGGGCGCGGTCGCGGTCGGCGTCGGCTCCCCACTCCTCGGCGACGCCGTCCGCGGCGGCGACCTGGCGGCGCTGCGCGAGCGCGCCGCCACATTCCTCGCGGCGGTCCGCCCGTGACCGACCTGCTCACCCTCGGCGAGACGATGGCGGCCTTCCGCGCCACCGGGCCGCTGCGGTTGGGCGGCACCGCCGGGATCTCCGTCGCCGGGTCCGAGTCGACTGTGGCGATCGGGCTGGCCCGGCTCGGCCACCGCGCGGCCTGGATCGGGGTCACCGGCGCCGACGAGCCCGGCGAGCTGGTCCGCCGCACGCTGCGCGCCGAGGGCGTCGACCTGACCTGGTCCCGGGTCGACGAGGCGGCCCCGACCGGGCTGATCCTCTTCGAGGCCCGGGTCGGCGACATCAACCGGGTCACCTACCACCGCGCCGGGTCCGCCGGCTCCCGGCTACACCCCGCCGATGTCACGCCCGTATTCGACGCGCCCGGGTCGACGCCCCGGCTACTGCACGTCACAGGCATCACCTGCGCGCTCGGCGCCGAACCGTACGACGCGGTGGTGACGGCGGTGCGGCTGGCCCGCGCGGCGGGCAGCACCGTCTGCCTGGACGTCAACCACCGCAACCGCCTCTGGTCGGTCGGCGAGGCAGCCGCCGCGCTGCGACCGCTGCTGCCCTCGATCGACCTGGTGGTCGCCTCCGACGAGGAGTTGGCAGTCCTCACCGACGCCGCCGATCCGGTCGGCGCGCTGCGGGCGGCAGGCGTGACCGAGGTCGTCGTGAAGCACGGCGCCGGCGGGGCCACCAGCCACAGCGCGGCCGGCACTGTGCACCGGCCGGCCCGTCAGGTGCCGGTGGTGGACACCGTGGGTGCCGGCGACGCCTTCGTGGCCGGGTTCCTCTCCGGCTGGCTGGACGGCGCCGACGTGCCGGCCCGGCTGGACCGGGCGGTCACCACCGGCGCGTTCGCCGTCGCCACCCGGGGTGACTGGGAGGGCCTGCCCGACCGGGCGGAGTTGGGGCTGCTCGACCACGGCCCCGGCGGTACGGTCCGCTGACCGGTGCGGCGGCCGGCCCCGGCCGCCGGAGATCGTTGGAGGAGCACGATGGAGCTGACCGAGCCGACCGTCTGGAGCACCGACCGGTTGGAGTTGGGCGAGGGGCTGCGCTGGGTCGACGACCGGCTGGTCCTTGTCGACCTGCTCGCCGGCCGGCTGTTGGAGACCGACGGTGACGCGCCGGCCCCGCTGCGGGAGCTGCGCCGCCTCGACGTGCCACTCGGCGCGATCGCCCCGGTGGCCGACCGACCCGGTGAGTGGCTGGCCGCCGCCGGCACCGGCGTCACGGTGCTGCCCGCCACCGGCGATCCTCGGCCGGTCGTCGACCTGGTCGGCGACGCTCCCGAGCCGACCCGGATGAACGACGCGGTAGCCGACCGGCACGGCCGCTTCTGGGCCGGCAGCATGACGTACGCCGGGCTGCCCGGCCGGGGCACGCTGTACCGGCTCGCCCCGGGCGCGGCACCGGTGCCGGCGGTGACCGGGCTGACCATCCCGAACGGGCCGGCGTTCGACGCCACCGGCACCACCATGTACCTTGCCGACTCACCGCGCGGCGAGGTCGACCGGTTCACCGTCGACCCGGCCACCGGCGACCTGCACGGGCGCGAGCCGTTCCTGCGGCTTACCGACTCCGATGGCAGCCCGGACGGGATGACCGTCGACGCGGCGGGGCACCTCTGGGTCGCGCTGTGGGGCGGCTCGGCGGTACGCCGCTACCGGCCCGACGGGACGCTTGACCGGGAGGTCCGCCTGCCGGCCAAGCAGCCGGCCGGCATCTGCCTGGGCGGCCCCGACCTGCGCCGGCTCTTCATCGGTACGGCCCGACTCGGGCTCTCCGAGGCGGGCGCGGCCGACGGCGCGCTGCTCGCGATCGACGCCGAGGTCCCCGGCCTGCCCACCGCGACCGCCACGGCACCCGTCGGCTGACCCGACCGCCGGCAGGCATACCGGACGTCGGGGCGGGAAGAACGACATCGGGGTTCGCGCCGGTGCGAACCCGGACGACGGGAGGCGTGACGATGCGGGCAACGGGTCGGGCGTCATGAACGGGCCGGTTGGCGACGAGCCGCTCGGCGAGTTGGAGCTGGTGCACACCTTCACCGGCCCGATGCCGACCGGGGTCAGCGTCTCGCACCAGGGCCGGATCTTCGTCAACTTTCCCAAGTGGGGCGACGAGGTGCCGGCCACAGTCGTCGAGCTGCGCGACGGCCGGGAGGTGCCCTACCCCGACCAGGCGTGGAACGACCCGTCCGGCGACGACGACGCGGGCGCGTTCGTCTCCGTGCAGAGCATCGTGGTGGACCCGGCCGACCGGCTCTGGGTGCTCGACACCGGCAGCCCGATGCTCCAGCCCACGAAGCCGGGCGGGCCGAAGCTCGTCCTGGTCGACCTGGACACCGACACGGTCGCCCAGGTGATCACCTTCCCGCCGGACGTGGCGCTGCCGACGACGTACCTCAACGACGTCCGCTTCGACCTGCGGCGCGGCGAGGCGGGGGTCGCCTACATCACCGACTCGGCGTTCGCCGGGCCGAACGCGATCATCGTCGTGGACCTGGCCAGCGGAGCCTCGTGGCGGCGGCTGCACGACCACCCGTCCACGAAGGCGGAGACACTGGCGACGTTCCGCCCGGTGGTCGAGGGCCGACCGTTCCTCGAACGGCCGGCGGACGGGCCGCCGAAGCCCGTGCTGATGGGCTCCGACGGCATCGCCATCTCGGCCGACGGCACCCGGCTCTACTACTGCGC
Source organism: Micromonospora sp. NPDC000316 (assembly GCF_042898885.1). Classification (NCBI taxonomy): domain Bacteria; kingdom Bacillati; phylum Actinomycetota; class Actinomycetes; order Micromonosporales; family Micromonosporaceae; genus Micromonospora; species Micromonospora sp. NPDC000316. Next base: position 118,115 of record NZ_JBIAZG010000001.1, read on the forward strand.
GCTGGCATCCCGCCATTTGTGGAGCGTGTCCACCGAGGCGCTTGCCGACCCGTCCGTCACCCAGGAGGCGGCCGCCGCGACAGTGGTAGACGAGGGGGACAAGGGCACCGCGTCGGACGGGCTGGAGTCCGACGACGCGGGTCGGCTCTACATCACCTCGTACGAGCACAACGCGGTGCTGCGGCGGCTGCCGGACGGCGCGTACGAAACACTTGTCCACGATCCGCGCCTGCTCTGGCCGGACACCATGTCGGTGGCGACCGACGGCTACCTGTACGTCACCGCCAACCAGTTGCACAGGCAGCCGCAGTACCAGCGGGGGAAGGACCTGCGGCGGCGGCCGTACGCGCTGTTCCGCACCCGGATCGACGCCGGCCCGGTGCTGCTGCGCCCCTGAACCGGCAATCCGGCCGCCCGCCGCCCGGCGAGAGCGCGGCGGGCAGGCATGGCTTGTCGGCCGGCGGGTAGCCCGTCAGGTGGCCGACTGGGGCAAGGTGTTCATCCCGGACACCCCGCTGTTGGAGATCGTGGTCCGGGGCAGCGTCATGTACCTCGCCCTGTTCACTCTCCTGCGGGTCATCCTCAAGCGGGAGAGCGGCACCACAGGCGTCACCGACCTGCTGGTGATCGTGCTGCTCGCGGACGCCGCACAGAACGGCATGTCCGGCGGCTACAACTCGATCACCGACGGGCTGCTGCTGGTCGGGGTGATCATCGGCTGGTCGTACCTGTTGAACGCCGTCGCGTACCGCTGGCAGGCCGCCGCGCGGCTGATCCGGCCCAACTCGCTGGTGCTTGTCCGCGACGGGGAGGTCATGCGGGACAACATGCGCCGCGAGCTGATCACCAACGAGGAGTTGCACACGCTGCTGCGGCAGCAGGGTGTCTCCGACCTCGCGGACGTCCGCGAGGTGCGGATGGAGCCCGACGGCCGGTTCAGCGTCACCACCCGTACGCCCGGTCGGCCCCGCAACGGCCGCAGCGCGGGTGGCTTCGGCTGACGACCGGACGCGGGCGCCGGGGGCAACTGCGGTGTCAGCCGGTCGGCAGGTTCCGGTTGAGCAGGTCGAACAGGGCGACCCAGTGCCGTTCGGTGGCCTGCTCGTCGTACGCCGGGGTGTCGGCCATGGTGTAGCCGTGGTGGGCGCCCGCGTACACCTCCGAGCGGTACCGGACATCCGCGGCGTCGAGCGCCTTCTCCAGCGTCGCGATCTGCTCGGGCGTCATCGACTGGTCCGCGTCGGCGTGGCCGAAGTACACCTCGCCGGTGATCGAGCCGACGTGCAGGTGCGGGCTGTCCGGGCCGTCGGTGACGATCCGCCCGCCGTGGAAGCTCGCCGCCGCGACGACCCGGTCCGGGTACGCCTCGATGGCCAGCAGCGCGTTCGTGCCACCCATGCAGTAGCCGGTGATCGCGACCGGACCCGGCCGGACGTCGTCGCGGGCCGCCAGGAAGTCGAGGTACGCGGCGGTGTCCCGGCTGACCAGCTCGGGGGTCAACGCGCGGATCAGCGGCATGACCTTCTCGAAGATCGCTCCACGCTGGTCGGGGTCGCCGAGGTCGGACAGGTCGACAAGTGGCGCCCGGCCACCCCGGTAGAGCAGGTTCGGCGTCAGCACCAGGTATCCCTGGGCGGCGATCCGCTCCGCCATCTCCACAAGGCGCGGGCGCGGGCCGAAGGCGTCCATGTAGAGCAGCACCGCCGGGAAGGGTTCATCCCCGTCCGGGCGGGTCAGGCACGCGTCCGCCACTCCGTCGTTGGTCGGGATGTCCACCGTCGTCGTTCGCATCGGGCCCCCCTGTTAAGCCGATCTTGGTCCGTCCCGAACGTTACCCGCCACGTCGGCGGGTCTGCCGGGCGCCCGCGTGAACAGGCCGTCAAGAATTCGCTGTCGCCCGTCGAAACGACGTATCGGCGGGCGCTGAACCGCCGCCGGGTGGTGACGATGGGGCCATGAGTCCTTGGCGGATGACGCGCTGGGAACGTGGCAACCAGACACCCGGCGCCGACGACGAACTCCTCGGCGGCGACGGCGAACCCGGCCCGGCGCAGCTTCCCGCGCCCGGGGCGGACGAGCCGGCCCGCCGGCACGAGGCCCTGGTAAGCGTCCGGCTCGGCCCGTCCGCCCCCGGCAGCCACCTTGTCGAATACCTGCGGCACGAGCCGTGCGCCGTCGCCGCCTGGTGGATCGCCGCCGACGTCGACGCCGTGGTGCGGCTCTCCGCCGACAGCATGACCGTGCTGCACCGCGCCGTGGCCGACCTGCGCCGCCGCGCCGGGGTGGAGGTGGTCGTGGCGCACTCGATCCTCCGCGCGCTCGACCTGACCGCGCCGGCCGACCCGCGTACCGCGAAGGACGCAGCGGCCTGGGTGGTGCCCGCCGCATGAGCCGCACAGACGGTGCCCGCCGGATCGTGGTGGGCGTCGACAGGTCGTTCGCCGGGATGCAGGCGCTGCGCCGCGGCGTGCAGTTGGCCCGTCGCGACGGCGCGCAGGTCGACGCCGTACGCGCGTGGGTGTTCGCCCCGATGTGGCGGCCCGGCACGCTTACCTGGCGCTGGCAGGACGAGTGCGACAGGGCGGCACTTGTCTACCTGCGCGGCGTCTTCGACGCGGCACTCGGCGGTATGCCCCGGGACGTGACAGTGCGCCTGGTGGCGACCCAGGGGTACGCCGGGCAGGTGCTCGTCGACCACGCGCACCGGGAGTCCGACCTGCTCGTCGTCGGCAGCCCCGAGCGCGGCCGGTTCGGCCGGTCGCCCGGCCACGTCACCCGGTTCTGCGTGGAACGGGCCACCGTGCCTGTCATCGCGGTCCCCGCGCCGTCCTGGGCGCGTGCCGCGACGATCCGCCGTTTCGCCCGTGACCTCGAACGTTTCAGCCGATGACCGCGATGTGCGCGGTATCAAGGGAAAGGACCGACCCGACCATGGACGAGGGCCCGATAACGTACGCCGTTCCGGTGCGGAATCTGCCGGGACGGCAGGTGCGGACGGTGCGCACTGGCCGAACGCCACAGGGGCAGCGGGTGGGCATCGCCTTCACCCGGGTCGAGTTGCTGGCCGCCGCCATGGGCGCGGACCAGCCCTGGGAGGAACTCTGCGAGTCGGCGCTGCGCAGCATGTTGCGCCCGCTCGGCATCGACCGGATCCAGGTCGACCCGCTGCTGGTGGCACCGCCGCTCGGGGAGCACGTCGGCGACCGGACGGCACCTACCGCTCCGGGCCGGATTCCGGCGGTGCCCGCCCTGGCGGCCGTCGGAGGCGACCCGGTCAGGGGCGGTAGCGGTATCCCATTCCCGGCTCGGTGATGAGGTGGCGGGGCCGGGCCGGGTCGTCCTCCAGCTTGCGCCGCAGTTGGGCAAGGTACTGCCGCAGGTAGTTGGTCTCGTTCTGGTATTCCGGCCCCCACACCTCCTGTAGGAGCTGCCGTTGGCTGATCAGCTTGCCGGGGTGCCGCAGCAGCTTCTCCAGCACACTCCACTGGGTGGGCGTCAGCTTGACCTCGGTGCCGTCGTCCCGCCGTACGCTGCGGTCGGCCAGGTCGACTGTGTGCGCACCGATCCGCAGTGCCGGCACCGCCTCGCTGGACGTGCCGAGCCGCCGGGTCACCGCACGGATGCGGGCCAGCAACTCCTCCACCCCGAACGGCTTGGTGACATAGTCGTCCGCGCCCGCGTCGAGCGCCGCAACCTTGTCCTCGCTGCCGGCCCGGCCGGAGAGCACGATGATCGGCACAGCCGTCCATCCGCGTAGGCCACGGATCACCTCCACGCCGTCGATGTCGGGCAGGCCGAGATCCAGCACCACCAGGTCGGGTGGGTGGGTGGCGGCGGCCTTCAACGCGGCGGCACCGGTGCCGGCGACGTCCACGTCGTACCGGCGGGCACGCAGGTTGATCCGCAGGGCGCGCAGGATCTGCGGTTCGTCGTCGACGACCAGGATGCGGGTCATTCCTGCGGCCCCTCCGAACTGGTCTGCGCGGCGGGCAGCCGCAGCACGAGAGTGAGCCCACCGCCGGGGGTGGTCTCGGGGGTGATGCTGCCACCCATCGCCTCGACCAACCCCCGGGACAGGGCAAGACCGAGGCCGACGCCTGTCTGGTTGTCCCGGTCGCCGAGGCGCTGGAACGGCAGGAAGACGTTCTCCCACTGGTCCTCCGGGATGCCCGGCCCCCTGTCGATCACCCGCAACTCGACCTGCCCGGCGTGGGCGCTCGCGGTGATGGTGGGTGGCTCGTCGGGCGGGCTGTAGCGCAGCGCGTTGGCGACGATGTTGACAAGCACCCGTTCCAACAGGCCCGGGTCGGCGGTGGCGGCCGGCAGGTCGGCCGGGATGTCCGTCCCGACTGTCGCGGCCGCCGGGCCAAGTTCGTCCAATGCCAGGGGTACGGCGTCCTCCAGGCCGATCGCGGTCGGCGTGATGCCGAGGACGCCGGCCTGGAGGCGGCTCATGTCCAGGAGGTTGGCGACCAGCCGGGCGAGCCGGTCCAGCGACTCCTCGGCGGTCTCCAGCAACTCCTCGCGGTCGGCCTCGTCGAACTCGATGTCCTGACTGCGCAGGCTGGTGACTGCCGCCTTCGCCGACGCCAGTGGCGTACGCAGGTCGTGGCTGACCGCGGCGAGCAGCGCGGTGCGCATGCGGTCCGCCGCGGCGAGGGGCTTGGCGGTGGCGGCCTCCTCGGCGAGCCGTTCCTGGCGCAGCGCGACGGCGGCCTGGGCGGCGAACGCCTCGACGATCCGCCGGTCGGCGGCCTCCAGTCGCCGGCCGCTGAGGACTACGGTGATCCGTTCGTCGACGGGTACCGCCGTCTCTCCGCTGTCGGGGGTGCAGGCCGGCTGCTCGCCGACGCTCGCCACGACGCACCAGGCGCGCTCCTCGCGGGCGCGTTCGGGGCGCCCACTGGCCTCCTCGGTCAGCTCCAGCACGCTCACGGCGCGCAGCCCGAAGGTTTCGCGGAGCTGGTCGAGCAGGGCGGGCAGCGGGCGTTCGCCGCGCAGGACGCCACCGGCGACGGCGGCGAGGGTCTGCGCGTCGGCGGCGGCACGGGCCGCCTCCCGGGTACGCCGGGCGGCCACGTCGACGACCCAACTCACCGCCAACGCCACACCGACGAAGACGGCCAGGGCGAGCAGATTGTCGGCCTCGGCGATTGTCAACGTGCGAAACGGCGGGGTGAAGAACCAGTTGAGCAGCAGCGATCCGCCGAGCGCGGCGACCAGGGCGGGCCATACCCCGCCGACCAGGGCGACCCCGACGACCCCGGCGAGGAACAGCAGGATGTCGTTGGTGAGCGTCAGGTCGGGCAGGGTTCTCAGCAGCAGGGTGAGCAGTGGCATCCCCAGCACGGACAGGGCGAACCCGAGCAGCCGCCGACGCCGCGACAGCGCGGCAGGCACCGCCGCGGCACGACGGCCCTTGCCGGCCTGCTTGTGGGTGACCAGGTGCACGTCGATCGACCCGGAGAGCGAGGTGGTGGTCACCCCGACACCCCTGGCGAAGATCTGCGCGAAGCGGCCCCGCCGGCTGGCGCCGAGCACCAGTTGGGTGGCGTTCACGCCACGGGCGAAGTCCAGCAGCGCGGCCGGCACGTCGGTGCCGAGCACCTGGTGGTAGGTGCCGCCGAGGCTCTCCACAAGCACCCGCTGGCGGGCGAGTTGGGCCGGGTCAGCGCCGGCCAGGCCGTCGCTGCGCGACACGTGCACGGCGAGCAGGTCGGCACCCTTGCTGCGGGCCGCGACCCGGGCCGCCCGGCGGATCAGCGTCTCGCCCTCCGGGCCGCCGGTAAGCGCCACCACGACACGTTCCCGGGCCTCCCAGGTGGCGGCGATGCCCTGCTGGCTGCGGTACCTGTCGAGCTGCTCGTCGACCTTGTCGGCCAGCCAGAGCAGCGCCAGCTCGCGCAGCGCGGTGAGGTTGCCGACCCGGAAGTAGTTGCCGAGCGCGGCGTCGATCTTGTCGGGGCGGTAGATGTTGCCGTGTGCCATCCGGCGGCGCAGCGCCTCCGGGGTCATGTCGACAAGCTCGACCTGCTCGGCGGCGCGGACGATCTCGTCCGGCACGGTCTCCCGCTGGGTGGTGCCGGTGATCTGCGCGACGACGTCGTTCACCGACTCCAGGTGCTGCACGTTTACCGTGGACAGCACGTCGATCCCCGCGTCGAGCAGTTCCTGGACGTCCTGCCAGCGCTTGTCGTGCCGCGAGCCGGGCACGTTCGAGTGTGCCAGTTCGTCGACGACCGCGATCTCCGGCCGGCGGGCCAGCACCGCGTCCAGGTCCATCTCGGTGAACTCGGCGCCCCGGTAGGTCATCGTGCGGCGGGGCACCTGCTCCAGGTCGCCGACCATGGCGGCGGTCTGCTGACGGCCGTGTGTCTCCACGAAACCGATCACCACGTCGGTGCCGCGCGCGGCACGCCGCTGGGCCTCCTCCAACATGGCGTACGTCTTGCCGACGCCGGGGGCGGCTCCGAGATAGATGCGCAGTTCTCCGCGTGGCACGGGAACATCCTTCCTGGTGGGGATCGCCGATGCGGGAGACCGGGCGAGGCCGTCCCCGTGGAACGGCCTCGCCCGGTGTCGTGCTCAGAGCCTGCTCAGCGTGCCGGGAACTGCTTGTCCAGCGCGATGTTCAGCTCCAGCACGTTCACTCCCGGCTCCCCCATGAAGCCGAGCGCACGCCCGGTGGTGTTCTCGTCGACCAGCTTGCGGACCGCCGCCGGGTCCGCGCCGCGTTCCCGCGCCACCCGGTTGACCTGCAACTCGGCGTACGCCGGGCTGATCTGCGGGTCGAGGCCGCTGCCGCTGGCGGTGACCGCGTCGGCGGGCACGGCCGGCTCGGCGGGCGCGTCGCCACGGATCGGGGTGACAAGTCCACCGGCTGCCACGTAGTCCTCGCCGGGCTGGGCCAGCTCCACCGGCACCCCCTGGTACGAGGACACGAACGGGGTGGCCGGGGCGACCTGGTTGACGCTCACCACACGGGTGACCGGGCCGGTCAGGCCGTCGGCGCGGAAGACTGCGAGCACCGCGCCGACGCCGTCGTCGGTGCAGAAGGGGCGGCTGCCGTCGACGCCGTTCAACTCGCCGACCGACTTGCTGCGCCCGCAGACCTGGGTGAGCAGACTTTCGCTGGACTCCTCCGGGTCGGTGGCGATGGTGTCGACGACGCTCTCCGGGCCGAGGTTGCTGGCCGAGGTGGACGTCGGGTCGTAGCCGTCACCGGCGGCCGACGGGCGGGACTGGAAGTAGCGCGGGACTGGGTTGCCGTCGGCGTCGGTAAAGGACTGGCCGATCAGCGAGCTGCCGATCGTCGTCCCGCCCGAGGTGATCAGCGAGCCGTCGGCCTTGTGGTTGAGGCCTGGCAGTTGACCGACCGCAACAAGTGCCAGCGGGTAGACGAGGCCGAGCAGCACCGTGAAGACGAGTACGGCGCGCAGGGCGGCGAGGTGTTGGGCGATCCAGGTGGGTAGGCGCATCACGAAATCCCCGGGATGAACTGGATGAGCAGGTCGATGAGCTTGATCCCGATGAACGGCACGATGATGCCGCCCAGTCCGTACACCAGCAGGTTGCGGCTGAGTAGCTTCGACGCGGCGGCCGGCCGGTACCGCACGCCGCGCAGGGCGAGCGGGATCAGCGCGATGATCACCAGGGCGTTGAAGATGACAGCGGAGAGGATCGCCGACTCCGGGCTGGCCAGCCGCATGATGTTCAGCGCGTCCAGGCTCGGGTAGAGGCCGGCGAACATGGCCGGGATGATCGCGAAGTACTTCGCGATGTCGTTGGAGATGCTGAACGTGGTCAGCGCACCCCGGGTGATCAGCAACTGCTTGCCGATCTCCACGATCTCGATCAGCTTGGTCGGGTCGGAGTCGAGGTCGACCATGTTGCCGGCCTCCTTGGCGGCCGACGTGCCGGTGTTCATTGCCACGCCGACGTCGGCCTGGGCTAGCGCCGGGGCGTCGTTGGTGCCGTCACCGGTCATCGCGACCAGTCGGCCGCCCTCCTGCTCCCGCTTGATCAGCGCGAGCTTGTCCTCCGGCGTCGCCTCGGCCAGGAAGTCGTCCACCCCGGCCTCGTCGGCGATGGCCTTCGCGGTACGCGGGTTGTCACCGGTGATCATCACGGTACGGATGCCCATCCGGCGCATCTCGTCGAACCGCTCCCGCATGCCGGATTTGACGACGTCCTTGAGGTGGATGACACCGAGCGCGCGGGCCGGTTCACCGTCGACGTGCTCGGCGACGACAAGCGGTGTGCCGCCGGTGCCACTGATCGCGTCCACGATCTCGCCGACCTGCTCGGTCGGGTGACCGCCGTTCTCGCGTACCCACTTCATCACGGCTGCGGCGGCGCCCTTGCGGACCCTCCGCGCCGTCTCGACCGCCCCGCCGTCCACGCTGGCGTCCGGCGTCAGGTCGACGCCGCTCATCCGGGTCTGCGCGGTGAAGGGCACGAACGTGGCGTGCGGCATCACGCCGGGCTCGCGCTCGCGCAGTCCGAATTCGTTCTTCGCCAGCACGACCACCGAGCGCCCCTCCGGGGTCTCGTCGGCCAGGCTGGACAACTGCGCGGCGTCGGCCACTGTCGCGGCGGTGACGCCTTCGACGGGTACGAACTCGGCTGCCTGCCGGTTGCCCAGGGTGATGGTGCCGGTCTTGTCCAGCAGCAGGGTGTTGACGTCGCCTGCCGCCTCGACGGCCCGGCCGCTCATGGCCAGGACGTTGCGCTGCACGAGCCGGTCCATGCCGGCGATGCCGATTGCGGAGAGCAGCGCGCCGATGGTGGTGGGGATCAGGCAGACGAGCAGCGAGATCAGCACCACTCCGCTGACGCCGGAGTCGGTGATCGCGCCACTGTCCGGCGCCGCCGCCTGGTACGCCTTGGAGAAGATCGCCAGCGGCTGAAGAGTGACCACTGCCAGCAGGAAGATGATCGTGAGCGCGGCGAGCAGGATGTTCAGCGCGATCTCGTTCGGTGTCTTCTGCCGGTTGGCGCCCTCGACCAGGGCGATCATCCGGTCGATGAAGCTCTCCCCCGGCTTCTGGGTGATCTTCACGATGATCTGGTCGGAGAGCACCTTGGTGCCGCCGGTGACCGCGCTGCGGTCGCCGCCGGACTCCCGGATGACCGGGGCCGACTCGCCGGTGATGGCCGACTCGTCGACGCTGGCGATGCCCTCGACGATGTCGCCGTCGCCGGGAATGATGCCGCCCGCCTCGACAAGCACGATGTCGCCCTGGCGTAGCTGCGGCGCGGGCACCGCCTCGTCCCGGTAGGTGTTGGCACGGGCACCGGGCTTCCAGTCGACAAGCCGGGTGGCGATGGTGTCCTGCTTGGCCTGCCGCAGCGCGGCGGCCTGGGCCTTGCCCCGGCCCTCGGCGACCGCCTCGGCCAGGTTGGCGAAGAGCACGGTGAGCCAGAGCCAGATGGTGATCGCCCAGGCGAACACCGACGGGTCGGTCACCGCCAGGACTGTGGTGAAGGCTGCGCCGACCTCGACGATGAGCATCACCGGGTTACGCCACATGGTGGCCGGGTTGAGCTTGCGTACGGCGTCCGGCAGGGATCGGATCAACTGCTGGGGGTCGAGCAGGCCACCGCCGACCCGGTTGCCCTGCTTGGCAGGTGTGCCGGGGAGTTGCTCTGTTGGCGTGGACGTGACGGACATGTCCTCGTTCCTCATGATGGTCAGAGCCCTTCTGCCAGCGGGCCGAGCGCGAGCGCGGGCAGGAAGGTCAGCGCAACGAGGACCACTGTGACGCCGACGACCATTCCGATGAACAGCGGACGGTGGGTCGGCAGGGTGCCCTCGGACGCGGGGGTGGGTGCCTGGCGGGCCAGCGAGCCGGCCAGCGCGAGCACGAAGATGATCGGCAGGAAGCGGCCCAGCAGCATGCACAACCCGAGCGCGGTGTCCCACCAGGTGGTGTTGACAGTGATGCCGGCGAAGGCGGAGCCGTTGTTGTTGCTGGCCGAGGTGAACGCGTAGAGCACCTCGGAGAGGCCGTGCGGGCCGACGTTGAGCGCTGTGGAGTTGTTGCCTGTTGCGAACGCCGCCGCCGTGCCGACAAGCACCAGGATCGGCGTGACCAGGAAGTACAGCGAGGCGAACTTGATCTCCCGCGAGCCGATCTTCTTGCCCAGGTACTCCGGGGTGCGGCCCACCATCAGGCCGGCCACGAAGACGGTGATCACCGCGAGGATGAGCAGGCCGTACAGACCGGAGCCGGTGCCGCCGGGGGCGACCTCGCCGAGCATCATGTTGACAATCGGCATCATGCCGCCGAGCGGGGTGAACGAGTCGTGGAACGAGTTCACCGCACCTGTCGAGGTAAGCGTGGTGGCGGCGGCGAAGGTGGCCGAGTTCGACACGTCGAACCGGACTTCCTTGCCCTCCAGCGCCGCGCCGACCGCCTGTGGCACCGTGCCGTGGCCGGCCAACTCGAACACGTTTGTGATGACGACGCTGGCGAACGCCAGGATGCCCATGACCGCCGCGATGGCGTAGCCCTGCCGGTTCTGCCCGACCATCCGGCCGAAGACCCGGGGCAGGCTGAACGGGATCAGCAGGATCAGGAAGATCTGTAGCCAGTTCGTCCAGGTGGTGGGGTTCTCGAACGGGTGCGCGCTGTTGACGTTGTAGAAGCCGCCACCGTTCGTGCCCAGCTCCTTGATCACTTCCTGGCTGGCGACCGGCCCCCCGGTGATGGTCTGGGTGCCGCCGGTGAGCGTGCTCACGTCGGTGCCGGCGGACAGGTTCTGCACCACCCCGCCGATCATCAGCGCGATCGCGCCGAGCACCGCGATCGGCAGCAGGATCCGCAGCGTGATCCGGGTCAGGTCGACCCAGAAGTTGCCGAGTTGCCCGGTGCGGCTGCGGGCGAACCCGCGTACCAGCGCGACCACCACCGCGATGCCGACCGCCGCCGAGACGAAGTTCTGCACCGCCAGGCCGGCCATCTGCACCAGGTGGCCCATCGTCGACTCACCCGAGTACGACTGCCAGTTGGTGTTCGTCACGAACGACACGGCCGTGTTCCACGCGCCGTGCGGCACCACCGCGTCGAAGCCCAGGGACAGCCACAGGTGGTTCTGCACCCGCTGGAACAGATACAGGAACAGCAGCGAGATGGCGGAGAACGCCAGCACACTGCGGACGTACACGCCCCAGGTCTGCTCGGCGGCCGGGTTGACCCCGATCAGCCGGAAGATCCCCCGCTCGACCCGGGACTGCCGGGTGCCGGAGACCGCCCGGAACATGTAGTCGCCGAACGGCTTGTAGACGGCGACGAGGGCCGCCACAAGCGTCAGCACGAAGATGACGCCCGCTGTTGTCATGGTCATCAGAAGCGCTCCGGAAACAGCAGGGCGAACACCAGGAACGCGCCCAGGACGATCGCGAGCACCAGACCGACGGCATTTACCGCGTTCACAGCTTTTCCACCGCCCGGACCACCAGGGCGAGCGCTGCGAACAGCACCACCGTCAGGACCACGAACACCACGTCAGACACGCTGACTCCTCAGACCGGCTAGGTTCGTCGCGACCGCCTTCCGGTCGCGCCGGGCAATCAAAGCCCCGCCACACGCCGAACGGCAGGGGTCATGACGCGACCATGACGGCGGCGAACCGTTTCTTGACGTGGTTTTCACGCCGGCCCACCAAATGGGTAGGATCCGGACAAAATGGCAGCAACAGAGCGGAAAGCCGCTGCGGAGTGGGCAGTCAGCCCGGCGAGGGCGGTGGCGGGGTGCGGCAGGCCGGTCAGGCCGGGCGGCGGGCCACCAGGACGTCACGCATGATCGACTGGTCCACCCGGTGCCGCAGCGCCCGGTAGGGCTCCGCGTCGACAACTGTCAGGCCGGCGTCGGCAAGTGCCGCCGCCGCGTCGTCCCGGCTGGCGACGTGGGTGTTCCAGGAGATTCCGAGCGCCCCGCCGGGGCGCAGGAGCCGAGCCCAGACCGGCGCGGCGTCCGCGAGCAGCGCCAGCGGGTCGCGCGTCAACCCATGATCGGCGGTACGACTGCCGTGCTGCACGCCGTACGGGGCGTCCGCCACGATCAGGTCGACGGTCTCCGGGCGAAAGAACTCCCCCGAGCGGGTGGTGTCGGCGTTCACCACATCCAGCAGTTGCGTCTGACCGGCCTTGTGCTCCTCGCGGGTCGGTGCCAGCTCGATCCGCACCCGGCGGCCGACGACCTTGCGCTCCCGCCGTACCGGCCCCGACTCCAGCACCCGGTGCTTGACCCGCTTCTGCTTCAGCCAGGTGGTGATGAACGCCCGGTACGCCTCGACGTCCTTCTGGTCGCGCTCGATCCCGGCGGCGTCGAAGCCGTACATCAGCGCCTGGTTGAGGGTGGTGCCGCGACCGCACAGCGGGTCGAGCACCCGGAACCGCCGGCTGGTCAGCTCACCGGCCCAGTCCGAAGCGAGCAGTGTGACGTTGAGCAGCAGCTTGGTGAACTGCTCGTTTGTCTTGCCTGGGTATTTCTGGATGGTGAGCAGGTCGTCGTCGTAGCGGTCCAGTCGGCTCCACTCGATCGGGCGCAGCAGGTCGCCGACGATCTCGAACAGCGCGTACCCCGCGGAGAGATTGCCCAGGACGGCCAGGTCCCGCTCGGTCAGCCCGTCACCGGCGAAGGTCACGTAGTTCGCCCCACCGACAGTCGCGGTGCCCAGCTCACCGATCTTGCCGTCGAGCGCCGACCGACCGAAGATCTCCAGCTCGGCCTGCGTGAGGTCGACTGCGGAACGGGCGTACACCCGGTTGGTGGAGGGCAGGATCAGCAGGCCGTAGCGCGTCATGATCCGGCGAGTATTCCACAACCGGCCCTGGTCGCCGGGAACCGGAGCGGCGGCCGGACCGACTATCCGTACATGGGGTGTGAGCAGTGGCGGGAGGTCCTGTCCGCGCAGTTGGACGGGGAGGAGACCGCCGCCGAACAGACGGCGGCGCAGGGGCACCTCGACGAGTGCGCCGGATGCCGCGCCTGGTTCACGGCGGCGGCGGCGGTGACCCGCCGGGTGCGTACCCGCTTGGTCGCCGAGGTGCCCGACCGTTCCGAGGCCATCCTGGCCGCCGCGGCCGCGCCCCCGGCCCGCGAGCGGTGGTGGCGGCGCGTGGTCGGGCGCGGCCGGCTGGTCGCCGGTCTGCGCGCGGCGCTCGGGCTGCTCGGCGCGGTGCAGCTGGTGCTCGGCCTGGCCCAGGTGGGCCGGGGCGCTACCGCCGATCACCTGCACCCCACCGGCCAGCACCTGTGGCACGAGTCGGCCGCCTGGAACGTCGCGGTGGGTGCCGGCTTCCTCTTCGTCGCGGTACGCCGCAGCCCGCCGGCCGGTCTCCTGCCGATGCTCAGCGCGTTCGTCGGCACCCTGCTGCTGCTGTCGGTAAACGACCTGGCCACCGGCTCGGTGGGCGGGGAGCGGCTGGTCAGCCACGGGTTCCTGGTGGTCGGCTACCTGATCACCGTGCTGCTGTCCCGGCCCGGTCTGCGTCCCGGTGGGCCCGCGCCGCAGCGACAACCGGCACCGTCACGCTGGCGGTTCCGCGCCGACGAGGTGGACCGGCCGCTGCGGGTGGTCAACTCGGGGGCGTACCCCGCTCAGGCCGCCGACCGGCACGCGGCACCGGCGGCACGGACCGGTCGGGCCGCCTGAGTCTCGGGTACGGCCCGTTCAGTCCGTCTGCCGCTGGCGCGCCCGGTGGGCGCGCAGGTTTGCCGGAAGGCCGCAGACGCGGACGGAGTGCCAGACCCCGCTGTTGTTGCGGGAACGGTCGTAGAACGCCACCTGGCACCGAGGGTTGCGGCAGGTCTTGATGCGCCGGCCGACGTCGGTGAGTTGCGCCTCGAACAACTCCGCCAGGACGAGGGAGACAAGCAGCTCGGCCCCCGTCCCGGCGGGATCGAGGTGGGCCGTGCCGTTCCCGTCGAGCCGCAGCGTCGCCCCTGCGACACGAGGGGCCGGCGCCGGCTCGGGCGGCCCGGATTCCGGTGTGGCGTGGAGCCTGGCGTCGATCCCGTACCGCAGCTCGTCGCGGAAGGTCCGCAGCGCCCGCAGGCCCGCCGGATCGAGCGTCACGGCGGGTGCCGGCCGCCCGGTGGCCGTCGACCACCGGGCGGCGACATCGTGCGCCCACTTCGTGGCGCTGTCGAGATCGTCGAGGAGATCCGGCTGGCGCGGCGCGCCGGCCGGGAGCGTGTTGAGCAGGTCCTGGACGAGCCCGAGGCCGCCCGGTGCGGGGTCGAGGCCGTATCGCGCGGTGGCGGGCCACGGTACGGGAGGGGACACCGACGGCATTGTCACATCACTTTCCGAGCAGGCCGAGCGCCCCGTACCACAGCGGTCCCGGGTTCACCCAGTCCGGATAGAGCTTCATCATCTCGTCGAAGAACTCTAGGGCTGTCGACTTCTCTGCCAGCAGCCGCTCCACGTTCAGCAGGTACCGCCGGGTGTCGTCGATGCTCGACGGGTCGTCGGGGCGGTTGCGGTTCTTGTGGCTGGCCACGACCGCCCGGGGCGCGAGGGCCTCGACCCGGTCGAGGGCCTTGAGCCACTCCCGCAGGCCACCGTTGACGGTCTCCAGCAGGTACTGGTGGACCCCGTTGTAGACGACGTCACCGGCCACCACGAGGCCGATCGACGGCACGTGCAGGACTGTGGTCTGGTCGCCGTCGGTGTGCCCGGTCTCGACCGGCTGGGCGACGTTGCCGTCGATCAGGATTCCGCCGGGCGGCACCGGAATGGCGTCGACGGGCGACTCCGGGATCAGCCCGGGGAAGACCTTGTCGAACACCTCTTGGCGCCCCACGGTGGCCTGCTGGTGCATGACCTCGATGGTCCCGGGCGTCGCGTAGGTGACCGCGTCGGGGAAGCGCTTGACCAGCTCAGGGGCACCAAACCAGTGGTCGCCGTGCCCGTGGGTGGCGTAGATGGCCGTCAGCCGCTTGCCCGACCGCTCGATCCAGTCGCCCACCGTCGCGATCTGCTCATGGGTGAACGGCGGGTCCACCAGCAGCGCCTCCTGAGCCCCCGAGATCAGAGTGGTGGCTGTCGGATTGAAGTGGATGGGTGAGCCGTCCGGCATGCGCTGCTCTCCGGCCCGGACCGGGCCATCCAGGACCAGGACCTCGTAGGACAGAGCAGATGTGGACATGTCTCCTCCTCGGTGACGCGGGTCGCGACAGTCGGCGCATCCCCACCGACGAAATAAGCGTAAGCCTTATGCCTATTTCAGTCTGGCGTCTGCCGAGTCTCCTGCGTCACACCCTCCCTCGCGATGACCTGTGGGATGACCTCCTCGACGATCGTCAGCAGCGTGGTGGTGAGCAGCAGGTGCACCTGGTCGCGGGTGAGCGCGTCGCGCTGGAGCCACTCCCGGGCGGTCGAGGTCGCCAGCCCGCAGTACGCCCGGACCATCCCGCGCAACTCCGCGTGATGCTCCGCCTCACCTGCCAGCCCGACGGCGACGAGCATCCGGTCCGCGGCGACCTCCTCGGCCTCGGCGAGCACCCGCTCCACGTCGGCGTCGCCGCCCATCCCTCGGGCGGTGACGGCGGCCAGCCAGGAGGTGCTGTGCCGGGACACCACGTCGAGGAACCAGGTGACACTGGCGTCGACCCGGGTGCGTAGATCGCCCTTGGGCAGCCGTTCCAGCGCCACCTCGGGGATCGTCACCATGACCCGGACGACCTCCAGATAGAGGTCCTTCTTCGCGCCGAAGTAGTGGTTGACCAGGCCCCGGGCGACACCCGCCTCGCGGGCGATGTCGGTGGTCGACACGTCCGCGTACGGACGCTCGCCGAACAGCCGGACCGCGCACGCCAGGATCTGGCCACGACGGGCGTCCGGCTCCAACCGGCGGCGGCGCGGAGCCGTCTCGACGCTCATCTGCCCGACCCTATCGGCAGATCACACCGCCGACTGCGGCGTCGACGTCCCC
The DNA here is from genome assembly GCF_042898885.1 of Micromonospora sp. NPDC000316. Taxonomy (NCBI): domain Bacteria; kingdom Bacillati; phylum Actinomycetota; class Actinomycetes; order Micromonosporales; family Micromonosporaceae; genus Micromonospora; species Micromonospora sp. NPDC000316. The sequence goes on from NZ_JBIAZG010000001.1 coordinate 134,061, forward strand.
CGTGCCTCCTCGGAGCCGCCGACCTCGATGCCGCGCCGACCTGTCAACGGCTGAACCTCTCGATAGCGGCCGGGGTCACCGGGGTGAAGAAGTTGACCAGGTTGCCGTCGGGGTCGCGGAAAAGCAGGGCTCGGTTCCCCCAGGGCATGGTTGTCGGCTCGTTCACGAAGTCGCCCACCACGCTCTTCAGTTTCTCGTAGAGCGCGTCCACGTCCTCCACGAGGAACTCGATGATCACGCTGTGGTTCTCGGCCGGGCGGGCAGAGCCCGGCGCGAACAGCGCGACGGTGCGGGTGCTGCCGATCGCCAGCGTGCCGTGGGCGGTACGCAACTCGGCGAAGTCCTCGTTGCCCCAGGTCGCCTGCACGCCGGTGATCTTCTCGTAGAAGCCGACCAGGCGGTTGATCTCGCCGGTGATGATGCGGATCGAGACGAAGTCCATGTCTTCTCCCTGCTCAGTGCGTTCGGTATCGGTCGGTCGAGATCACGTTAGGACAGATACTGGACAGGTTCGGTCCAGTATCTTGTTAAAGTTCAGACCGTGGCACGACCGACAGCCCAGGTGCTCGCCCTGCTGGAGCTCCTGCAGTCCGGCGGCGTCCGGACGATGGCCGAGCTTGCCGAGCGCCTTGGTGTCGAACCGCGCACGGTGCGGCGCTACGTGAGCCATCTGGTGGACCTGGACCTGCCGGTGGAGTCGGTGCGCGGCCGCTACGGCGGGTATCGGCTCGCCGCCGGCTATCGCCTGCCGCCGCTGATGTTCAACGACGACGAAGCCCTTGCCGTCCTACTCGGCCTGATCGCCGGCCGCCGAGCCGGGTTGGCGACAGCAACGGGCACGGCGGGCGAAACAGCCGCCGCGAAGCTCCGTCGCGTCCTGCCGCCGCGGACCGCGGACCGGCTGGACGCCGCACTCCAGTCCCTCGCCTTCACCGCCGAACCCGGTGACCCCCCTGCGCCGCGGTCCGACGTACTGCTCGCCGTCGCCGAGGCGGTCCGCCATCACCGGCCGATCTCGCTGCAGTACACCTCGGGCAACGGCAGGCGTAGCGTCCGCGTGCTGCACCCGTCCGGGCTGGTCAACCATGCCAGCCGGTGGTACGTCATCGGTGTCGATCCGGGTATCGGCGAGGAGCGCACCCTTCGACTCGACCGCATCGCGGACGCGAGACCGCTGCCGGGCTCGTTCGAGCCGCCCGCCGGAAACGATCCGGCCGGGCACCTTCTCACCTCGATGGCACGAGCGCCGTACCAGCACGCGGTGTCGCTGCGGGTACAAGGGACAGTCGAGCAGATCCGCAGGCGGCTACCGGCCAGCGTCGCCGAGGTGCGAGAGGGTGCGGACGAAGGCTGGCAGGACGTGGAGATCCGGGCGGAGAGTCTCGACTGGTTGCCCGGTGTGCTCGCCACGCTCGACCTGCCGTTCGTCATCGGACGCCCGGATGAACTCCGCGACCGCGTCGTCGCGCTCGCGGAACGGCTGGCGGCCTCGGCACGACGTGAGTCGACCCACAGCTAGCCACCCAAAGTGCCACACGCCGCCGCCGCTCGATCGACTCGGGTTCCCCCGAGGCCGCGGCCGCGGATGCCCCCGCCGACCTGCGACCGGCGGTTGATCCAGACTTATTGACAGGCCGTCAACAGCGCGCGAGGGTGATGGACATGCCGACGCCCCCGCTCGACGGTCCCCCTTCGCCCTGGCGGCAGCCGGAGCACGACGACCTGGCCGACCTGGCACGCACCTTCTTCACAAAGGAGGTGCTGCCGCACACCGAGCGCCTGCTGGCCCAGGGCCACCCGGACCGCGAGCACTACCGGCGCGCCGGTGAGTTGGGGCTGCTCGGCCTGTCCGTCCCGGAGGAGTACGGCGGCGGGGGCGGCGGCTTCACCCACGAGGCGGTGCTGCTGCACGAGCAGGCGTACACCGGGGAGAGCAGCCTCGGATTGGCGGTCCACAGTGGCATCGTCACCGGCTACCTGGTGGCGTACGGCAGCGAGGAGCAGAAGCGGCGCTGGCTGCCCGGCCTGTGCAGCGGTGAGCTTGTCGGCGCGATCGCGATGACCGAGCCGGACGGCGGCTCCGACCTCCAGGCGATGCGCACCCGGGCCGTCCGCGACGGTGACGACTATCTGGTCACCGGCGCGAAGACGTTCATCACCAACGGCGGCCTGGCCGACCTGATCGTCATGGCGGTCAAGACCGACCCCGAGCAGCGGGCCTCCGGCATCTCCCTGCTGGTCTGCGAGGTCGGCGGCGACCCGGAGGGCTTCCGCAGGGGTCGGCTGCTGTCCAAGATCGGGCTGCACGGCAACGACACCGCCGAGTTGTTCTTCGACGACTTCCGGGTGCCGGCGGCCAACCTGCTGGGCGGCGCCGAAGGGCTGGGCTTCATCCAGATGATGCAGCAGCTTCCGCAGGAGCGCCTGGTCATCGGCGTCGGCGCGGTCGCCGCCATGGAGCGCGCGGTCGGGCTGACAGTCGCGTACGCCAAGGAGCGCACCGCCTTCGGCAAGCCGCTGATGGGGCACCAGAACACCCGGATGGTGCTCGCCGAGTGCGCCACCCGTACCCGGGTGAGTCGGGTGTTCCTGGACGACTGCATCGTCCGGCACGACAGTGGTGACCTGGACGTGGCGACCGCGGCCATGGCGAAGTCGTGGCTCACCGAGGGCCAGTGCGAGGTCATCGACCGCTGCCTGCAGATCTTCGGCGGCTACGGCTACACAACCGAATACCCGATCGCCCGGATGTACGCCGATGCCCGCGTCCAGAAGATCTACGGCGGCACCAACGAGATCATGAAGGAGTTGATCGCCCGTGTCCTCTGAGGCGTACGTCTATGACGCGGTCCGCACCCCGCGCGGACGCGGCCGGGACACCGGCGCGCTGCACGGGGTCAAGCCGATCTCCCTTGTCGTCGGCCTGATCGACGCGTTGCGTGAGCGCAACCCCGGCCTGGACGTCGGCCGGTTGGAGGACCTGCTGCTCGGCATCGTCACTCCGGTCGGCGAGCAGGGTGGTGACCTGGCGCGGGCCGCCGCGTTGCTGGCCGGGCTCCCCGACCAGGTGGGCGGGGTGCAGCTCAACAGGTTCTGCGCCTCCGGTCTGGAGGCGGTCAACTCCGCAGCCGCGCGGATCCGCTCTGGCTGGGAGCATCTGCTGCTCGCCGGTGGGGTGGAGTCGATGTCCCGGGTGCCGATGGGTCCCGACGGCGCGGCCCGCGCCACCGAGTTGGCCGCCCGCTACGGCGACCGGTTCACGCCTCCGGCCGGGCTGGTCGACAGGCTCGCCGCGCCTACCGAAGCCGCCCCGGCCGACCGTTCCGCTGAGCCGGTGGGCGTCGCGTGACGGCGCCCTGGTCGGCACCCGGCGGTTCAGGGGAGACCGGCGAGCCGGAGGCGGCGACCCAGGGTGGCCCGCTCGCCGGGCTGCGGGTTGTCGAGCTGGCGAGTCTCGCTCCCGCGCCGTTCGGTTGCATGGTGCTCGCCGACCTCGGCGCGGACGTCGTACGGGTGGACCGGCCGGGTGGCCCCGGCCCGGGACGGCTGGCCGCCCTGACCGGCGGGCCGTTGGAGCGTGGCCGGCGGATAACCGCACTGGATCTGAAGACTCCGGCCGGCGTGGCGGACCTGCTGCGGCTTGTGGACTGCGCGGACGTGCTCGTCGAGGGGTATCGGCCGGGTGTGGCCGAGCGGCTGGGCTTCGGGCCGGAGGTCTGCCAGGCCCGCAACCCCCGGCTTGTGTACGCCCGGATGACCGGCTGGGGCCAGGACGGCCCGCTGGCGTACCGGGCCGGACACGACATCGACTACATCGCGCTGGCGGGTGCGCTGGAGCCGCTGGGTCGGGCCGGCGAGCGCCCCCACGCGCCGATGAACCTGCTCGGTGACTTCGGCGGTGGCGGCATGCTGCTCGCGGTGGGAGTGCTCGCCGCGCTGCTGGAACGGGAGCGCTCCGGTGTCGGTCAGGTGGTCGACGCGGCGATGGTCGACGGGGCGGCGTTGCTCACCTCGTTCCTGCACGGAATGCTCGGCGCCGGCGCGTGGTCCGCCCCGCGCGGGCGCAACATCTTCGACGGCGGCGCGCCGTTCTACGACACGTACGCCACCGCCGATGGTGGCTACATGGCCGTGGGCGCCGTGGAGCCGGCCTTCTACGCCGTGCTGCTGACGGGTCTCGGCCTCGACGACGAGCCGGACCTGCCCGCCCAGTACGACCCGAGCGGCTGGGACGACCTGCGCGGGCGGTTCGCCGAGCGGTTCGCCGAGCGGACCCGGGACGAGTGGACGGCTGTCTTCGCCGACCTGGACGCCTGCGTCGCTCCGGTGCTCGCACCCGGTGAGGCGTACCGGCATCCGCACAACGCGGCCCGGGGCACGTTCATCGAGGTGGGTGGCGAGATCCAGCCGGCCCCGGCGCCGCGCTTCGGTCGGACGCCGCTTGGTCAGCCCGCTCCGGCGCCGGACCCGGAGCGCGACACAGTGCCTGTCGACGCGATCCTCGCCGGCTGGCGGTGACTTTCCGCAGCCGGTGCATCTACTGGGGACGGTTGTGCCTCGTGGGTGCGATGACCACGTTGGTACTGTCGCTCTCCTGGGGACGACTGCGAGCCGCAGGGGGACGAGCATGGCGAGTGGGATTGATCCGTCCGGCCTGAGCCGATCGCTCGAAGAGGCGATGCGTCTGCTGAGCCAGGCAACGGCCGCCACGTCGGCGCAGCCGGAGGCCGACGACGACCGGGCCGCACCGAGCGCCGAGCAGATGGTCGGTAGGGGCGTCGGCGGCAACGGTCTTGTCCAAGCGGAGGTCGAGGCGTTCGGTGGCCTACGCAGCCTCGTGATCGATCCTGGCCTGTCCCGCGCCGGCACCAGCGCGATCGCCGAGTACGTTCTGGAGGCGGTCCAGGCGGCCCAGGCCGACGAGCGTGCCCGACGTGCCGAGCTGACGGCGACGGCGAGCGCCGACGGTGCGGCCCTGTCCCAGCAGCTCGAACGGGTTTCGGAGGACGCGTTCCGCGGGTTCCAGCGGATGATCGGCGACCTCGACGCGGTGACTCGCCGCACGGATCGACGCTGACCCCATGGCGGACGGGATCGAGGTCGACCTCGCGGCTCTCCGCGCCGCTGCGGATGGGCTCGCCGCCACCGGCCAGCAGTTCGGCGCGGCGGTCAGCGGCCTGGAGTCGACAGTCAACGGTGCGGGTAATCCGTGGGGTGCCGACGAGGCGGGGTCCCTCTTCGGCGCCGCGTACGTCGAGGTGCTGACGCACGCGCTTGACGTGTTCCGGTCGATGGGCGACCAGTTGCTGGAGACCGCCGCCAACCTCGACCAGGGTGCGGACGCCTACGAGGCGATCGAGGCCACAAACGCCGAGTTGTTCACCAGGATGGAGCTGCCCGGTGGGGGTGCAGCCACCGCCTGAGCTTGCCGAGCCGCTGGGCCGGGTCGGCGCACAGATCCTCCAGGGGGGCAGGTCGAGCATGGGTACGGCCAGTTGGAAGGGCCACGTCGACGGCATCCTCTACGGGATCCAGTTCGACCGGACGCTCGACGATGCGGTGGTGTCCCGGGTCGCCGACGGGGTGGTCGACGGGCTCTACCCGGGCGACCGGGCCGAAACGGTGGAGGCGCTCGACCAGGCGCTGCGCTACTCGGGCCCCCTCAATGACCGGGCCGAGACGCACCACAGCGAGGAGAGCATCCGCGCCTTCCTGACCCGCCTCTCCACAGCCCTGTCGGCCCGCGCCACGAGTTGATCAGGAGCGTCGCGGCGCCAGGTCGCCCGTGGCTCTCCCGACCGCCGGGTGCCGGCGGGCCGGGCCGTTGTACCAGGCGGCGAAGAGGGCCACGGCCAGGAGCAGTTCGGCGATGTCGCCGCCGTAGTACATGAGTTGGGCGGCGGAGCGGAACGCCGCCGCGTCCGGGTCGGTGACGCCGGGAGGCAGGGTGCCGGCGTTGGCGTAGAGGTACTTGGCGAGAGCGGAGTGGCCGGCCGCCGCGCCGAGCAGCGCACCGACCCGCACGGCCAGGCCGGGGCGACGCGGCGCCGGGTCCGGCCCGGCCAGCGACCAGGCGAACAGATATCCGGCGGCCACATAGTGCAGGTGCAGGGCGTGGTGCAGGGTGGGCTCGCGCTCGGCCGCCGCGTACAGCGGGGTGAGCAGCACCAGAGCCAGCCCACCCGTGGTGAGCAGTGCGGCGGTGACCGGGTGGGCGATCAGGTGCAGCGGGCGGGCGCGCAGCAGTCGACCTGCCACCCGACGTACCGGCCGTGGCGCGACCCGCAGCAGCAGCGTCACCGGGGCGCCGAGGACCAACCCGAGCGGGGCAAGCATGCCGAGCAGCAGGTGCTGCGCCATGTGCCCGCGCGGATCGTCGGGGAGTTGGCCCAGCGGCCCCACGGCGACCGCCAGCAGTGCGCAGCCGACCAGCCAGGCGGCGCTGCGCCGATGGTCCCAACCGCGCGGATCGCGGAACGCCGCCGCCAGATAGCCGCCCGCCAGCAGCACGACAGGGAGCAGCGGCCACCAGCCCGGCCCGTCCGCCCCGTCCCCGCCGTGTGCCACGACCGGATGCAACGCCGACCAGAGCGAGCCGTCCGTCGCGTCCCCGCCGTGCGTCGACGGCGGCGCGGACCAGCCGGGCAGCCCGGACAGGACCGGGGTCACCGGTGGCCGTCGCCGGCCGGGCGGGACCGGACCCGCCACACCACTGCCGCACCGGCCAGGAACAGCACCGCGCCGGCCCCGATCCACACCACGTCGTACGGCAGCAGGTGTACGCCGTAGCGGATCTGGTGCACCCGCAGCACCTTGTGGTCGACCAGCCCGTCGAAGACCTGGAACCCTCCGGCGCCGAGCAGGAAGCCACCCCAGGCCAGCCGGGCCGACAGGGCACGCCGTCGACGCAGGTCGGCGAACCAGAAGAACCCTGCGACCAGGGCGATCAGCTCGGCGGCGTGCAGCAGCCCGTCCGAGAGCAGCGCGACCGACGGGGTGGACCGGTCGTAGAAGTGGTGCCAGGCCAGCAACTGGTGGAAGACGATCTCGTCCACCGCAGCCATGATCGCCACACCGATGAGGACGCCGACGAGTGTGGATGAGCGGCCGTCGGCGGTGCGCCTTCTCGGCAGGCTGGAACCGACCATCACACACCTCGCATGGACCTCGCGTCAGCGCTCAACTACCCCAAACCGGCCGAGTCATGCCGCCAGAGTCATCGCGACAGCGCCCCGCCGGCCAGATCGACACGAGATCGGCGACAAGGGGGCATCCGCGACGTCGGATACCCCCACGTCCGGGACCCCGTGTTGATCACGCAGGCCCCGCGCATGACCGAGCGGGCGCGACTCCGAGCCTGCGGCAACATCCCCGTTTCGTGTCTCCGGCACCGCTCGCGGCATGATCATGGAGCTGGGCGGGCCGGGGAGCCTCACCGGCAGCGGACCCAGAGAAGGAGGTGCCCGTGCCGGACGCGGACGAACTCGTCGCCAACGCGCTCGCGGCGGTGCGCGGCACCGACGTACGACAGGCCGAACGACAGCTGGACCAACTGATGGTCGGCACCGGCACGGCGGACGGCACCACGGCTGTGGATGCCGCCCTGCTGCGTCGCCTGATCCGTGGCCTGGGGCGGCTCTGGCCGCGTGGCTGGCAGCCTGTCGACCTGGACCGGATCACCACCCGGCGGCTCGATGCCCGGGCGTCCCGGCTGCTCCGCGACGCGATGGCCGCGCAGCGGCGCGAACAGGCCGAGCCGGTCCCGGACTGGTGGGACGAGCAACTGCGCGAGCTGGCCGCCGGGGGCGACGACCGGGGCGTACTGGCCGGCTGGTCGGCGCGGGAGGGGCTGGACCGGGCCGACGCGCTCCGCACGGCCGTGGACACCCTGGCGCTTGTGGAGAGCCTGCCGCCGATCGCGGTGCTGCGCCCGCCACCCGGGTCGGCTGGCGCGGCGACAGCCCGCACGGCGGGTACGCCCCGCAGTGGGTCACCGATGCTGGACCGGGTACGGGCGCTGCTGGCCAAGGCCGAGTCGACGACCTTCCCGGCGGAGGCGGAGGCGCTTACCGGCAAGGCGCAGGAGTTGATCGCCCGGCACAGCATCGACGAGGCGCTGCTGGCCGCCGGTGCGGAGCGCGGCGACCTGCCCGGCGGGGTGCGCCTCGGCACCGACACCCCGTACGCGGGCGCGAAGGCGCTGCTGGTGCAGGAGGTCGCGGCGGCGAACCGGTGCGAGGCGGTCTGGTCCGACGATCTCGGGTTCACCACTGTGCTGGGCTGGCCGGCGGATCTGGTGGCGGTGGAGTTGCTCTACACGTCGCTGCTGGTCCAGGCCACCGCCGCGATGCTGCGCGGGCGTTCCGAGCGGCGGCCGGGGTCGGGGCGGCGGACGAAGGTGTGGGACGAGTCGTTCCTCAACGCGTTCGCGCTGCGGATCGGTGAGCGGCTGCGTACGGCCACCGAGGCGGCCGATCAGGCGGCGGCCGAGGCGACCGGGCCGGAGCGGTTGCTGCCAGTGCTCGCCGCACGGGGCGAGGCGGTCCAGGAACGGCTGGACACCCTCTTCCCCGGCGTCATCCGGCACCGGCTCAGCGTCCGCGACGCTGAGGGCTGGTCGTCCGGCACCTCGGCCGCCGACCACGCGTCACTGGACGTCGGCGCTGGCCGCAAACCCCGCCAGGTGCCCGGCCGACCCGACCAGCGCTGACCGCACCCGGCGTGGGACCGCCACCGGCGGGGTTTTCTGCGATTTCCTTCGGTACGCGGTAGGGAACGGAGTGACGGCTCCGACCCTCCGGTGAGCCGCACCCTGTTCGAGGTGTGACAAGGACGCGAGGAGCATCGCCGTGAAGTACATGCTGTTGATCTGGAACCGGCCCGGCTTCACCGAGGAGCTTTCCGAGGCGGACCGCACGGCCCTGTTCGGCGAGGTCGACGAGATCATGAAGGAGCTGACCGAGACCGGCGAGTGGGTCGCCGGTCAGGCACTCGCGGACCCGTCGCAGACGCTTACCGTACGGGCCGTGGGCGGCAACACCGAGATCATCGACGGGCCGTTCATGGAGAGCAAGGAACAGTTCGCCGGTTACCTGACCGTCGACTGCGACAGCCCGCAGCGGGCCGCCGAGATCGCCGCACGCTGGCCGGACATCCGCTTCGGCGGCGTCATGGAGGTCCGCCCGATCATGGACGAGGCCGGAGCGGAGATGTGACCGAGGACCGGACGGTCGAGGATCTGCTGCGCGCGTTCGCGCCGCAGGTCCTCGGCCTGCTGGTCCGCCGGCACGGCCAGTTCGACAGGTGCGAGGACGCGGTCCAGGAGGCCCTGCTCGCCGCCGCGACGCAGTGGCCCGAGCAGGGCGTACCGGACAATCCCCGCGCGTGGTTGCTCACTGTCGCCACCCGCCGGCTCACCGACGAGTGGCGCAGCGAGAGCGCCCGTCGAAGCCGCGAGGTGGCGGTGGCGCTGCGCGAGCCGGCGTACGCCGGGGTGGCGCCGCCTGCCGACGCGGAGCCGGCGGTGCCCGACGCCGACGACACGCTCACCCTGCTGTTTCTCTGTTGCCACCCGGCGCTGACCGGATCGGCGCAGGTGGCGCTCACCCTGCGCGCGGTCGGCGGTCTCAGCACGGCCCAGATCGCCCGGGCGCACCTCGTGCCGGAGGCGACGATGAGCCAACGGATCCGCCGCGCCAAGCAGCGGATCGAGGCGGCCGGTGCCCGGTTCACCATGCCCGCGCCGGGTGAGCGGGACGAGCGGCTGCGCACGGCGCTCCGGGTGCTCTATCTGATCTTCAACGAGGGGTACACCGCGTCCAGTGGCCCGGACCTGCACCGGGCCGAGCTGACCGGCGAGGCGATCCGGCTGGCCCGCGTCCTGCACGGGCTGCTGCCCGACGACGGCGAGGTGGCCGGGCTGCTGGCGCTGATGCTGCTCACCGACGCCCATCGGGCGGCTCGCGTCGGCCCCGACGGGGAACTGGTGCCGCTTGCCGAGCAGGACCGCACCCGATGGGACCGCGCCGCCATCGCGGAGGGGATCGCGCTGATCACCGAGGCGTTGACCTGGTCGCCGCCCGGTCCGTACCAGATCCAGGCGGCCATCGCCGCGGTGCACGCGGAGGCGCCGACGGCGGCGGAGACGGAGTGGCGGCAGATCGTCGCGCTCTACCGGCTGCTGGCCCGGGTCGCGCCGAACCCGATGGTCACCCTCAACCAGGCGGTGGCGGTGGCCATGGCCGACGGACCACGGGCCGGGCTCGCCCTGCTCACGCAGTTGGACGCCGACGAGCGCACCGCCGGGCACCACCGGCTCGCCGCCGTTCGGGGCCACCTGCTGGAGCTGGCCGGGCAGGCCGACGCGGCGCGGGACGCGTACCTGGCGGCGGCGCGCGGCACGACGAGCCTGCCCGAGCAGCGCTATCTGGAACGGAAAGCCGCGCGTCTGGCGGCACCACGATGAGCCGAAGGGGCACGAGCATGGTGATCAGTCAGCTGTCGATCTCGCTGGACGGGTACGTGGCGGGGCCGGAGCAGAGTCGGCAGGATCCGCTGGGCCGGGGCGGCCTGCGGTTGCACGAGTGGGTCTTCGGCCTGGACGCCTGGCGGGCACAGCACGGGCTTGCCGGCGGTGACCGGGGTGTCGACGCGGATGTGGTCGAGGAGATGACACGCGAGATCGGCGCGTACGTCATGGGTCGGCGGATGTTCGGTGGTGGGGACGGTGCCTGGGACGAGACCTGGCAGGGCTGGTGGGGCGACGAACCCCCGTTCCGTACCCCTGTGTTCGTGCTCAGCCACCACCCCCGGACGCCGTTGGTGATGAACGGCGGCACGGAGTTCCGATTCGTCACCGACGGGATCGAGTCGGCGCTGCGGCAGGCACGGGAGGCGGCGGGCGACAGGCGGGTGGCGATCGCGGGTGGGGCGAGCACCGTGCGGCAATACCTGGCCGCCGGGCTGATCGACACCCTGCAACTGCACATCGTGCCGATCGTCCTCGGAGGCGGCGAGAAGCTCTTCGACGGTCTGGATTCTCTGCGCCTGGAGCAGGTGGCCGTGGTGGCCGGGCCGACCGTCACGCACGTGACCTACCGGGTCCTGCGCTAACCGGGTTTCGGTCTGGCGCGGACGTGCGCGCGTTCGCCCTGCTTGCCGATCAGGCTGAGGAACTCCACGGGACCGGCGCTCGTGGCACCGAACCAGTGCGGGGTACGGGTGTCGAACTCGGCGGCCTCCCCGGGCTTGAGGATGAGGTTGTGTTCGCCGAGCACCAGGCGCAGCGTGCCGTTGAGGACGAAGACCCAGTCGTAGCCCTCGTGGGTGCGCAGGTCGGGCTCCCGGTCGTCGGCACCGGCGGGGAGAACGAACTTGTACGCCTGGATGCCGCCGGGCCTGCGGGTCAGGGGCAGGACCGTCGATCCGTCGCCGTTGGCGATGGGCCGCAGGTTGATGCGGGGGTCGCCGGTCGGTGGCGCGTTGACGAGTTCGTCGAGGGTCACGCCGTGGACCCGAGCGAGCGGAAGGAGTTGTTCGAGCGTCGGGCGTCGTAGGCCGGCTTCGAGCCTGGAGAGCGTGCTCGCGGAGATGCCGGTCTCCTCGGCGAGGTCGGTGAGTGTGAGGTCGCGGCGGAGCCGAAGGTGCTTGAGTCTCGGCCCGACCGCGTCGAGCGTGTCGGCCGGATGCTCGTCCATGCCGCCGATTTTGCCATTCGGCAAGAACCTTTGCGAGCCGCTCCAACTCCGGTCACAGTTCGCCTGTGACGCGCGAAGGAGCAGACAGATGAGCGGGCAGCACGATTTCGACAGGGCCTACTGGGAGCGGCAGTGGCAGGAGGGCCACCACGCCGCTGCCGTCGGGGCGAGCAGCCCGCACCCGTACCTGACCGAGGAGACCTCCGGGCTGACGCCGGGCACGGCACTGGACGCCGGGTGTGGCACCGGCACGGAGGCGATCTGGCTCGCCTCGCACGGCTGGCAGGTCACCGCCGTCGACATCGCATCGGCTGCCCTCGCCGTCGCCACCGAACGCGCGACGGCGAGCGGGGTGTCCGAGCGTGTGCGGTGGGTGGAGGCGGACCTGACGGCATGGGCTCCGGAGGCGCGATTCGACCTGGTGACGACGCACTACGCGCACCCGGCGATCCCGCAGTTGGCCTTCTACGACCGCATCTCCACCTGGGTGGCGCTCGGCGGCACCCTCCTGATCGTCGGGCACCTGCACTCCCCCGGAGCCACCGGGCACGGGCACCACCCACCCGAGGAGGCATCGGTCACCTCGGCCGACATCATCGCCGGCCTGGACAGCACCACCTGGGATATCGCCACCGCCGAGGAGCACCACCGCACGGTCACCGGCCCCGGCGGTCAGGAGAAGACGCTTCACGACGTCGTCGTACGCGCCATCAGGCGGCGCTGAGCGTGCCGTTGCCGGCCGTCGGGCGGACCATGTCGCCCGACGGCCAGCAAGGCCGTCACACGTCGGGGTCGACGGCCTGGCAGTAGGCGCCGCGGGCGGGCACCACCTGATCGATCAGGTACGCGTCGACGGCTAGCGCCACGCACGGGCTGGTGGAGTAGCTGCCGTGCCCCCACCCCTGGTACGTGAGCAGCACGCCGTGCCTGCCCAACTGACGCGCCACGTTCGTGGCCCAGTTGTAGCCGCTCGCCGGGTCGTGCACGGTGGCGGCGATCAGCAGCGGCACATCGGTGCGAACCCGCAGGCGGTGCTGCGGATTGGCTACCGGCGTCGGCGCTCCCAGGCAGGTCACCAGTGCGAACACCGCCGTCGGGTACCGCAGGTCGGGTGCGAGCCGGGCCATCCGGTGCAGGTGCCCGGCGTACTCCCGGTAGTCCCGGACCGGCAGGCTCCAGTCCTGGCAGAAGACCGCGAAGGGGTACGGCACCACGGCGTCGCTCGCCGACGGGACGACGCCCCGCACGGCGGTGGGTGCCTCCATCCTGTTCAGCCAGTCGGCCAACCCCGGACACACAGCACGCCGGGCCGGTGAATGATCACCGGCCCGGCGTGCGGGTTACGTCGTACGTCAGCTCTTGAAGGCGTCCTTGATCTTCTCGCCGGCCTGCTTGAGCTTGGCCGTGGACTGGTCGGCGCGACCCTCGGCCTCCAAGCGCTCGTTGTCGGTGGCCCGACCGGCGCCTTCCTTCAGCTTGCCGGCCGCGTCCTCGCTGGCATTGTTGATCTTGTCGTCGATACCCATGTCAACCTCCATAGCGAGTGTCGCTTCGCCACCAGAAGTACCCCGGGCATCTCCGGTCCAACCATTTACCGTCGTCACAGATCGCCAGCGGCCGAACGGAACCGGCGCAGGCGCAGGCTGTTGGCCACCACGAACACCGAGGACAACGCCATGGTGGCGCCGGCGATCATCGGGTTGAGCAGCCCGGCGGCGGCCAACGGCAGGGCCGCCACGTTGTAGCCGAACGCCCAGAACAGGTTGCCCCGGATGATGCCGAGCGTGCGCCGGGCCAGCCGGATGGCGTCCACCGCCGCGTCCAGGTCACCCCGGACCAGCGTGAGGTCGGACGCCTCGATCGCCACGTCGGTGCCGGTGCCCATGGCCAGCCCGAGGTCGGCCTGGGCCAGCGCCGGGGCGTCGTTCACCCCGTCGCCGACCATCGCCACCGAACGCCCCTCGGCCTGGAGCCGCTTGACCACGTCGACCTTGCCGGCCGGCAGCACCTCGGCGATCACCTCGTCGATGCCCACCTCTGCGGCGACCGCACGGGCCACGGTGGTGTTGTCACCGGTCAGCAGGACCGGGGTGAGCCCCAGGGCCCGCAGCCGCGCCACGGCCGCCCGGCTGGTCGGCCGGACCACGTCGGCGACCGCGAGCACGCCCCGGGCCCGCCCGTCCCAGCCGGCGACGATCGCCGTACGCCCGGCGGCCTCCGCGTCGCTGACGGCCCATTCGACCTCCGGCGGTACGTCGAGCCCGCGCTCGCGCAGCAGCCGAGGCCGCCCGACAAGCAGGACCCGACCATCGACGGTGCCGGTGACGCCAAGCCCTTCGAGGTTGGCGAAGTCGGTCACCGGTGGCAGCGCGCCGGCCTCGGCGGCGCCGGTGGCGATCGCGCGGGCGATCGGGTGCTCGGAGGCGGCCTCCACCGCCCCGGCGAGCCGGAGCAGCTCTGCCCGGGCCTCGCCGCTGGCCGGAACCACGTCCACCAGGGTCATCCGGCCGGTCGTCACGGTGCCGGTCTTGTCCAGCACGACCGTGTCCACCCGGCGGGTCGACTCCAGCACCTCCGGTCCCTTGATCAGCACGCCGAGCTGGGCACCCCGACCGGTGCCGACAAGCAGCGCCGTCGGGGTGGCCAGGCCGAGCGCGCAGGGGCACGCGATGATCAGCACGGCGACGGCGGCGGTGAACGCGGCGGTCGGGCCGGCCCCGGTGCCGAGCCACCAGCCGAGTGTGCCGACCGCGAGCGCGATGACGATCGGCACGAAGACGCCGGAGATCCGGTCGGCGAGCCGCTGCACGGCCGCCTTGCCGCTCTGCGCCTGCTCGACCAGGTCGGCCATCCGGGCGAGCTGGGTGTCCGCGCCGACCCGTGTGGCGGTGACGACAAGGCGTCCGCCCGCGTTGATAGTGGCGCCGACCACGCCGTCACCGGGACCGACCTCGACCGGCACCGACTCGCCGGTGAGCATGCTGGCGTCGACGGCGGAGGTGCCCTCGTCGACCACACCGTCGGTGGCGATCTTCTCGCCGGGGCGGACCACGAACCGGTCACCGACAGCGAGCCGGTCCACCGGAATCCGGGTCTCCACGCCGTCCCGCAGCACCGCCACGTCCCGGGCGCCGAGTTCGAGCAGGGCCCGCAGCGCGGCACCGGCGGTCCGCTTGGATCGGGCCTCGAAATAGCGTCCGGCCAGGATGAACACTGTCACCCCGGCAGCCGCTTCCAGATAGATGTTGCCGGCGCCGTCGCTGCGGGTGATGTCGAAGCGGAACGGGTGCGTCATCCCGGGCATCCCGGCGTCGCCGAGGAAGAGCGCCCAGAGCGACCAGCCGAACGCCGCCAGGGTGCCGAGCGAGACCAGAGTGTCCATCGTCGCCGCGCCGTGCCGCAGGTTGGTCCACGCGGCCCTGTGGAACGGCAGCCCACCCCAGACCACCACCGGGGCGGCAAGGGTCAGCGACAGCCACTGCCAGTAGTCGAACTGCCAGGGCGGCACCATGGCCAGCACGATCACCGGCACGCTGAGCACCACCGAGACCCAGAGCCGGGTACGCGGCCCGCGCAGCGGGTCCACCGGCTCCTCGGCGGTGGTCGGCGGCGACGGCAGAGCCGCCGTGTAGCCCGTCTTCTGCACGGTCTCGATCAGGTCGTCCGGCGTGACGTCGTCGACGTACCGGACTGTCGCCTTCTCGGTGGCGTAGTTGACGGTGGCGCTGACCCCGTCCATCCGGTTCAGCTTCTTCTCGATCCGGGCGGCACAGGCGGCGCAGGTCATCCCGCCGATGGCCAGCTCGATCCGGTTCGGCGCCTCGGGCAGCGGTCTGCTGGTCGTGGTCATCGTCTGGTCCCGTCAGTTGTGCCCGTGGCCGGGGGTGCCGTGGTCGGCGCCGTCGGTCGGTGCGGGTCCGCTCGGGGTCGGGTCGGCGCCTGCCGTCGGGGCGTCCGCGGTCGGCGTGCCGGCCACGACTGTGATCTCGGCGGTGTGCACACTCCCGCCGTGCCGGAAGTCGAGGTAGAGCCGGTAGCTGCCGGCCGACGGCACCTCGGCGAGGAATGTGACGTCCGGGCCGGGCCTGGTCCGCCCGTCGCTGGGCGTCCCGTCCGGGTGTACGTGCAGGTACGCCAGATCACCCCGGCGCAGCGCCACCAGATGCCCGTACGCGCCCAGGTACGGCTCCAGGTCGGTGACCGGCTGGCCGTCCCGGCTGATCGTCAGGGTGAGCGGCGATGCGCGGCCGGGCTGCGGCTCACCGGTCAGGGTCACCGTGTAGCCGTCGACCGTGGTGCTTGTGGCCGGGGCGGGCAGGGGCCGCTCGGTGAGCGCACCGGGAACTGTCACGTCCACCCCGAGGGTCAGCGGCTCACCGCCGGTCGGGGTGAAGTCGGCGAATGCCCGCCACTGCCCGGGGCCGGCCAGCGGGGTGTCGACCCGCCAGGTGCCGTCCGGTGCGAGGTCGGGGTGGACGTGGCGGAAGCCGGACAGGTCCCGTCGGGCCACGATCAGGTGCATTCGCTTGTCGTGCGCCACGTCGTACCGGGTCACCGGGCGACCGTCCGGCCCGGCGATCCGAAACGCGAACTCGCCGGCCGGGGCGGCGACCGGTTCGAGGGTGTAGCCGCGGTCGGAGACGAGCAGACCGCCGGGGAGCAGCCCGGCCGCCTCGTCGTGGTTGGTGGGGCCCGAGGTGTGTGCGGCGCTGCCGTCGTGGCGGCTCTCGGCGGCCGGGGTGGCCGGATCGGCGACCCGGCCGATCCCGTACGCCGCGCCGAAGACCGCCGCGAGACCGAGGGCGAAACCGCCCAGCCTGGTCACCGTGTTCATCCCGGGCCTCCCGATCACGCCTCGACGAGGTCGTAGCCGGCCTCGTCGACGGCGGCCCGGACGGCCTCCACGGCCACCGGCTGCTCGCTGCTGACGGTGACCTGGCCGGTGCCGAGGTCGACCTGAACGTCGCGTACGCCCTCGATGGCACCCACCTCGGCGCTTACCGCGCTGACGCAGTGTCCGCAGGTCATGCCCTTCACCTGGTACGTCGTGCTGACCATCGAATGTCTCCCTCCGCCATCTCCGAGCCTATACCCCCCGGGGGTAAGTCGGAGACGGACCCGTGCTGTGCCATGTACCGGTACCCGGTGGGGGTATCGCGGCCGAGAGTGACAGTAGCATACCCCCGGGGGGTACGCTATCCTGGTCGCCATGACCGCACCGACCCCGATCCGCGGATACACCGCCAGCAAGGACGAGCTACTCACGCGGCTTCGGCGCGTCGAGGGGCAGGTCCGGGGCATCGAGAAGATGGTCGACGAGGACCGCTACTGCATCGACGTGCTCACCCAGATCTCCGCGATCCAGGCCGCACTCGACAAGGTGGCGCTGGGCCTGCTCGACGGGCATGCGCGGCACTGCATGCACGAGGGTGCGGCCGAGGGCCGGGCCGACGAGATGGCCACCGAGATGATGGCGGCGGTCGGCCGGCTCATGAAGCGCGGCTGACAACCCTCAGTCCGGTGCGGGGTCGAGACGGACCCGGCGCAGCAACTGCGCGTTGAGCGCCACGACGATTGTGGACGCGGACATCAACAGCGCGGCCACCGCAGGGCTCAACGCCACACCCGCCCAGGCCAGCACCCCCGCCGCCAGCGGCAACGCCACCACGTTGTAGCCCGCCGCCCAGGCCAGGTTCTGCCGCATCTTCCGGTACGACGCCCGGGACAGCCGGACCACGGCACCCACCCCGCGCGGGTCCGACGACGCCAACACCACCCCGGCGGACTCGATCGCGACATCGGCGCCCGCCCCGATCGCGAGGCCCACATCCGCTCGGGCCAACGCCGGCGCGTCGTTCACCCCGTCGCCGACCATCGCCACTGTCAGCCCCCGCCCCTGGAGCTCGGCCACCCGGCTGTCCTTCTCCGCCGGCAGCACCTCGGCGAAGACCTCGTCGACTCCGGGCCGGAAGCCGAGCTGGGCCGCGACCGCCTCGGCCACCGGACGGGCGTCACCCGTGATCATGGCGATCGTCCGTACGCCCTCGGCGCGCAGCTCGACGATGGCCCGCTGAGCCTCCGGACGCACCTCGTCGGTCAACGCGAACGCGCCGAGCACGGTCTCCGGCAGCCGCACCAGATGCAGCACCGCCGCGCCCCGCGCCGACCACCGCTCGGTCGCCTTCTCCAGCTCCGCCGGGAGCGACAGGCCCAGCTCCCGCAGCAGCGCCGGCCCGCCCACCGCGTACTCCGTACCGTCGACGGTGGCCTGCACACCACGGCCCGGCAGCGACCGGAACCCGGCAGCCGGGGCCGGGCCGGCACGCCCGGCCGCCGTCACGATCGCCCGGGCCAGCGGATGCTCGCTGTCCGACTCGACGCCCGCCGCGACCCGCAGCACCTCGTCCCGCTCGACGCCCGCCGCCACCACCACGTCGGTGACCACGTGCTCGCCCCGGGTGAGGGTGCCGGTCTTGTCGAAGAGCACCGCGTCGACGGTCCGCATCCGCTCCAACGCCAACCGGTCCTTGACCAGGATCCCGGACCGCGCCGCCAGCGCGGTCGAGAGCGCGACGACCAGAGGGATGGCCAGACCGAGCGCGTGCGGGCACGCGATCACCAAAACCGTCACCGCGCGGACCACCGCCTCGTCGGGCTGACCGAGCGCGGTCCAGACCAGCACGGTCAGCACAGCGGTGCCGGTGGCCACGTAGAACAGCGCGGCGGCGAACCGGTCGGCCAGCAGTTGCGCCCGGCCACCGGAGGCCTGCGCCTGCGCGACCATCCGCTGGATACCGGCGAGAGCGGTCTGCTCCCCGAGCGCCTCGACACGGACGCGGACAGCCGAGTCGGTGGCAACCGTGCCGGCCACCACCCGGTCGCCAGTCGACCGCGCCACCGGCCGGGACTCACCGGTGATCATCGATTCGTCCAGTTCGGCGTCACCCTCGACGATCCGGCCGTCCGCCGGCACCCGACCTCCCGGGCGGACCAGCACCACGTCGTCGATCCGCAGGTCGGTCACCGGCACCGCCTCGACCCGGCCGTCCGCGGCCACCCGCTCGGCCTCGTCCGGCAGCAGCGCGGCCAGCGCCGCGAGCGCGCCCCGCGCCTGCCCGATGGCCTTCATCTCCTGCCAGTGACCGAGCAGCATGATGGTGACCAGCGCGGCCAACTCCCACCAGAAGTCCAGGTCGAAGGCGCCCACGCTGGTGGCCAGCGAGGCGGTGTAGGCCACCGTGATCGCCATCGCGACAAGCAGCATCATGCCCGGCGCGCGGTCCCGCACCTCCCGGACCGCGCCGACCAGGAACGGCCAGCCACCCCACCAGAACACCACCGAGCCGAGCACCGGGCCCACCCAGGACCGGCCCGGGACATCCCCGCTCAGGCCCAACTGATCCGTCACGAGATGGCTGGTCAGGACCACCGGGATGGTGAGCACCAGGCAGACCCAGAAGCGGCGACGGAACATCGCCGGATCGTGCCCGGCGTGCTTGTCATGCCCCGCGTGCCCGGCGTCCCGCTGGCGGTCGGGGTCCTGCGGTGACGGAGCGGGCATGCCACAAACATGCCCCGCCGGAGGGCCGCCACGCGAGTGGTTCGCTAATCCGACACCCCGCCACGAACTGCAGCCCCATTGTGGGCTGGTTAGCATTTCGCAGGATGACCCTCCAACCGCCGCCGCGCACCCAGGCTGCGGCGCCACCACGTCGTGGCGCCCCGGCCGGTCGACGCCGTCGGGCGTTCACCGTCCGTGACCGAACGATCGTCAGCTGGCGATCCACCGCGCCTCTCGCAGCGTTTCCCTGTCAACGGTGAACCGACCGGTCCGCTGACACGTACCCCGCACCGGATCGTTGGGAGTCTCGCATTGGGTTCCGACCACAGCCGTTCCGCTCCGCCCGCCCCACCGCGGGTGCGACGGCTCCTCGTCGCGACGGTGGTGCCGCTCTTCGTGGCCACAGTCATCGCGGCGGTGGTGCTCTGGCCGCGCGACGGGTCACCGCAGGCCGGTGGCGAAGCGGACGTGCCGCGATACCACGGCACGGTGACCCGGGTGATGACCGAGCCCTGCCCGCCGGCGGCGAACCCCGAGGGCCCGTCGGCCGTCGACGGGCCGTGCGGCACGGTGGACGTACGGGTCGAGGACGGGCCGAGCGCCGGGCAGCAGGTCCAGACCTCGATCCCCGCCGGGCCCGGAGCACCCCGGGTCGCAGTGGGCGACGACGTCATAATGGTCGAACTGACCGATCCGACCGATCCCGCCGCCACCAGTTGGAACATCGCCGAGCACCAACGGGGTACGCCGCTGCTGTGGCTGGCAGTGGTCTTCGCCGCCGCGATCGTCGCGTTCGGCCGGTGGCGGGGCCTCGCCGCGCTCGCAGGGCTGGCGGCCAGCTTCGCCATCCTGCTCACCTTCGTGCTGCCGGGCATCGCGGCCGGCAGGTCACCGCTGCTGGTGGCGGTGGTCGGTGCGGCGCTGATCATGTTCGTGGTGCTCTACCTGACGCACGGGGTCACCGCGCAGACCTCGGTAGCGGTGCTCGGCACCCTGGGCAGCCTGGTCCTCACCGGCGTACTCGCCACAATCGCCACGGCCGCGACCCACCTCACCGGCTTCGGCAGCGAGGAGGCGACGACGCTGTCGATGTTCCAGGGCGACGTGGATCTGCACGGCCTGCTGCTCGCCGGGATCATCATCGGCTCGCTCGGGGTGCTCGACGACGTGACGGTCACCCAGGCGGCCACCGTCACCGAGTTGGCGAACGCCAACCCGGGGCTGACCCGGTTGCAGCTCTACCGGGCGGCCACCCGGGTCGGCCGCGCCCACATCGCCTCCACGGTCAACACAATCGTCCTGGCGTACGCGGGCGCATCACTACCGCTGCTGCTCCTGCTCACCGCCGACTCGCGGCCGATCGCGCAGATCCTCACAAGTGAATTCCTCGCGCAGGAGATCGTCCGCAGCGCGGTCGCCACACTCGGCCTGATCGCCGCCGTGCCGCTGACCACCGGGCTGGCCGCAGTGGTGACGGCGGCCGGGCGCCCGGATGCCACTCCGTCGGCAGACGCTCCCGCCCCGCGACCCCGTCCGGACCGGACGGAGGCACTGGCGGCTCTCGGCTCACCGCGAACGGCTCGACCCGACGAGTCGGACCCGACGCGGACCCCACCCCCACCCACCGCCACCGATCCGTGGCCGCATTCGAACAGGAGCACAGATACGGCATGGTGACACTCCTCAGCGTGACCGGGTCGGGCAGTCGCCCTGAAGGCCACGTCACTTGTCACTCAACGCCATGGCGAAATGACGCTTTTGGTCGGCATCCAGGCGTAGCTCACCCGGTCGACTCTCGGGTAACCTCGCTGCCGGTTACCGATGTAGGCGCGAAGCGGCGCCTGCGGTGCCACCGCCCAATCGCCAACCGGCGAGCCGGGGACCCAGGCACGTGGGGTGAATCCGCATCAGCGGTAGGGGCCGCTTCCGCCCCGAACCCGTCAGCTAACCCGGTCGGCGGTCGACGGAAGGGAACATTGTGACGGCACCCCTACGCCGCTGGTTGACACCCGTGGTGGCCGTGATCGCCGCACTGACCGTGCTTGCCGGGCCCCTCCCGGCCCACGCCGCCCCGACGACCCCCACACCGTCCGGGCACGAGGAGGACGGCGAGCCGAAGCTGCTCAACGACGTCATCGAGCAGGCCAACCGCGACTACTCCGCGGCCAAGTCCAAGTTGGACAAGTCCAAGAAGCGGCAGCTTGAGCTGGCGATAGAGGTCGACCGGGCCAGGGCCGATCTGGAGGCGCTGGCCCCGCAGGTCGGGCAGATCGCCGCCCAGTCGTACCGAACCGGCCGGATCGGCGCGATCGCGATGCTGCTGGAGAGCGACGCTCCCGACTCGTTCGTCCAGCGCGCCGCGACGCTCGACGAGATGAACATGGTCAACGAGAAGAAGCTCGCCGAGGTCAACACGGTCAAGGCCCGCGCCGAGCAGGCCAAGCTGGCCCTCGACACGGAGGTCCGCGAGCAGCAGAAGCAGACCGCCCTGATGGCGAAGCGCAAGAGCGAGGCGGACAAGGCGCTCTCCCTCGTCGGCGGGAAGGGCTTCACCGGCGGCCTGGTGGATGCCACCTCGCCGGTCGCCCGGATCGGCCCGGGTCGCACCGCCGACGGTGACTGGAAGCCGCAGTCGTGCAGCGAGGACGACCCCACCACCTCCGGCTGCGTCACGCCACGCACCCTGCACGCGTACAAGGAGGTCAAGCGGGCCGGCTTCAACCGGTTTGTCGGCTGCTACCGCTCCGGCGGGCCGTGGGAGCACCCGAAGGGCCGCGCCTGCGACTGGTCGCTGCAGAAGAGCGGATTCAGCCCCTGGCACAACGACGACACCCGCACGTACGGCAACAACGTCGCCGCGTTCCTCATCCGCAACGCCGACCGACTCGGCATCTACTACGTGATCTGGAACCGACAGATCTGGTTCCCGGCGACCGGATGGAAGTCGTACAGCGGGCCGTCGAACCACACCGACCACGTCCACATGTCGCTGCTCTGACCACACGTACCGCAGAAAGGGCCGCCCCGCGTCGCGCGGGGCGGCCCTTTCTCGCAGTTGGCGGGGTACGCCCCGCGTCGTGTCAGGCGGCGGCGGGCGTCGCCGGCGCGCCCGGGGCGGCGGCGTCGAGCGTCGCGTCGCCGGCCGGCACGGCGGTCACCGGTCGCACCCCACCGACCGCGAGTCGGTAGGACATGCCGACCACCGCGCACCGCCCCTGCGCCACCGCGTCGGCAAGCACGGGCGACTGCCCGAGCAGCGTCTCGACGGTCTGCGCGATGTGGATGTCGACGATGCCGTCGATGTCGTCCACTCCCTCGGCGGTGGCACGCCGCAGGCTGGGCAGCACCGCGTCGACCACCGCGCGCAGATGCCCACCGGGTGAGGTGCCGGTGGCAGCCGTCTCGCGCGCCGCCTGCACGGCACCGCAGGAGTCGTGGCCGAGCACCACCACCAGGGGGGTGCCGAGCACTGTCACCGCGTATTCCACGCTGCCCAGCACCTCCGGGCCGACGATATGCCCGGCCGTGCGCACCACGAAGAGATCACCCAACCCCCGGTCAAAGATGATCTCGGCGGCCAGCCGGGAGTCGGAACAGCCGACGATCACCGCGAACGGGTGCTGGCCGTCGGCCACCGCGGCCCGGTGCTCGGCACCCTGGTTGGGGTGGCGCGGAGCCCCGCTGACGAAGCGTCTGTTGCCGTCGGCAAGCTCGGCGTACGCCCGGGCCGGCGCGGTGAGCGCCGAGGCCCGCTGCGGGCCTGGCTGGCCACCGGGCATAGCGGAAAGACTCATCCCCGCACCTCGTCTCCACGCATTTGACCTGATCAACCCACACGTCGGCCGGACTGGCGGCGGGCGCTGGCTCGGCTCCACGTTCACACGCACCACAAGATGCGTCAAGATATGCGTGATATAGATTTCATACGTTCACCCCGAGCCGGGCCGCTTTCGACACGCGGGACGGGGCGGACAACGGAGAGGCGGTCCACATGACGAGCACGACGACGGCTGGCACCGGCGGCGGCCGGAACTGGACATTCCTCACCAACCACGGGCACGTCATGCTTGCCATCGCCCGCGATCCCACCGCTCGACTGCGGGACGTGGCGGCCGAGGTCGGAGTCACCGAACGAGCCGCGCAGGCAATCGTCGCCGACCTGGAGGCGGGCGGTTACCTGCAGCGCACCCGGGTCGGGCGCCGCAACGAATACACCCTCAACCCGACCGGCCGGTTCCGGCACCCCGCCGAGGCCTACCGCCAGGTCGGCGACCTGCTCGCGCTCTTCGCTGACGCCCCCACGACGGACGGCGCAGAGCGGCCCTGACCGTCGTCACCGGCCGCTGCCCGATGCGACGCAGCGGTAACCTTTGCGAGTGCGCGAGAGCCTGCCGTTGAGCGCGACCGACCGGTCCCGCCCTGGCGTCCGAGCAGTCCTCAGTGGATCGCTAGCGGCCCTGCTCGGCGCCGCCCTGGTGGTCCCCGCCTCCCCCGCCGTGGCGGCACCGCCCACCTGCGGCCCCGCCGGCGAGGCCGGCCTGGTGGAGATGCCCTGGGGGCTGCGCCGGCTGGACCCGGCATCGGCATGGCCGCTCTCCCGGGGCGCCGGGGTGACGGTCGCGGTGATCGACTCCGGGGTTTCCGCAATCCACCCCTCGCTGAAGGGCCAGGTCCTCGCGGGGCGCGACTTCAACGACCTGCCTGCCAACCAGGGCCAGTGTGACCTGGCCGGCCACGGCACGATGGTGGCCGGCATCATCGCCGGCCAGGAAGGCACGGGGGCACCCTTCAGCGGCATTGCCCCGGCGGCCCGCATCCTGCCGATCCGGGTTCTGCCGGACGCCAAGGGCACCAACGACGAGGCCCTGCCGGGGCAGATCGCGGCGGCCATCGACTGGGCTGTCGACAACGGCGCCGACGTGATCAACCTTTCCCTGGTCACCCTGCCCCGCCCCGAGCTGGCGGAGGCCGTCGAGCGCGCCCTCGCCAAGCAGGTCGTGCTGGTCGCCGCAGCCGGAAACCGGCAGGAGCAGCAGGAGGACAAGCCGGCCTACCCGGCCGCGTACCCCGGGGTGATCGCGGTCGCGGGTGTGGACGAGCAGGGCGGCCACGTGGGCACCTCGGTCAGCGGCGCCTACGTCGACGTCGCCGCGCCCGGATTGAACATAGTCGGCCCGGCGCCGGGCGGATCCGGTTACCGCGCCGAACCGACAGGCGGCACCAGCTTCGCCGCCGCGTACGTCTCGGGGGTTGTCGCGCTGGTCCGGGCCGCCCACCCGAACCTCACCCCGGAGCAGGTCGCCGACCGGCTGGAACGGACGGCGGACAACCCGCCGGAAGGGCACAACGCGGAGGTCGGCTACGGCGTGGTCAACCCGTACCGGGCGGTGTCGAGCCTGCTGGGCACCCGCTCGAACCCGCCGGCCGACGCACTCCCCGCACCCGCCAGCACGGCCGACCCGCTGAGTTGGCAACGCACCGCCGCGCTCTGGGCCGCCGTGGTCGGCGCTCTGCTTGCCGGCCTGCTGCTTATCGCGCGACCGATCGTGGCGCGGGGCCGCCGACGCGGCTGGCGCCCCGGCCGACGCCCCGACACACCTGTCACCGGCTGACCAGAGGAAAGCCGCGGTGCCGATGCGGTCGAGCGCATCGGCACCGCGGCACCCGAACGTTCAGCGCAGGACGCCGGAGGTCCCTCCGCCGTCCGCACCCCACACGTCCTCGTCCTCCTCCAGCCACGTGTCGCGGGGAGCCTCCTCCTCGCCGTAGCCGGCACCGCCGCCCATCCCGGCCATACCGCCAGCGCCTCGGGCACCCGCACCCCGACCGGCGGCTCCGGCACCGCCGGCGCCCCGACCGGCACCACCCCGACCGGCACCCGCACCACCGGCGGCGACGCCACCCATTCCGGGTGCCATGCCGCCGCCCAGCTTGCCGCCCGCGCCGAGCCGGCCACCGGCGCCCCGACCCCCACCACGGCCCGCACCTGCCGCGCCACCGCCCATCATCGGGCCCATGCCCGGGGTGACAGGTCGGCCGAGCGCGCCGCCACCGGCGAGAGCGCCGACGCCCGACCCGGCACTGCCCAGGCCACCACCGCCGCCGCCACTGCCGAGCCCGCCGGCGGACCCGAGGCCACCGCCACCGGAGCCCAGACCGGGCACGCCGGCGCCGCCGGCACCCGCGAGGCCGCTGCTGAACTCCTCATCCAGACCGCCCGTGCCGGGTACGCCGCCGGTGCCCGGGTAGCCGCCCGTGCCGGGATCGTATTCGCTCGTGAGCGCGGGGTGGACGCCGGAGCCGCCGGGCGGGTTGCCGGTGTCGAGCCCGCTGATCGAGGGTTTGATACCCGCGCCGGCGCTCGGGTTGCCGCCGCCGATGTTCGGCACACCGCCGACACCGCCGCCGCCCCCGCCACCGGTGTCCAGATTCGGTATCTGGCGGGTCGGGTCCCCTGCGGTGATCGGGCCGCCGGTACCGGGGGTGCCCGGCGCGATGGCCTGGTACTCGCCGCTGACCCGCTCGAAGACGTCGGCCGCGTCCTTCGACTGGTCGTTGATCCAGTCGGCGATCGCGCTCACCGGATCGAGCCAGCCAAGGAAGTCCGGCGAGACCTTCGCCTCGAAGAAGCCGACACTGAGGGTCAGCTTGGCGTTGCGCGCCTCCAGTACGTCGTTGACGCAGGTCGCCGGGATCGGGAAGTCCCGCTGGGCGGCGGTGAGCCGATCGGCGGCGGCCTTGAGCGACTGGACGATGCCGGTGCCCTTCTCGGCGTCCGCCACGAGCTGGCCGGTGTCCTTGGCGATCTGCTCGACGTGGCCCTTGAACGCCTCGTACGCCGGACCCTTCCAGGTCGTGCCCAGGTCCTTGATGTTGGTGTCGAGACTCTGCTTGACGTTGTTGAGATTCTTGATCAGCTGTTCCCAACCGAGGGCGGCGCTCTCCACGTCACCCGGCCGGCCGTCGATGACGACCTTCTGGCACATCTCTTCCCAGCTCAGGCCCATTTACCGTCGCCCCCGTCCTAGCGGCCGTCGCCGCGGCCGGCCACTTCGCCGAAGACCCGCTGCATGTCGGTGGCGGACATCCTGTTCTGCTCTTCCGCCGTCTCGTAGTTCTGCTTGACCTGACGCAGCGCCTCGGCCGCGTCGTAGAGATTCTGAGCGAGTTTCCGCACACCTGTCTCGGTGCCCTGGTAGAGCCCCTGGTGCTTGGCCGCCAACCGGCCCGCCCAGTCGAACCCGCCGAGTGGGCTCGCCTGGCCGCCCACCCCGCCCGCCATGCCCGCGGCCGCACCACCCATCAGATCCTGGATGTCGACCATGTCGTAGGAGAGCTTGTTCAGGTACGCCGCGTGGGTCTCCAGCCATCCGATCGCCGAGTCGAGACTTGTCGCGTCCCACTCGGTCTTGACGCCGGCCTCGCCGGGGGCGGTGACCAGACTGTCCGGCGTGGCGGCATGGTTGACGTTGTCGATCTCGAAGCCGGTCACGGCCAGACCCGACGTCGGCATCCCGCCCACCGGAACCGGGATGTAGATGTCGTCGTTCTTGAACCGCTCCGGCTGGCTGGTCCTGTCGTCCGTCATCGGTCCCCTCCCCGAAACCCTTACTTGTGGTCTGCGCTTCCTACTGCTGCGGGCCGGATTGCGGCGGCGCCTGGCCCGGCCCCGCCCATCCGCCGTACGGCGGCGCGGCCTGCGCCGGCGGATAGCTCGGCGCGGGCTGGCCGACCGGCGGCGGGTAGCCGGGCTGACCCGACGGTGGACCGTAGCCCGGGGCGGGCTGCGGCGGCGCGCCGTGCCCCGCCGGCCATCCGGGCGGGCCGGGCGGGCCGGCGGGCCAGCCGGCCGGCGGCGGACCGGACGGACCGGCCGCTGCCGACTTACGTCGCATGCGGCGCCTCAGCACAAGCAGGAGAACGAGCGCGGCGATCGGCACGGCCAGGCAGAGCACCGCCTGGACGATCGCGCCCGTCGTGTTCGACACCCCGAACTGGACAGCCGGACCCCCGTCGTCGCGCTTGGCGGTGTCACCGTCTCGGCTCGGCTCAGCCGCAGCGCTTTTCAGCAGCGGGTTGGCCGTCACCGGCGGCACCGACCGGGTCAGCGCGGCGACCGGGTCGACGGCACCGAACCCGAACTGCGGGTCGCGGCCCGCCGGACCGGCGTCGCGGGCTGTCTTGATCAGGCGGTTGATCACGTTGGCGGCGTCCAACTGCGGAAACTTGGCGCGGACCAGGGCCACCACGCCGGAGATGATGGCGGCTGCCGAACTGGTGCCGCTGCCCACCGAGTAGCCGTTCGGGGAAACCGCCTTGGGCGCCGGCCCGATGATGCCGTCCATCGGTGAGGCGAGCACGGTCTCCGGGCCACTCACCGAGCCGGTGAAGAAGCCGCCCCGCTTGTCCAGACCGGAGACGGCGATGACGCCGGGGATGCTGGCGGGCGCGACGACCCGCCGTTCACCCTGCTCGATGTTTCCGGCGGAGGCCACCACGACGGCGTCCTTGCTCAACGCGTACTGGATCGCGTCCACCAGATCCGGGGGCGGCGTGCCTTCGCCGGCGCTCAGGGAGAGGTTGATGACGTCGGCACCGGCATCGGCTGCCCACCGGACACCCAGGACCATGTCGTCGGCGTTGAACCTGGCACCCATCGAGACCGGGAGGATCTTGGCAGCCGGGGCGATGCCCAGAAGCCGCATCGGGCCACCACCGCGCCCGGCGATGATGCCGGCCATCGACGTGCCGTGCCCCTTTTCCTTGTCGTCGTCACGCCGCCCGTCCGGCGCGGCGCTGACGTTTACACCGTGCCCCGGCAGCACCTGACCGCGCAGGTCGGGATGGTTCGCGTCCACCCCGCCGTCGACGACGGCGACCACGACACCCTTGCCCTGCGTGAGCGCGTGCGCCTGGGGGATCTTCAGCGAGTCGAGATACCACTGCAGCCCTCGGACCGTGTCGGCAGCCCGCGCCGGTGCCGGTGCGACCGTCACGGCGGGGGCGAGCGCGGCACACAACGCCAGCGCGGCCGCAGCCGTGACCCGTGCCGATCGGAAACGCTTCCCCGTACGCATTGCTCTCCCAGATACTGTGCCGACGCCAACGCAATGCGGCTCCGGCCCGGTCGAACCGGACCGGAGCCGCACCGGCGATTGTCTCAGCCCCACACCTTGGAATTGCTCATCTCGGTGGAGACGTAGTTTTCGCGGGCGATGCCGACGGCACCACCGATCTCGTTCAGGACCCGGTTGATGTCCCGGACGGCCTGGTCCCACTTCGCCTGGTGCTGCTCGTAGGCGACCCGGTCCTCGCCGTCCCACTGAAGCTTCGACAGCATCGACCGCAGCGTGTCGAGCTTCTCGTCGATGGTCTTCGAGATGGCCTGCATCTGCTGGTTGCTGCTCTCGAGGACCGCGTAGTCAACCTTGATCGTCACGACTTCCTCCTCTGCTGGCTGCGGATCACGGGTTGAGAGCAGAGTGGAACTTGTCCAGCATCTGCTGCTGCTCTTCGTCGTTGACCTGGTGCGTCGTACCCGACTTGTCGAGCAGGTCCGCGATGCTGTCCATCGCGGTCAGCAGCTTGACCGTGTCCTCGTTCCAGCGCGTCATGAGCCCCTGGAAGCCCGTGGACGCCTGGCCCTTCCACGCCATGGCCAGGTCGTCGACTACGTTCCACAGCTTCTTCAGCTCGCCGTCGACCTCGCTACGCGTAGACCGCACGTCACTCGCGGCGGTATGCAGAGTCGCAGCTTCGACCTCGAACGCCATGCTTCACACCCTTCCGTCATGTTGTGGCGGCGGCTTTGCCGCGCCCTCCCCCGCGGCAAGGCATCGACACCCCACCAACGGACACTCCAACAGAGACCGTAGCGGAGTCTGTCCAGTCCTCGCAGCCCTGGTAGGCGATGGTCGATGGATAGTGACGAATCAGCCATCGTGATTGTGGCACCTGAGCCGATACCCGCTGAATGACCACTCGGTCAGGACGGTTCGGTCAGGACGGCTCGGACCAAGCCGTCTGGATGAGCTGTTGTCCGTCGCGGCGACGGACCAGGGTGCCCCGGCCGGGCGGCTGCGGGCTCGGACGCAACGTGCCGAATACCGCGCCCTCCTCCCGGCTACCGGACATCAGCAGGCCTGGCGAATCCAGCTCCCGCAACCGTTGCAGCACCGGCTCGTAGAGCGCCCGGGACACTCCGCCCACCCGCCGCGTGATGATCAGGTGCAGACCGATGTCGCGGGCCTGCGGCAGCAGCTCCTGCAGGGCGCTGAGCGGGTTGCTGCCACCGGAGGCCACCAGGTCGTAGTCGTCGACAAGGATGTACAGGTCCGGGCCCTTCCACCAGCTGCGGTCGCGCAGTTGGGCGGTGGTCACGTCCGGGCCGGGCAGCCGGTTGGACAACGCGCTGCGAATCGAGCCGAGCCCCTGGGCGAACGCCTGGTTGGACGGCGCGTAGTCCAGCAGGTGATCGCCCTCCACCGCGCCCAGCAACCCACGCCGGTAGTCGGCGATCACCAACCGGGCCTGAGCGGGCGTGTACCGCTCGGTGATGCCCCGGGCGATCAGCCGCAACAGGTTGGTCTTGCCACACTCCGCGTCGCCGAAGACAGTCAGGTGCGGCTCGCTCGCCAGGTCCAGGTAGACCGGTGCCAGCGCCGACTCGTTGACACCGATCGGCAGGCCGGGCGCCGACCGGTCGATGATCCGGGCCAGCTCGGCCACCGCGAGTCGGCGCGGCAGCAGCCGCACCTTCGGCGCCGGACGCCCCGGCCAATTGGCCGCCACGTGCCCGGCCAGCGCGATCGACGCCTCGCCCAGGTCCTCGATGTCCCGCCTGCCGTCGATCCGCGAGATGGCCGTGAGGAAGTGCAGCTTGTCCCGGGTCAGACCACGGCCTGGCGACTTCTCCGGCACGTTCATCGCCGACCGACGGTCGATCTCGGATTCGGCCGCGTCACCCAGGCGCAGTTCGAGTTTGGTGCCGAGCAGGTCCCGCATGTTGATCCGGATCTCCGCCCACCGCACCGCGG
Source organism: Micromonospora sp. NPDC000316 (assembly GCF_042898885.1). Classification (NCBI taxonomy): domain Bacteria; kingdom Bacillati; phylum Actinomycetota; class Actinomycetes; order Micromonosporales; family Micromonosporaceae; genus Micromonospora; species Micromonospora sp. NPDC000316. The sequence goes on from NZ_JBIAZG010000001.1 coordinate 164,354, forward strand.
TGAGCACCACGTGCACGCCGAAACCGAGGCCCCGGTTGGCGAGCGTGGTGATGGTCTGCTCCAGCTCCTCGTACTCCTGGCGCAGCGTGTTCCAGCCGTCCACCACCAGGAACACGTCGCCGAACGGGTCGTCGGCGAACTCACCGGCCGCCCGGCGACGGCGGTAGCTGGCCACCGAGTCGATGCCGTGCTGGGCGAAGCGCGTCTCCCGCTCGTCCAGCACGGCGACGACCTCGGCCACCGTCCGCCGCACCGCCTCGATGTCCCGCCGGCCGGCAACCCCTGCCATGTGTGGCAGTCGCTCCAGGCTGCGTAGCGCGCCGCCGCCGAAGTCCAGGCAGAAGAACTGCACCTCACGCGGCGTGTGGGTGAGCGCCAACGAGGCGAGCAGCGAGCGCAGCATCGTGCTCTTGCCACTCAGCGAGCGACCGACGATGACCACGTTGCCACCGGCCCCGGCCAGTTCGACCATCATCGGGTCGCGGCGTTGTTCGTACGGACGGTCCACCACTCCGACCGGCACCGTGAGTCGACCCCGGCCCGGCCAGGACGCGGTGCACAACCCGTACGTCGGGTCGACGGCCAGTGGCCCGAGCAGCTCACCCAGGCCCGGCGGGTCCGCCAACGGCGGCAGCCACACCTGGTGCGCCGGTCGACCCCGGCCCTTGAGCTGATCGATAAGCACGTCCAGCATGGCAACGGCCTTGCCGTCGGCCGGCTGCTCCGGTTCCGGCGCGGTGTCCAACGGCACCTGCGGGGCCTGCGCCGGCAGGAAGTCGACGCCGTACGGCACGATCCGGCGCTGCACCAGGGCCTGCGACGCGGATGCCTGCTGGCCGGGCGCCCGGTACGGCCCGGAGACGTAGGCGGCCCGGAACCGCAGCATCGTGCTCGTGTCGGTCTTCAGGTAGCCGTGCCCCGGCGCGTTCGGCAGCTCGTACGCGTCCGGCACACCGAGCACGATCCGGCTCTCCACAGCCGAGAAGGTACGCAGACCGATCCGGTACGACAGGTGGGTGTCCAGGCCGCGCAGCTTGCCCTCCTCCAGCCGCTGGCTGGCGAGCAGCAGGTGCACGCCGAGCGACCGGCCCAGCCGGCCGATCATCACGAACAGGTCGATGAAGTCGGGCTTGGCGGCGAGCAACTCGCTGAACTCGTCACAGATGATCAGGAGGCTGGGCATCGGTGCCAGCGGCTCGCCTGCCGCGCGGGCCTTCTCGTACTCGAATCGGGAGACGTAGTTGCCGGCCGCCCGCAGCAACTCCTGCCGGCGCACCATCTCACCGGCGAGCGCGTCGCGCATACGGTCGACGAGCGGCAGCTCGTCGGCCAGGTTGGTGATCACCGCGCTGGTGTGCGGCAGCGCCTCCAGCGAGGCGAACGTCGCACCGCCCTTGAAGTCCACCAGGACGAAGTTCAGCTCCTCCGATGAGTGGGTCACCGCCAGCGCCGCCACCACAGTACGGAGCAGCTCGCTCTTGCCGGAGCCCGTCGCACCGATCACCAGACCGTGCGGGCCCATGCCCTCGTGCGCCGACTCCTTGAAGTCCAGTTCGACGACGTTGCCGTCCGGGCCCACGCCGAGCGGGATGCGCAGCCGGTCGCGGTGGCCGCGCGGCCGCCAGGTCTGGTGGACGTCCACGGCCGCCGCGTCGCCGACGCCGAGCAGATCCGGCAACTCCATGCTGCGGGCCAGCGGCTCCTCGCTGCTGGTCTGCTGCTGGGAAAGCCGGTACGGGGCGATCTGTCGGGCCAGCCCTTCGGCGGCGTCGGCGGTGAGCCCGTCCGGGCGGCCCAGCCGCGACGACGACTTGCCCCGGACCAACTCGACTGAGCTGCCGTCGCCGACGTCCAGGCAGAGCAGCCAACGCCCGGCGTCGCGGGGCACCGTCCCCGACAGGTCGATTGTGGTGGCGCCCAGCAGACCCTGGCCCACCAACTGACATGTCGGTGCGATCTCACCGCCGTCGATCACCACGACGACGTGCGGGGCGGTGGTCAGCGGCTTGGCCTCCGCCGCGAACCGGGGACGCCCGGCCAACTCCCCGGCGAGCGACTCCTCCGCCTCGGCCAAGCTGGCGAAGACCAACCGGCGGGCGCCCGCAGCGTCCGTCCGGCCACTGTGGTGGGCGTGCGGAAGCCACTTCACCCACTCCCAGGCCGACTGCCGGTCAGGCGCGGCGACCACAGCGATCACCAGGTCGTCGGGGGCGTGGAAGGTCGCCAGCTGCCCCAGGGCCGCCCGGGTCAGGTCCAGCACCGGCTCACGGTCGCCGCGCAGCACCACACGACTGAACGCGCGGACCGAGAGCGCCGTCGGCAGTTCGGGCACTGTGGAGTGCGCCCGTACGAACCGGCGAAGCGCGATGGCGCTCATCGGTTCCAGGTCCTCGACCGGCTTGGTCTCCGGCGGGACGATCTCGACAGCCAGCCGCTGCGGCCCGAGCGCGATGCGGGTCTCGCCGAAGTCGTCCTCGGTGATCCGCCGCTCCCAGAGCCGGCGCGACGCCGCGATCGACCAGAGCGCGTCCGGCTCGGGGTGCCGCCAGGCCATCGCCGCCCGCTGCTGCTCGGCGGCCCTGCGGGTGCGCTTGCGCATCTGGGCCAGGTAGCGCATGTAGTCGCGGCGGTCGGCGTTCAGCTCGGCCTTGTCGTTGCCGCCGCCGTTGACGAGCGAACCGATCGCCATGCCGAGCATCGAGACGCCGAAGAGCCCACCGGCCACGTACGTCATCGTGCCGCCGCCCCGGCCCGCGTAGAGGAAGGCCATCGCGCCGACGCCGCACACCATCGGCAGGATCATGAGCAGCTGCCCCATGCCGCGGGGTGTCGGCTCAGGCAGCTCGGGCGGTGACTCCAGCAGCACCTCGCCGCGTGGCAAGGCGGGCCCCGGCTGGCGCGGGAGTCGGCGGAACACCACCGTGCTCACGGCTGTCTCCTCCCCAGAAGCGGCCTGATGACGTGCCGTCGCGGATCGAAGCCCACGGGTGGGCACTGTACGTGCTCGTCATCGTAGGTAATCTCCCGTGGGCGCGGTGCACCCGCATCGCGGCACCGCGGCCCGCCGATGGTAGATGGACCCAGGAGGCCACTGTGGCGACGAAGACGGCGACCGGTGGGCTGAGCCGGATCACCATCGTGGCTCCCCGTACCCGGATGGATCTGGCCCTTCCGTCGGACGTACCGATGGCCGATCTGCTGCCCACCCTGCTGCGCTACGCCGGTGAGGACCTGGCCGACGAGGGGGTGCGGCACGGCGGCTGGGCGCTGTCCCGGCTGGGCGGCGCACCCCTGGACGGCGGGCGCACCGCCGCGCAGTTGGGCGTACGCGACGGTGAGGTGCTGTATTTCAATCCCCGGTCGGCGGCGGCCCCGGAGATCGTCTTCGACGACGTGGTGGACGCGGTCGCCACCGCTACCAACAAGCGCCCCGGCTCCTGGCAGGTCGGCGCGACCCGGTCCTTCGCGGTGCTGTTCGCCACGGCGGCGTTCGGCGCCGGCGCGTTGGCCGCTCTCTTCGCCGGCCCTCCGCACCTGCCCGGCGCACTGGCCGCCCTGCTGGTGGCGGTGGCTCTGCTGGTCGGCGCTGCGGTGCTCTCCCGCGCCGCCGGTGACAGCCGGACCGGCGCGGTCCTGGCCGTGGTCAGCCTGGTGTACGCCGGCACCGGCGGCCTGCTGCTGCTCGCGGGCGACCGGCGGCTGACCGAACTGGCCAGCCCACACGCCCTGCTCGCGGCCACCGCCGTGGTGGTCTTCGGTGCGATGGCCGTGCTGGCCGTCGGTGACCGCTATCCGCTCTTCTTCGCAGCGATCGGAGTGGGTGCGGGGGCCGGGCTGGGTGCGCTGCTCTGCCTGGCCTTCGGGCTCGACGCAGCGGCGGCGGCTGCCGTTGTGGCGGCGATCGCGTTCGGCGCGGTGCCGGCGCTGCCGATGGCCGCCTACCGGCTGGCCCGGCTGCCGGTGCCGTCGATCCCGACCGGCCCGGAGGACCTGAAGACCGACAGCGAGTCGGTCGACGGCCGGCAGGTGCTCGACCGCAGTGACCGGGCCGACCAGTTCCTCACCGGTCTGCTGTGGACGGTGTCGGTGCTCGTGCTCGGCGTCGAGTTGGTGCTGGCCTTGGACGGCCGCCTGCCTGCGGTGCTGCTGTGCCTGGTGCTGGCCCTGCTCTCGATGCTGCGGGCCCGCCCGCTCCTCGGCCGGGCCCAACGCATCCCGGTGCTGCTCGCCGGCACTGTCGGGCTGGGTCTGACCGCCGCGGCCACCTTCGCCGGTGGGTCGCTGCCGGTCCGGCTCGGTCTGATCCTCGGCGGCCTGCTGCTGGCGGCCGTGGTCAGCCTGATCTACGGCCTGACCGTCGCCGGCAAGCGCATCTCGCCGGTCTGGGGCCGGCTGCTCGACATCGTCGAGATCATGCTGATCATCTCGCTGGTCCCGCTCGCCGTCTGGGTCTGTGGCCTGTACGGCTGGATCGTCAACCTGCGGCCCTGACCCGCTGGCAAGCGCACCGACGGGTCAGCGTGACAGCCGGCGGGCGGTCCCACCCGGCGCCGACGCGACAGGCGCGCTGGCGTACACACCCGGGCCGTGCTGCCCGTCCATCGGCCGGGCCGGGACGCCGGCCCGGCGCGCCACCTCCCGCACGACCTTGACCAGTGCCTCGACGTGGTTGTCCATCGCCGCGACGCGGAGCAGCGGCGCCGCCACGCGGCCGTCGGACGAGACCGCCGCCGCCACCGTGTGCGACGGCGCCGATGTGGCGGTGATCGCGTCCACAAGCGGGCCGAGCGGGGTGTCCGGCCGGCCGCGCAGGGCCAGGCAGCGGTGCGTCCAGCCGCCGCCGCGCAGCCCCAGCCAGGTCTCTGTAGGCGGCTCGGGGACCAGGTCGAGGCCTGCGGCCGACACCACCGCCGCGCGCAACTCGTCGCGGCCCAGTGGCCGGTGGGCGAGCCCGGCGGCCGTCAACGCCTTGCCCAGCCGGCCGATCCCGGCGGCCAGCGTCCGGTGGACGCCGGGCAACCCGCCGCCCCGGCTGACCGTCTCCACCCGGGCGTCGCTGACCGTGAGCCGCAGCGCCACCCAGACGGTCCGGTGCGCCGCCGGTGGCGCACCGGGAGCCGGATACCAGACCAGTGTGTGCGCGACGACCTGCGCCCGGGAGACCGGCGCCGAGAAGTCGGCGAGCACACGCATCGCACGGTCCACGGTGGATGCCTCAACCGAACCGACCGCCGCGCCTGTCGCGGCTTGCAGGGCGACCGCCGCGAACCAGCCCTGGTCGTCCTGCCCGATGCCCAGCCGAGTGCCCCGGTCGGTCAGCTCGATGACGCTCAGCTCCGGCGCGAGCGCGGCCAGCCGGGGATCGGCGGTCGCGCCGCCGGCCAGCGCCGCCGCGGCGCGCTCGCGGCGACGGCGCAACCGCTGGCGCAGCAGCACGTCCTCGAACCACCAGCGTCCGCCCCGCCGGGCGAACGCCGCCACCACGACCAGCACCGCCACGAAACCCGCCACGGCGAGCAGCCAACTCGGGCCGGCCGTCGCGGCCCAGACGGTGACCGCGCACACCTCCAGCACGACGAGTTGACCGACAAGCACCGGCCCGATACGGCCCCGACCCGGCCGGTCGGCTGTCGATGCCACCCGCGCCGGGACGTCGGACGGGCTCGTGACCGCTCGGGCGGGTCGCGCCTGAACCTGCGTCATCGCTGACTGTCCCTCCTGCACGATGTGGCTCTGCGCCGGGGAAGGCCCGGCACCGACCAAGGCGGCGGGCCCGAGGGCCGGCCGTCGGCCCCTTATCGTAGGGAAGCCCGCGACGGCACCCCGACCTGATCGTCGCGGATCCACCCCGCCGGAGGTAAGTCATGCGGACCCGCCGCGATCAGGTGCAGGCGTACCGCTTCGTCACCCGCCGGATCGTCTCCGCTCTGCTGTCGGGCGATCCGGAGACCACTAACCTCCCGATGCGACGGCTCGGGATGGCGGTCTTCGGCAGTGCGATCGCCGCGGCCGTGGTGCTCGGTGGGGTGGGCGCCTACGGCCAGTTGACCGGGAACGCCGCGCCGCTTGACGAGAACACGCTCGTCATCGAGCGTGAGACGGGTGCGACGTACGTGTTCGCCGAGGGCAAGCTCCACCCGACGCTCAACTACACCTCCGCCCGGCTGATCCTCAACGAGCCGGCCCCGGCGGTCCGGACGATGTCCCAGGCCTCGCTGCGGGACCGGCCGCGCGGCCGCACGGTCGGCATCGTCGGCGCCCCGGACGCGTTGCCCGACCGCAAGTCGTTGACCGGCTTTCCGTGGTCGGTCTGCGACGTGCCCGATCCCGTCGACCCGCGCCGTTCCACCACACGCGTCGTGATCGACAGGGCACTGCCCGGAGGCGCGCCGTTGGGTGACAGCGCTGTTCTGGTCACCGTGGACGGTCAGCGGCACCTGCTCACCGGCAACTCGCGGCTCGAAGTGCTCGGCGGCGATCAGTCGATCGCGGCGCTACGGATGACGGGCACCGCGCCGCTGCCGGTCGGGCAGCAACTGCTCAACGCGCTGCCGGCCGGGCCGCCGCTGCGCAAGCCGTCGCTGCCCGGCATCGGTGACCGCAGTGGGCTGAGCGTGGCCGACCGGCCGGCCACCATCGGTCAGGTGTTCCGGGCGGCCGGGCAGCACTACGTGCTGGCCCGGGAGGGGCTCGCCTCGATAAGTGAGATCACCGCGCTGCTGATGATCAGCGGCGGCGGTCAGATCACCGACATCACACCGGACCAGGCCGGCCGGCTGTTGACCGACCAGCGGGTGGACCCGGACGGGATGCCTCGGGCGCTGCCCGCCCTGCACCAGGTCCGGGCCGGACAGACGCTGCTCTGCGCGACGTACCGGGCCAGCAGCGGAGGCGGTCCGCCGACAATCACGCTTGAGGTCTTCGACCGGGTACCGGCCGAGTTGACCGCTGACGAACCAAACTCGGTGCCAGTGCGGCAGACCAATCGGGACGCGGTCCGTACGGCCGAGTCGGTGCTGCTGCCCGGCGGCAAGGGCGTGCTGGCCCAGGCCGCGCCCGGGGCCGGGACCAGCGGCTCCGGCGCCGCCGGGTCGACGGTCTACCTGATCAGCCCGCAGGGCGTCCGGTATCCGCTCGGGTCCGGCGAGACGCTGGCGGCGCTCGGCTACGAGGGCGTCACGCCGCTGGCGGTGCCCGGCTCACTGCTCGCACTGATCCCCACCGGGCCGACGCTTGACCGGGAGGACGCGCGCGCGACCTTCTCGCCCGGTGACACACCGACGACCGACTCGGCACCGCAGTCGACGTCGTCCGCGCCCGCCTCGGGTGACCCGACGAGTGGCGGGACGGGCGGCGGGGCCTCCGGGGAATAGACCGGGGCCGACGGCTGAGCGGCCCACATGGGTCGCCGAGGCTTGGTGCGGTGGACTAGCCTGGTTCCGCTGACGGTTGTCAACCAACGACGGGGATTTGCTATGACCGGGCGTACGGAAGTCGACCTGTTGTCCCTTGAGGACTTCCACAAGCACCTGGCGTCGCGGCTGAGTCAGGCCGAGGCGGTGCTGCGCAAGCTCAACACCGAGATGCAGTGCAGCCCTCCGGCGTTGGGCCAGTTCACCGACGCCACCCAGAACGCTCGCCGATACAGCGCCGTCCACCAGTCGTACGTGGAGCAGGCCGAGCGACTCCGGCAGGCGGTGCAGGCGGCACAGCAGGCGACAAGCACGATCCTGGCCAACTACCGCACCGCGGAGGCGCGCAACGCGGCAAACGCCTCAGACATCACCGCCGCGCTGACCGGTGTCGACCGGGCGTTGCGGCCGAGGGGGGATGGGCGTGTCTGAGTACACCCAGCGCTACCAGGGCAGCAGCCACCAGCAGCTGTACGACGCGGTGATGGCCGGTAAGCCCGAGCAGATCGACGGGCTGGCCGCTAAGTGGGCCACGCTCAAGGGCATCCTGGACAGCTTCAGCCGGGAGTTCAGCGGCGACCTCGAGAAGCTCGGCAACAGCTGGACGGGCTCGGCGGGCCTGGAGTTCCAGCGGCGGCTGACGCTCATCGTCGACCACGCCGACGCGCTCGGCGAGGGGATGTCCGACATCCAGCAGGGCCTGACCATGATGGCCGGCCAGCTTCGCACCGCTCACAAGCAGGCGGAGAGCCCGGACGAGACCGACGACAACGACCAGGCGATCTCCGGCGCGCTCAAGGGTGCCGTCTTCGGTCTGCCCGGCGCGGTCGTCGGGGGCGTCATGGGCCACCAGCAGGACAAGGCAGAGCAGGAGAAGGCCCACAAGCGGATGGTGAACGTGGTGGCCGAGCTGGCCGCCGGTTACGACCTCTCCGCATACGATCGTGTGGTCGATCCGCCGCGTCCCCATGCGGAGACGCCGAAGACGGCCAACCCGGACCCGACGACGCCCCGCAGTGTCCCGGCCACCGGCACGCCGTCCGCCGCTCCCACCGCCACCGGGCTCACCGCGCACACCGGCGGCGCGACAGTCGCGACGCCTACCCATTCGTCCCCGCCGCCGGGCACCGGCGGCGGGACCATCACCCACGTGGGCGGCACGACCACCGGCGGCACGCCGGGCGTCGTCACCGGCCCGGGCGGCTCCGGGGGCACCACCTCCCTCGCCGGGGCGGACCCGCTGCTCGGCGGGGCCCTGCTCGCCGGCGGCACGGCCGGGCTTGTCGGTCTGTCCGGTCCGACCACCGCGCCCGCCAGCGCCGGGTCCGGCCCGGGTCTGGTCTTCGGGGCACCTGGTGGGGCACCGGCCGGCGGCGTGTTGCGCACCTCGACGCTCGCCGGTTCGAGCAGCACGCCCACAGTGTCGGCGCGGCCGGCCGGCGGCGCCGCCGCGACCGAGGCCCGTTCCGCCAGTGGGGTCGGGCGCGGCATCGACGGCCGGCGCGGTGAGACCACCGGTCGGGCGGCCGCCGGCAGCGGCCAGCCGGGTTCCGGCCGCGCGGCGGGCACCAAGCGGCCCGGCATTCTCGGCGGGCACGGCCAGCCGGCCGACGACGAGTCCGACGAGCGGCTGACCTGGCTGACCGAGGACGAGATGGTGTGGCGGGACGGCGGGGACGCCGCACCGCCGGTGCTCGGCACGGCGGGCTGACCGCTCCTCGGCCAGCGCCCATCGGCGACGCCGCACACGACGCCTCGGTGACCCCTGCCGGACCTGGTCCGGCAGGGGTCACCGCCTTCGCGGGGTCGGTCCGTCCACAGTGGGTGCCGTGGCGACGGTCGCCCTTGTCACAGGGCTGTCGTGCTGCACCACGCCGAGTCGGACGATAGGTTTGTGGGGTGCCGTCCGCGAACCTGGTCCACCCAGCCCGGTGGATCATGCTGCGGTCACTGCGGGAGCTGACCCGGCTGGCGTTCACCGCGCTGGTGCTCGCGGTCGGCCTCGGCGGCGCCCTCGCCGCGACACCGCCTCCCGCCCCGACACAGCCGAGCGCCGTGAGCAGCCGGGTGGACACCCTCCGACCCGACGCCGCTCCGGCCGCCGACCAGGCGAGCCGGCCGACCCCGTCCCGGCCGGCCGACGGCTTCGTCACCGCCACGACGACCGGCCCGGTCACCGCAGCGCTGGGGCACGCGCCGGCCGTTGAGCTCGGTCGGGGCGCACCGCCCCGACGCGGCCCGCCCACCCGCTGACCCAGGCCGCCCCGACGATCCGCTCGACCCGACCCCGGGTCGCGCGTCCGGGCACTCCGGGCAGGGTGCGACCCGCCTGCGGTCACCGACCGGACCGCCCATCCCGCCCAGCGGTGATCGTCCTCGGCCGACCATCCCGACAGCCCCCTCCCGACCACTCGGAGCCGATCGCGTCGACATCAGTCGATCAACGGCCCGGTGCGCTCAGGACCCATCCGTCGATACCCGTTGTTCGACCGCGAGGTGCTGATCATGCAGACCGTCCTCTCCGCCGTCCTACCCGACGTGCCCCGGGCCGCCGCCATCTGGCTGGGCCTGCTCGGGGTGGTAGTGGTCGCTGTCTCCGTCCTCCTGCTGCGACCCGGCCGGCTTCGCCTCGACCCGGCCGCCCGCATCCGTGACGCCGCAATGCCCAGTCAGGTCGAAGAGGCGCAGGAGGAGCGGGAGCAGAGCCGCTACGCGCAGGAGGTCGCGGTGGCCGCCGAGCGCGCCACCACCACCGCCCAGCGCCGGCGGGCGGAGTGGCTGGCCGCTCAGGAGGAGGCCGAAGCCGCCTGGCAGGCCCGTGAGGCGGCCGAGGCCGGCGTCCGTCGGCTCAGCGGCGCGGCCGCGATGCCGCTGCCGTACACCGCACAGACCCCCGCCGAGTACGCCGACCGCGAGCGCTACCTGCATCGGGCCGCGCTTACCGCGTACTGGCGGCAGGATTTGTCGGTGGAGCAGCTCAGTGACGTCTTCGCGCACCGCGACGGCTGGGATCCGCGGCTGCACCCGGTCGAGCAGGAGCTCGTGCTCCAGCGGGCGATTCGCGACAACCTGGTGGCCCGGCACGTCGCCGCCCAGGAGCGGGAGCAGGCCGCCTGGCGGGCTGCCGAGCTGGCCGTGGCAGCCGCCCGCAGCCTCCGCGAGGAGGCCCACGCCGCGACCGAGCGGCGGGTGGCGGAGTCGCCCTCGGTGCTGCCGCTCAGTGAGGTCATCCGGCCACCGGCCGAGCCGACCCGGGAGAACGTCGTGGTCGCCCGTGGCCGGGCGGCGGTCCCCGCGTTCTGACCTGACAACACGGCGACACGGCGCGCCGAGCAGGCAACGCCGCGCGCCGATGCGTCGGGCGGAGAGCGCGCCGGTGCCGACACCGGGTCGGACGGACGTCTGTGGGTTAGCGTGACGGCATGTCCCGACAGGCGTGGGTTCTCGTGGTGATCGCTGGCCTCCTGGCGATCGCCACCCTTGTCGGCGCGGTGGTGCTGGCGGTACGTGTGGTGCGCATCCGGCGGATGCTTACCGGCCTCGGCGCGAGCGGCAATGTCGTCTTCTACGGGGCGCTGATCTACGCGATCTTCCCGGTCGACGTCCTCCCGGACCCCATCTACCTGGACGACATGGGCATCCTGGCCGGTGCGCTGATCTACCTGACCCGGCTGGTCCACAAGCGCCAGGCGGCGAGCCACCGGCTGCCCGGGCAGCCCGAAGCGCCGACGGCGTCGGAGGGCACCCGCCGCTCCGTACGATGATCGAGATCGGTTTGACGGACGGGGGACGGGCATGGCGGGCGATCACCGGCTGGACGTACGCGACGACCGGGTGGCCGCCTTCTGCGCGGAGCGGCACCTCGCGACGCTTACCACCCCGCGTGCCGACGGCACCCCGCACGTGGTGCCCGTAGGGGTCACTCTCGACCCGGCGGCCGGGCTGGCCCGGGTGATCACTTCAGGCACGTCCCGCAAGGCGCGTCACGTGGCCGATGCCGGCGCGGCGGGCCTGCCGGTGGCCGTCTGCCACGTGGATGGCCGACGCTGGCTGACCATCGAGGGCCGGGCGGTGCTCCGGTCGGATCCGGCCTCGGTGGCGGAGGCGGAACGCCGCTACGCCGAGCGGTATCGGGCCCCGCGTCCGAATCCGGAGCGGGTGGTCATCGAGATCACCGTGACCGGTCTGCTCGGGAGCCTCTGACCCACCATCTCCCCCATCGGGGACAGCCGCGTCGTTTGTGCCCATCTGGGGTCCGAGGGGGCCTCGGCAGGGGGCGGAATGCCGGCCGGACCAGGGCCGTTACTCCCGGTACGCCCACGGCCGTGACCGCCGCGGGTCGCCCCCTGATGAGCCGAGCGCCATTCCCGGTGCTGCTGCCCTCCGCCAGTCGGAGGCTCCAACCCCCGAACGGAGACTCGACCATGAACCCGATCATGCAGAAGAGCGGTCTGTCCGTCGTCGGCCTGCTTGTCGCCGGCGGCTGCGTTCTCGGCCCTGCGGTCGCCGCGCAGGCCGCCTCCGCACCGGCTGCCGCAACCTCGTCGAACCAGACCAACCGGAGTGGCGAGCGGGTGCTCGGCATCGACTACCAGGCGCAGCCGAACTTCTACTACTGCGGGCCGGCCGCGACCCGGATCGCCCTCTCCGCCCAGGGCAAGGCGCTGCCCCAGGACGAGGTGGCGAGGCTGCTCGGCACCACCGAGGCGGGCACCCCGTCGGTTCTGGACACGACCCGGGTGCTCAACGAGCTGACCGGCGGCAAGTACCGGACGACCGAGATCAGTGACTCGGCGGCCCGCCCCGACCAGATCGAGCAGTTGCGGCGGGACGTGTTGGCCGCGGTCGACGCCGGACGGCCGGTGGTGGCCAACATCAAGGGCACGACGGTGGACGTCGACGGCAACCCGCACTCGTACGAGGGCGGCCACTACGTGACGCTTGTCGGCTACCGCGACGGTGGGGACACCATCCGGGTCGCCGACCCGGCCGACCCGACGCTTGGCGAATACTGGGTGACCCTGCCGAAGGTCGCCAACTGGATCGCGGAGCGCGGCTACTCCTCCTGATCCGGACGGTTCACCGGGCCGGTCTCCCCCTGTCGGGGATGCCGGCCCGGCTCTCTTCGCGTCGACGGGCGGCGAGGTCCGCCCGTCGACGGGTCCGCGCGGCGCGGGTCGGGCGGTTCCGGTACAGGTGTCGCCGGGGCGGCGGGTGCACGGTGGCCTCCCCGGCACCGGCGGCACTGCGCACGAGCGCGTTGGCGTCGTCCGGGTCGCAGCCGGTGGCGCGGAGCAGGTCGCTGGCCGCGGTGCGCAGGCCTGTGACGAGGGCGTCGCCGAACGACCTGACCCCGCGGACGCTCGCCCGCCCGGCCAGATCGGCGCACTCCTCGACAAGCGCGCGGGTCCTTTGGAACGCGTCGTCGCCCTTGCACTCGGTACGCAGCTGTGCCACCGCCTCGCCGAGTTTGGTGATCGCGTCCGGTAGTTCCGGCGGGATCGGCTCGTCGTACTCCAGTGCGGTGGTCGACCAGCGGGCCAGTGCGCGGCTGTCCAGCAGCAGCCGTTCGAGGTGGCTGGCGCTGACGGCGTACCTGTGGAACTGCTGGCGGCGGTGCCACCGCGCCGGCGCGATCGTCACCACCTCCTCCGCCCCGCTCAGCGCGTCGTGCAGTCGACCCAGGTCGTCGTCGGCGGCGCGGAATCGGTCGAGGACGCGCAACGTCCGGTCGCTGTCGCGTTCCCGCACCGCCTGCCCGAGTTCGGCGAGCTGTTCGCAGAGGATCGCGAAGATCGGTGCCGCCGACCTGTCGAGCACCCGCATCGGGTTGACCGGCAGCAGCAGCGCGACCACCACGAGGCCGACGACGCCACCGACAAGCGCGTCGAAGATCCGTGGCACCTCCAGGCCGCTCTCCATCGGGGCCAGCGTGGTGATCAGTACGGCGGTACCGCCGGCCTGACCGACAAGCGGGCCGCCCTTGCCGGCCACCAGCAGGGCGGTGGCGATGGCGAGAGCGACGACCACACCGGTCTGCCACGGTCCTGAGCCGACGACGAAGCGCAGCGTGTCACCGATGACAAGGCCCAGGGCGACGCCGGCCAGCAGTTCGAAGGTCCGCCGGGCGCGCTGCCCGATGGCGGTGGCGATCGTTCCGACGGCGGCGGCGGGAGCGAAGACGTGCGACCCGGGGCCGAGGAAGTGCTGGGCGATCAGGGCGGCGAGCGCGGCGGCCAACCCTGCCTGGGCGGCGATCACCAGGGTGATCTCCCACTGCCGGGCGCGGACCCGGCCGGCCTCCCCGCTGCGGTGCCGCACTGATTCGACAGCCTGGCCGCCCTTCTCGGCAGCCACCTCGAGTCGAGATCGGTCGCGGCCGGGTGGTGGACGGTCGTCGGCCATGGCGGCGGATACCCCGGCGTCGTCACGGCAATCGTGGTTGTCGCCGTACTGGGCCGAAACGCCCGAGCGGGGGCGATCCGGACTTCGACCTCGGGACGGGACGACCCCCATCACGCCGATGATCCGCCCTACGGTGGAGCGGTACGGGTGTCGGCGCGTGTCAGGCCGGGTACCGACCCTCGCGGATATCGAGGAGGACCGACATGGCGGCAGAGGAACCCGGGGCAGACGCCGGGGAGACAACTGACGGGTCAGGGCCGCGCCAGGCGTGGACGGCACTGCCGTGGCTCGTCCGCACCGCAGTGCTGTGGAGCGCCTGCCTGGTGGTGATCGTCACCGGTCTCTACCTGCTGGGTCGGATCGCCGTGCTGCTGGCACCGCTTGCCATCGCGCTCGCCGCCACCATCTTCCTCACCGCCCTGCTCGACCCGGTGCTGCTCCGGCTGCGTCGACTGCGGGTGCCCGCGTCGCTTGCCGCGCTGCTCACCGTCCTGCTGCTGCTCGGCATCCTCGTGGGTGTGGGCGCGCTGGTGTGGAACCTGACCGCCAACCAGTTCGACCAGCTCAGCCAGGAGCTGACCCAGGGGCTCGACCGCAGCCGGGACTTCGTCACGTCCACACTGCCCGTCACCGACGCCCAACTGGACCGACTTATCGACCAGGCCCGGGAGGGGTTGAGCGGCAGCTCGCCGGACCCGGTCGCCGGGGCCCGGACGGCCACCGAGGTGCTCGGCTCCGCGCTGCTCGCCCTGGTGCTGCTCTTCTTCCTGCTCAAGGACGGCCGGTCGATGTGGCAGTGGGTGCTGTCCCGGACGACCGGCCCGAACCGGCTCCTGGTGGCCGAGGCCGGCCGGGGCGGCTGGCAGACCCTCGGCGCGTACAGCCGGGGCACGATGCTGATCGCCGCGATCGACGCGCTCGGCATCGGCCTGGCCCTCGTGGTGCTGCGGGTGCCGCTGGCTCTGCCGCTGGCGCTGATCACCTTCCTCGGCGGCTTCGTGCCGATCATCGGGGCGACGGTGGCCGGCGCGGTGGCGGTGCTCGTGGCGCTTGCGGCAAACGGGCCGACGACGGCCCTGCTCACCCTCGCCGCGGTGATCGCCGTGCAACAGATCGAGGGCAACCTGCTCGAACCGCTCGTCATGAAGCGGCAGGTCCGGCTGCACCCGGCGGTGATCCTTGTGGCCGTCACCGCCGGCACCCTGATCGCGGGCATCGCCGGCGCCTTCGTGAGCGTCCCGATCACTGCCGTCCTCTGGCGCATCATCGACACCGTCCAACGCCACCACACCACCCCGGCGTTGGCGGTCCCGCCCACGTCGGCCGACCTCATTGCCGACGCGTCGGGAGGGCCGCCCGGGACAGGTGGTCGGTGAACCAGGTGCCAGCATGGTCGGCGACCTGGTCGAGCGTGCCGGGCTCCTCGAACAGGTGCGTGGCGCCGGGCACCACACGCAGCTCGCCGACCTCGCCCAACTCGGCCAGCGCCTGCTCGTTCAACGCGATAACTTCCTCGTCCAAGCCGCCCACAAGCAACAACGTCGGGGTACGCACCCGGCCCAGCGCGGCACCGGCCAGATCGGGTCGACCACCCCGGGACACCACAGCACTCACCCGGTCGGCGCGGGAGGCCGCGGCGACGAGCGCGGCGGCGGCACCCGTGCTGGCACCGAAGAGGCCGATCGGCGCGTCTCCGGCGGGGCGTTCGACCGCCAGCCAGTCGACGATCCCGGCCAGCCGGCTGGCCAACAGCCCGATGTCGAACCGCAGTTCGGCGGTGCGCGCGTCCACCTCATCCTCGTCCGGTGTCAGCAGGTCCACGAGCACGGTGCCGAGGCCACGCCCGTTGAGGGTCCGGGCCACCGCCACGTTGCGCGGGCTGTGCCGCGAGCTGCCGCTGCCGTGTGCGAACAGCACCACGCCGAGCGGCTGAGCGGGCAGCAGCAGGTCGGCGGGGAGTTGGGCGTCCCCGACCGGAATGGTCACCGTGTTGCTCTGCTCGTCCATGCCGCACCTCCGCAGTACTCGCCTACGGCCCGCGTACCCCGCCCGTCGCGTCGCACGCACCCCGACGCCCGGTCGCCGGCCGCGTTTGTCGGGTGGGCCGCCGGGTAGCCGCTGGGTGACCGCAGACCGCGTAGGCGCAACCGCGCCCCGACGGATCGCGAGGATCGCCATGGCCAAGCAGCAGACCTCCCGACAGCAGCAGATGGACGACCGAAACCGGCGCGAACAGGACACCGAGCGGCACCCGAACTGGGGGGACGAGGCCTCCGAGGCCCGTCTGCCCGACGATCCGCGGGCGATGGCGCCCAGGGACGCACTGGGACGCCCGTCGACCGGAGAACCCATCTGACGTACGCGTGGAACGGCCGGGACGGGAGCACTCCCGTCCCGGCCGTCACTGTTCGCGCTCGGGCAACCGGAGCAGTGGCGACCGGCCCGGTGGCTGCTCCGGCGGAGCGGTCGTCGGCTCCGCCGGCGGCACGGGCACGGTCACCGGCTCGTTGCAGGTGACCCGCAGCAGCTGGTCGTGGTGGCGCAACTCCACCACGTCGTCCGGGCCGGCGTGGCGCAGCGAGTACGTCGTCTGGTGCGGCCGGACGTCCACCCGCAGCGCCAGCCCGCGCCACTGCAACGAGAACTCCAGGCGGCTGAGCCGGCTGGAGAGCCGGGGCGCGAACGACAGGCGACCGTCGTGGTCCCGCAACCCGCCGAGCCCGGCGATCAGGGCGAGCCACGCGCCGGCAAGCGACGCCATGTGTACACCGTCGCGGGTGTTCTCGTTGAGGTCGTGCAGGTCCATAAGCGCGGCCTCGCGCAGGTAGATGTGCGCCAACTCGGGATGGCCCACCTCGGCGGCGAGCACCGCCTGCGTGCACGCCGACAGCGACGAGTCACGGACCGTCCGGCGCTCGTAGTAGAGGAAGTTGCGCACCTTCTCCTCGGGGGTGAACGCGTCCCCCCGCCAGTGCATCGCCAGGACCAGGTCGGCCTGCTTGACCACCTGCTTGCGATACAGCTCGAAGTACGGGTAGTGCAGCAGCAACGGGTACTTCTCCGCCGGGGTGTGCGGGAAGTCCCACTCCTCGAGGCGGGTGAACCCCTCCACCTGCTGGTGTACCTCCAGCTCGTCGTCGTACGGGACGTGCATCGAGGCGGCGGCGTCCCGCCAACTCGCCGCCTCCTCGTCGGTGACACCCAGGCGGAACGCCTCGTTTCGGTAGCGCATCACCGTCTCGGCGGCCGTGAGCAGGTTCCGCTGCGCCATCAGGTTGGTGTAGATGTTGTCGTTCTTCACGGCTGTGTACTCGTCCGGGCCGGTCACCCCGTCGATGTGGAACTGGCCGTGCCGGTCGTGGTGCCCGATCGAGCGCCACAGCCGGGCGGTCTCCACAAGCAGCTCCAGCCCGATCTCCCGCTCCAGGTCAGTGTCGCCGGTGACCAGCACGTACCGGCGCAGCGCGTCGGCGATGTCGGCGGCGATGTGGAACGCCGCGGTGCCGGCCGGCCAGTATCCGGAGGACTCCGGCCCCTCGATGGTCCGCCAGGGAAAAGCGGCGCCCTTGAGGTTGAGTGTCTCGGCCCGCTCGCGTGCCTTGTCCAGCGTGCTGTGTCGCCACTGCAACGCGCTGCGCACCGCGCTCGGCTGGGTGTACGTGAGCACCGGCAGGACGAACATCTCGGTGTCCCAGAAGGCGTGCCCGTCGTACCCGGGGCCGGTGAGCCCCTTGGCCGAGATCGGCCGCTGCTCGGCCCGGGCACCGGCCTGGAGCACGTGGAAGAGACCGAACCGGACCGCCTGCTGGATCTCCGGGTCGCCCTCGACAAGCACGTCCGCCGCGTCCCAGAACTCGTCGAGATAGTTGCGCTGCTCCCGGTGCAGCCCATCCCAACCGTCCAGGCGGGCACCGGCCAGAGCCGCGCCGACCTGGTCCCGCAACGCCGGCAGGGAGCGTCGACTCGACCAGCCGTACGTCAGGTACTTGACGATCCGCAGCTTCTCGCCGGGCTTGAGCACGCAGGCGATTGTGGTGCGCACCCAGTCCTCGTACCCCTCGGACTCGATCGTGGTGCGGTCCGGGCCGTGCACCTCGTGCTCCATGGCGGCGGCCACCCGCAGCCCGGAGACCTTCGTGTGGTGGATGAGCTGCCCGCCGTCCGGGGTGGTCAGCTCCTCCTCGGCCTGCAACGGCGACTCCAGGACTGCCGCGACCCGGGGGTCCTTGCTCTGCGCGGGCAGCGACTCGTTGGCCACCAGCTCGGACTGCACGATGAGCCGCAGCGGGCCGTCGACGGCCTCCACCTCGTAGCTGATCGCGGCGACCGAGCGTTGGGTGAACGACACGAGCCGGGTGCTGCGGACCTTTACCTCACGACCGGCCGGGGAGCGCCAGTGCAGCTCGCGGTGCAGGGTGCCGGCCCGCATGTCGAGCACCCGTTCGTGGGAGAGCAGCTCGCCGTAGCGCACGTCGAGCGGTTCGTCGTCCACGAGCAGCCGGATCAGCTTGCCGTTCGTGACGTTGACGATGGTCTGGCCGGATTCGGGGAAGCCGTAGCCGGCCTCCGCGTACGGCAGCGGGCGAAGCTCGAAGAACGAGTTGAGGTACGTGCCGGGCAGGCCGTGCGGCTCGCCCTCGTCGAGGTTGCCGCGCAGCCCGACGTGCCCGTTGGAGAGCGCGAAGACCGATTCCGACTGGGCCAGCACGTCCATGTCCAGGCGGGTCTCGCGGATGTGCCAGGGCTCGACGGGATAGGCCCGTTCCCGGATCACGCGGTGCCCCGCTCGTCGGCGGACGCCGCAGCGGCCGGACGCCGAGGCGCGTCGGCGTCGCTCGCGTCGAGCAGGTCGGCGAGGTCGGTGACCACGATGTCGGCGCCGTGCGCGAGCAGTTCGTCGGCCTGCCCGACCCGGTCGACCCCGATCACGTAGCCGAAGCCGCCGGCACGACCGGCGGCCACGCCGGAGAGCGCGTCCTCGAAGACGGCGGCCTGGGTGGGTTCGACACCGAGCAGTGCGGCCCCGGCCAGGAAGGTGTCGGGCTCCGGCTTGCCGCGCAGCCCCTGCTGTCGAGCGACAAGCCCGTCGACACGCGTTTCCAGCAGGTGCTCCAGCCCGGCGGCGGCGACCACCTCACGCCCGTTGGCGCTCGCGGTCACCACGGCCCGGCGCAGCCCGGCGGCGGTCGCCGCCTCCAGGTAGCGCACCGAGCCCGGGTAGACCTCGACACCGTCAGCGCGCAGGCGCTCCAGCAGCAGGACGTTCTTGCGGTTGCCGATGCCGTTGACGGTGTCGGCGTCCGGTGGGTCGTCGGGGCTGCCCTCGGGGAGCACGATGCCACGGGAGGCGAGGAACGACCGGACGCCGTCGGCGCGGGGTCGGCCGTCGACGTAGCGGTTGTAGTCCGGGCCGGGGTCGAACGGCTGGAACGGTGTTCCGGTAGCCGTCGCGTGCTGGCGCAGAAACTCGTCGAACGTCTGCGTCCAGGCGGCGTTGTGCACGCGGGCGGTCTGCGTCAGCACACCGTCCAGATCGAAGAGACAGGCGGTCACATGATCAGGTAGACCCAGCACCCTACGAATCTAGCCAACGTTACGGGCGATCCCGTCGTTTCGCGGAGGAATGACGCTCGGTCAGTTGGGCCGAAGCGTCCAGAGCACTGTCAGCGTGGAGGTGTGCTTGCCGTCCTCGGTGCCGATCTCCACCTCGACGGGGAACTCGGGTCGTTGGCCGGATTCCAGTTCGTCGGCCACCTCCTGGGCGGGTCGCCCGAGTCGCGCGGTGGCCAGGACCGGCCCGAAGGCACGCTTGCGGTAGGCGATGTCGGCTCGGACGACGAGCGGCACGGCCCGGTCGAGCAGGTGTCCGAAGGCGACGAGCACGACCGCTCCGGAGGCCGTCTCACCGAGCGTGAACATCGCCCCGGCGTGCGGCCCGCCGATGTGGTTGTGGGTGGCCGGAGTGTCGGGGAGCCGTACGACGACCCGCACCCCGCCGTTCGCCTCGGGTGCCACCTCGACGAATTCGATGCCGAGGGTGCGGGCGAACGGCACCGCTTCCAGTATTCCGGCCGCCACCTGGCGCGAGTCGATTGTCATGGCCTGACGTTACTCGCCAGTAACCAGGGCGGCAACAGGGGTTTTCCCTGCTGCCGCCCTGGTCACAGGTTGGCGATCGTGCGCAGGATCTCCGCGTAGAAGTTGCCGTCGATGCTGCGGAAGAAGGCGAAATCCTGACCCGGGTCACCGAAGAACGGGCGCAGTGTCCAGGCCAACTGGGTCCCGACGAAGCCGAAGAGCAGGATCCAGATGTAGAGCAGCGTCATGCTGGCCGGCCGCTGCGTCGGCTCGCCGCGCCGTACCGGCGGGTTGGCCCACGGCCGTTGCGACGCCGGGTAGCCCGGCGGCAGCACGCCGGGCGGGAACGACCCGGCGGCCGGCTGCCCGCCCCACTGGGCCGGGACCTGCGCCGGAGCCTGCGCCGGAGCCTGGGTCGGGGTCTGGACGGTCGACGCCGCGTCGGGCGTGCCGCCGTTCGAGGCCGCCACCGCCGCTCCGGCCGGCACCGCGACCGGCGCGGCACTCTCACCTGCCGACGACACCGCACCGGTGGACACGGCCGTCGGTGCCGAACCGGCCGCGACCAGCACGGCCGGCGCCTGGGCGTTGGCCTGGGCCGGGGCGTCCGCGGTCGCCACCGCCGGCGCCAACAGACCGCTGTCGTTGAGGACCTGCATCCCGCCGGTCAGGAAACGCAGCCCGACAAACGCCGACAGCGTCAGGATGGCGACGTTGAGCAGCTTGAAGAAGCCGTAGTCCGGTGCGGTGATCAGGAAGAAGAGGCTGATCGGCGCGAACGCCACAGCGAGCATCGAGGTGACAGTGATCGCCACCATCACCAGCGCCAGCGACTGGCGCACCGACAGCCGAGCGCCGAAGACCAGGTTGAACAGGTAGAGCGTGGGCAGGCAGATGGCCAGGGTGACCAGGAACAGCAGCGGCAGCTTCAGCGCGGAGGTCAGCGCCATCAGCGGGCTGTGGAAGGCGCCGAGCACCGCGCCATAGCAGGCGAGTGCGATGGCCGAGCTGGCCAGCATCCGACCGGTAAGCGCGTTGAGATCACGCTCCGCCACGATCTGCTGCCAGATGCCCTGCCGGTCGCGCAGGATGCGCTCGATGACGAGCGGGCTGGGACGGTCACCCGACACGGGTGCACCCCTCTCGATGACGTTCACTGTGAACTGGGTGGGCAGACGGTAGGCCACCGGGCGGCCGCCCCGCCACCCCGCTCCGGCGTGACGTCACCGCCAACCCACGTCGATCCGGTCGCCGCGCTCGTCGAAGAAGTGCAGCGCGTCCATCCGGACCGAAACCGCGAGCGGGTGACCGGCGGTGACCGCCGGGTACGGCGCCAGCCGCACCGCCAGCTCCGCCGGGCGGCGGTGGTGCCGGCCCGGGTCGGGAAGCACGCTTGTGCGGTTGCCGACGGCAGGCGGCGGCTCCTCGGTCTCCACCGGCTTGCCGGTGAGCCGCTGCATCACCGCGCCGAACCGGCGCAGGCCACGCTGGCCCACCGGCGGCGGGTCAAGTGGTGCGCCCATCTCGTCCACCATGATCGCGGTCGCTCCGATGTCGAGGAACGCCAGCGACTCGTGCCCGTGGTGCTCCAGATAGCGGATCCGGCCGCGCAGCACGTCGCCAGGGCTGTCCGGGGCGACAGGGGTGAGCGCCTCGGCGCGCATTCCGACCACGATCCGCTCGCCGTGGTAGTGCGCCACAGCCCGGCTACGGATGTCGTTCCAGGGCAGGTAGAGCGACTGGTCACCGAGGTTGAGCGTCACGTACCTGTCGAGGTGGACGTAGACCGACGCCTCCAGCAGGTTCATCCGGGGGCTGCCCAGGAACGCTGCCACGTAGAGCGTCGCCGGCCGGCCGTACACCTGGGTGGGTGTGCCCACGTCCTGGAGCACGCCACGGCGCATGATCGCCACGCGGTCGGCCATTGTCAGCGCCTCGGCCTGGTCGTGGGTGACGTAGACGGTGGTGACACCCAGCTCCCGGGTCAGGCCCGAGATCTCCGCGCGCAGCTCGGCGCGGAGGCCGCTGTCGAGGTTGGACAGCGGTTCGTCCATCAGGAACAGCCCCGGTCGGCGGACGATCGCCCGACCCATCGCGACCCGCTGACGCTGCCCACCGGAGAGCTGGCCAGGCTTGCGGCCCAGCACGTCGTTGATGCCCAGCGCGCTTGCCACGTCGGTGACCCGCTCACCCCGCGGTGTCGGCTCGACCCCGGCCAGCCGCAGCGGGAAGGCGATGTTGTCGCCGACGGTCATGTGCGGATAGAGCGCGAAGTCCTGGAAGACCATGGCGATCTTTCGATCCCGCGGTGGCAGGTCGTTCGCCAGCTCGCCGTCGAGCAGGACCGCACCGTGGGTCGGGTCCTCCAGACCGGCGATCATCCGCAGCACAGTGGACTTGCCGCACCCGGACGGCCCCAGCAGCACCATGAACTCGCCGTCGTTCACGTCCAGGTTGACGCTGTCGACGGCAAGCGTGCCGTCCTTGAAAATCTTACTGACATCCTTGAGCGCGACGGTACTCACCGTCACCTCCCCCAGTTCGTCGGCCGAACCCCACAAGACTGTGACCAGGATCATTCGATTCGGACATCGGGTAAACGTCTTATGTTCGGCTGATGTCGCTTCTATTACCGCGACAACGGGCACCGCATGTCGGCGCGGTCAGCACCCCGCCGACGGCTCGGGCGACTCGCCCAGGAACACCCGGCGCACCACCCGCTCCGCCGCCCGACCGTCATCCAACCTGCAGAAACGGCCCCGGAAATGCTCCCGGGCCTTGGTCGCCGCGTCCGAGCGCTCCGCGCCGGCGCGGAGCAGGTCCAGCAGGTCCGCGAAGGTGGTGGCGACCGCGCCCGGCGGCTCGGCCGTGACGTCGAAATAGACACCCCGGGCCAGGCGGTACGCCTCCCAGTCGGGTGCGTAGAGCACGATCGGCCGGTCCAGCACCGCGTAGTCGAACATCGCCGACGAATAGTCGGTGACCAGCACGTCGGCCACCAGGTACAGGTCCTCGACCCGTTGGTAGCCGCTGACGTCGCGCACCCGCTCCCACTCCACCGGCCGGCCGGGGCGGCGATCGCGGTCGTGGAAGTAGTGACTGCGCATCAGCAGCCGACCCGAGTCACCAAGCGCCTCGACGAACCGGTCCGGGTCGAACGGCGGCCGGTAACCGGGCAGATGTTCGCGGTGCGTCGGGGCGTACAGCACCACCCGCTCGTCGGGGCCGAAGCCGAACTCCGCCCGCAGCCGACGTACCTCCTCCGGGCTGGCGGTGACCAGCCGGTCGTTGCGCGGATAGCCCACCTCGAGCGTGGTGTACGCGGCCGGGTACGCCCGATCCCACATCTGGGTGGAGAAGCTGTTGGCGCTGACGCTGTAGTCCCAACGGTCGACGCGGCGCAGCAGCCCGGCGAAGTCCATCCGGCCCGCACCGATCGGGTAGCGCTGCTGGTCCAACCCCATCACCTTGACCGGAGTGCCGTGGTGGGTCTGCACGTGCACCTGTTCCGGCCGCTTGCGGACGAAATCCGGGTAGTTGACGTTGTTGATCAGCCAGCGGGCCCGCGCGAGCACGCGGTAGTAGGCAGGGGTGCCGGCGACCACGTACTCCACCCCGTCCGGCACGGCGTCCACCCGGTCGCGGCGCACGATCCACACCCCGCGCACGCCGGGGGCCAGCCGGCGGGCGACCTCGTAGATCGCCGCCGGGTTGCAGGCGTAGCCCCGGTACCAGTAGGCCGCGTACACCGCGAGGGTCGGGTCGACCGGTCGGCGCAGTTCCGCCCGGTAGTACTCGCGCAGCAGGCCGTCGCGTGTCCGTCGGGCACTGCGCCGGGCGACGGGCCCGACCCGGCGGCGGGCGGTACGCACCTGCCGGCGGGCCGTGTCCCGGGCCCGGCTGGCCGCCCGCAGCGCGGTGAACGTCCGCCACCGGCCGGTCGCGACCAACCGGTGCTTGACCCCCTCCACCCCCTCCGGCACGGGGTAGCCGCCGTCGGGCACCCACCGCGCGTAGTCGGCGGTGATCTGCGCGAAGAAGGAGGCTCGCAGCTCCGGGGCGATCCGCTGGTCGTTGCCGAGCACCGTCAGGTAGTGCCAGATCATCCGCTCGAAGACCGCTGGCCGCAGCGCGTCCACCGCCGGTGACCAGGCGTCCATCAGGTGGAAGACCCGGTGCCACTGCGGGAACACCTCGAAGTGCCGATCCCCACGCGTCTTGGTGATCGCGCCCGCTCGGCGCTGCCGGTAGTTGACACAGACCCGATCCAGTACGCCGATCCGCCGCGCCGCCATCAGCACCGGATAGCTGAACGAGACGTCCTCGTACCACCCGGCCGAGAAGCGCAGCCCCAGGTCGACAAGGAACTCCCGCCGGACCAGCCGGTTCCAGGCGGTGTGCAGCAGCCGCATCGCCTCCGGCCGGTCCCGCAGCCGGAAGGTGTCCGGCCCGGGCGACTCGGGGAACACCTCGGCCATCGCGCTGCGGGTGGCGGTGTCGTTCCAGTGCGTCCGAACGTGATCGACGAGCAGCACGTCCGGTCGGGTCGCCCGCAGTCGCTCGGCGACCTCCGACAGGCAGTCGGGCGTCAGCCAGTCGTCGCCGTCGATGAACCACACGTACTCGCCGACGGCCCGGTCCAGCCCGATGTTGCGGGCCGGACCGAGGCCGACGTTCTCCGGCAGCCGGACTGATCGAACCCGCTGGTCACGGGCGGCGTATTCGTCGATGATCTCGCCGCTGGCGTCCGGCGAGCAGTCGTCGACGGCGATCACCTCAAGATCGGTCTCCGGCTGGCCGAGGATGGAGTCCAGGCACTCGCGCAGGTAGCCCTGCACCCGGAAGGCCGGAACCACGAAACTGATAAGGGTCATCCGGCCGTCCCTCCGTCAGCGCGGCGCCACACCTCCCGCGCCCAGGGGCGCGGCCGACGCCCGCGCGCTACGGGCCGGCCGGACGAACCAGGCCAGGACGGCGCTCGCCAAGAAGACCACGAGAAGGTACGCACCGAGTGTAGCCATGCCGATACCGGCTATATCGGCAATCGCGGCGAGGGCCAGCAGCACCGAACGACCCTCCCAGCCCAGCGTGGCCCCGTGCAGCGGCGGTGCCGCCTGTCGCTTCTCCAGTCGCGCGGTCAGGTCGTAGTGGTGCACGGTGAGCACGAAGACATAGCCGAAGATCAACCACCCCGGCACGCCACCGACCACCCCTACCGCGATGGCGAACAGGTACTCGGCGGCCCGCAACGCCGCCGGCACCAGCCAGTCCAGCGGGCCGTTGTGCGCCGCACCGGCACCGAGACCACCGGCGAGCAGCACAAGCAACGCCACAGGCACCGCCCAGCGCAGCCCGTCGGGCGTGTCGCTCAGCAGCGCCGCGACAAGCAGCACCACAGGGCCGAGCGCGGCGATCACCGCCAGGGTGAGCGGCCCCATCGGGCGGACCACAGGCAGCCGGCGCGCCAGCGGCCCGTCGTCGCGGTGCAGCGTCGCGTCGACCGTGTCCAACACCGGCACCCACATCCAGCGGGCCCGCAACGTCCGCAGCGCCCCCGTGTACGCGAACGCCAGCGCACCCCACACCAACACCGCGATCAGGCTGACAAGCGGATTGAACAGCGCGACGGTCACCGCGATGAGCGCCCACCGCTCGCCGATCGGGAACACCACAGTCCGCTTCAGCCAGTACGACAGCGAACCCGTGTCCGCCTGCACCCGTGTCGACGCGGCGTTCAGACGGTCACCGATCCCGCCGCTGGCACCCGACGCCGACCGGGGCCGTCGAGCCGCCTCGTCGTGCAGCGCCCCGTACCAGGTGTCGGTCATGTGCCGGACGGTCTGCAACGTCATCGCGGCGATCGCCAACGCCCAGCCGTTGCCCAGCCCGGCGTGGCTCACGCCGAACCCGAGACCGGCGTAGACCAGGTATTCCTTCGCCCGGTCGGCCATCGTGTCCAGCCAGCCACCCCACGCGCTGAAATGCCTCGTGTAGCGGGCCAACTGACCGTCCACGCAGTCCAGCACGAACCCGAGGTAGAGCAGCACCGCGCCGACCACAAGCGCGGGTCGCCCGCCGACGCCGAACAGCACGGCGGCGGCCAGCGCGAACAGCACCGAGATCGCGGTCACCCCGGTCGGGGTGAGCCGCATCCGTGCCGCCAGCCGCACCACGTACGGCGACCAGGTGCTGACGAAGTACGTGGAGAAGAAGTCGTCCTTCTCCTTCACCGACAGCCGCAACTCGGCGCGGTCCTCGTCGACGGCCGTCACCGCCGCCTCCGCGGCGGCCAGCCCGGCGGCGTCCTCGACGCGGTGCGCGACGAGCAGGCGTACCCGCTGGGCGAAGATCAGGGTGCCGAGCCCCGCGAGGCCCGCGAAGAGCCGGTCCACGGCGGACCCGGGGCCGCCGGCCGCGACCGGCGCGCCAGATCCACCCCCATCGCCCGGGGACAGCGGCGAAACGTCGCCGGCCGGGCCGAACGGGGTGGCGACGGGCAGCAGGCCTGCCGTAGCGGCCCGGGCAGCAGCGGCGAGGGTCGGTAGGTCGTCCACGCCGACCCGCAGCGCACCGCCGAACACGCCTGTGGCGTCGCCGTCGAGGTCGCCCACCGCGCCGGCATCGACGACCTGTCCGCGCTCCTCGCGCACGGCCGTCCGGCCGGGCACCGGCGGGTCGCTCAGCACCAACGCCACGGTCGGCCCGACCGGGCTGGTGGCCAGGTGCCGCAGGACGGCAGTGTGCGCCACCAGGTCCGTGCCGGTCACCAGCAGCGGGCCGGTGGCGGAGTCGGCAAGCGCGGCAAACTCGTCGAGGGTCGCGGCGAAGCGCACCTCGGCCGCCCCGGCCCGGCGCAACTGGGCGGCGAGCCGGTCGGCGAGCGGCTCACCGGTCGCGGTGGTCAGGCCCGCCGCGGGCGTCCCGGCGGCGAGCACGATCGCGAGCGTCACCGCGGGACCGCGGCGTGGTACGCGTCGAGCGCCTCGGCGA
Source organism: Micromonospora sp. NPDC000316 (assembly GCF_042898885.1). Taxonomy (NCBI): domain Bacteria; kingdom Bacillati; phylum Actinomycetota; class Actinomycetes; order Micromonosporales; family Micromonosporaceae; genus Micromonospora; species Micromonospora sp. NPDC000316. The sequence continues at coordinate 191,239 of NZ_JBIAZG010000001.1, forward strand.
TGGTGCCGTCGAGCGTCAACCGGCCCGCGTCGAGGTACAACCCCCGACGGCAGAACCGGGTCAGGTCCTTTTCGTTGTGTGACACCAACACGAGCGTGCGCCCCTCCCCGAGCAGACGATCAATAGTCGCGTAACACTTCTTGCGGAACTCCGCGTCGCCGACAGCGGTCACCTCGTCCATCAGCAGGATCGGATGCGGCAGGTGCGAGATGATCGCGAAGCCGAGCCGCACCTTCATCCCCGACGAGTAATGCCGCACCGACGTGTCGATGGCCCGTTCCACCTGCTCACCGGCGAACTCGACGATCTCGTCGAAGTGCCGTTTCAGGTAGCTCGCCGACAGCCCGTGCAGCCCACCGACGAGGTGCAGGTTCTCCCGCCCGGTCAGGTCGTTGGAGAAGCCGGCGGACAACTCCAGCAGCGGCGCCACCGCCCCGTGCACCCGGATGCTGCCCTCGTCCGGAATGAGCACCCCGGCGATCAGCCGCAGCAGGGTGCTCTTACCTGTGCCGTTGCGGCCGATCACCCCTACGGTCTCGCCCGGCTCGACGGTGAACGACACGTCGCGCAGCGGCCAGAACTGGCCCGGCAGGGCACCCCGCGCGCCCCGGTGGATGAACAACTCCCGCAGCCGCAGTTGGCGGCGACGGTTGCGGACGAACCGGATGCCCAGGCCGTCGGCCTCGATGATCGGCGCGGCCATCTCAGAGTTCCTTGAGCACTGCGGGTTCCAGCCGGCGGAACGACCACCAGCCGGCGACCAGCACCAGCAGGCTGCCGGCGACGGTGGTGACGAGCAGTCGGGCGTCCGGGAACTCGTCCGGGTACCAGATCGCGTGGTGCAGTTGGAAGATCCCGACCAGCGGGTTCAGCTCGTACACCACCTTCAACCAGCCGGGCAGGCTCGACTCCCGCACCAGGCTGAGCGGGTAGATGATCGGCGTGGCGTAGAAGAGCACCCGGATGATCAGCCGCATGAGCCGTTCCACGTCGCGCATCAGCACGTTCCACGCCGACAGCAGCAGAGCCAGCCCGATCAGCAGGGCAGCCTGGACGGCCACCGCGAGCGGCAGCGCCAGCAACGACCAGCCGGGGTGGATCCGCCCGTGCACCGTGTAGATCACCGCGATGGCGGCGAGGATCGGCAGGCCTGCCGCGTACTCGGCGAACCGGCCGGTGACCCGCCCGATCGGGAAGACCTGGCGCGGCACGTTCATCGTGGTGATCAGCCGGGACTGGCCGGTAAGCGCGTTCGTCGCCTCGCTCAGCGCCGAACTGGTCCACATCCAGGCGAAGATCCCGGTGATCAGGAACAGCGGGTACGACCCGGCGGCCTCGCCGAGATGCCGCCCGGTGTCCCGGGAGTAGAGCACGCCGAAGACGAACCAGTAGATGGCGCCCATGCCGAGCGGCTCGATCAACGACCAGAAGTAGCCAAGGACCGACTGCTGGTACTTGACCGCCAGATCCCGCCTCACAAGGATGCGCAGCGAGTTGCGGTGCGACCACAACGCCGCGACGCCAGCGGTCACCGCAGCCTCCCGCCTCCTGAAACGGACGACAGGTTAGCAGTCGGTGAACGAATGCCCCGAATCGGCAGACTCAGCACTCGATCACGTTGACGGCCAGACCGCCACGCGCCGTCTCCTTGTACTTGACCTTCATGTCGGCGCCCGTCTCCCGCATGGTCTTGATGACCTTGTCCAGCGACACCGCGTGCACCCCGTCACCGCGCAGCGCGAGCCGGGCGGCCGTGATCGCCTTGATGCTAGCCACCGCGTTCCGCTCGATGCAGGGGATCTGCACCAGGCCACCCACCGGGTCACACGTCAACCCGAGGTTGTGCTCCATCCCGATCTCGGCGGCGTTCTCCACCTGCTCGGGCGTGCCGCCGAGCGCCTCGGCCAACCCGGCGGCGGCCATCGAGCAGGCCGAGCCGACCTCACCCTGACAGCCGACCTCCGCGCCGGAGATCGAGGCGTTCTCCTTGAACAACACGCCGATAGCCCCGGCCGCCAGCAGGAACCGCACCACACCCTCGTCGTCGGCGTCCTCGATGAACCGGGTGTAGTAGTGCAGCACCGCCGGGATGATCCCCGCCGCGCCGTTGGTAGGTGCGGTGACCACCCGACCACCTGCCGCGTTCTCCTCGTTCACCGCGAGCGCGAACAGCGTCACCCAGTCCATCACCCGCAGCGGGTCGGTGCTCGCGGTGTCCGCCTCCAGGCTGCGCCGCAGCTCCGCCGCGCGCCGCCGAACCTTCAAACCACCAGGGAGTACGCCGTCCCGCTCGCCGCCCCGCTGCACGCACTCCCGCATCACCCGCCAGATGTCCAGCAGGCCAGCTCGGATCTCCGCCTCGCTGCGCCAGGAGCGCTCGTTGGCAAGCATCACCTCGCTTATCGACAAGCCGGTGCGTGTGGTCACCTCCAGCAGCTGCGCGCCGGTCAGGAAGGGATACCGCACCGTGGTGCTGTCGGGCTTGATGCGATCCGCGCCCGCCGCCGCCTCGTCCACCACGAAACCGCCACCGACGGAGTAGTAGGTACGGCCGCACAGCACGGCACCGGCCCCGTCGTACGCCGCGAAGGTCATCCCGTTCGGGTGGTACGGCAACGACCGGCGACGATGCAGCGTCAGATCCCGATCCGGGTCGAAGTCGATCTCGTGCGCGCCCAGCAGGCTGAGCCGCCGCTCGGCCCTGATCCGTTCCACCAGGGGGCCGACGGTGTCCGTGTCGACCGTCTCCGGCGCCTCGCCGGAGAGCCCCAGCAGCACCGCCGGGCCACTGCCGTGCCCATGCCCGGTAGCGCCCAACGAACCGAACAGCTCTGCCTGCACCCGCGCCGTGTCGGAGAGCAGCCCGTCGGCCTTGAGCCCCGCCACGAACGTACGGGCGGCCCGCATCGGCCCCACCGTGTGCGAACTTGACGGCCCGATGCCGACGCTGAAGAGGTCGAAAACACTGATCATGGCTGCGCTTTCTCGCCGTCCCGTCGTACGGGATCCGGCCCGCTCGTAGCCACCGGTAGGCGGCTCCGCTCGTGGTCGCCCGGTCGGGCGGCCGCCGGGCACCCGGGGTGTGGGTGCCCGACCTGCGAGCCTACCCGCCCGCCCGCCCCGCCCACCCCGTCGCGGGCAGCGCGGGGCGTTGGAGTGGGGCCGCACGGGTATGTACCTACGGGTCCACGGGCTGCCGATCATCCCTCAGACCGAGGGCGGGATCGCGGCCCCTTCCTACCGTGGATTGCAGACGCGGCGCACTGCCGCAGAGTGGGAGTACGACATGAGTCGCAAACTGGTTCGGCCCCGCCAGGGGCGCATGCTCGCCGGTGTCTGCGCCGGCCTCGGTCAGCGGTTCGGCATGTCCGCCGGGATGGTTCGGCTGCTGTTCCTGCTGTCGCTGCTGCTGCCCGGCACCCAGGTGATCGTCTACCTGATCCTCTGGGTCCTCATGCCGAACGAGGACCGCTACTTCGCCACCGCCCGGCACTGACCCCCAACCGCGCCACCGTCAAGCGCCCGCCCCGACGATGGTCGGGGCGGGCGCTTGCGCGTACGGAGTAGTGGCAGATCAGGGAGCCGTGTAGGTGACAGTGACCTGCTGGTAGCCCAATGAGCGCAGCAGCCCCTCAAGCATCTTGCGGGTGTTCTCCTCGGCGCGGGCGGAGAGCCCGCTGTCCCGGGCGGCGGCGGTGATCCGTTCCTCGGCCAACTGGTAGACCTGCTGCTGCCGGTTGGGGTCGTTGCCGACCAGGTCACCGAGCCGGTTGAGCAGACCGCGCTGCTCGGCGAAGACGTAGCTCTTCTCCAGGTCGAGGTTTGTCTCACCGAGTTGCGGCGCGGGCAGTTTGATCTCGACCGAGGTGCCGTCGGCGGACTCGACGACCGCACCTTCACCGATCTTGGCGAAGTCGACGTACGCCTCCACGCTGCCGGCCCCGACGAAGAGCGTGCGCTCGTTGAGCAGGAAGTCGGGAACGTTGCGCCTGTCGTTCTGGGTGTCCACCACGACCTGGAAGTTGCCCTCCGCCGCCACGTAGCGGCTGAGGTCCTGAATCGACTTCAACAGCGGCGGCTGACTGCGGTCGGTCTGCTCCTTGGCGAACGGGTTGCGGAAATCCGGCAGGAAGCCTGTCGCCTGCACGCCGAGCAGCACCACCACGGCCAACGCGGCAGCACCGAGCAGCAGGAGAAGGCCACGGGCCGCCCCACCGGACCCACCTGGCCCGCCTGTCGTCGGGTCACCGGTGCCACCGGGGGTGTCCGCTGTCGATTCGAGTGCAGGGGTCGAGCGCTCCTTGAGATCGTCGCCGGTCGGGTAACCGGGGAACTCTCTCGTGGGCTCGTTGATGCCAGCGTCGCGAGCCATCACACTCACCGTCCTCGTCAGACACGTCGTCTGTCAATGACGGTACGGCCCCCGTACGACAGCCGCGCGCCGAGCGGCCGGAAAGCACAAACGGGCAGGTCAGGCGAAGGCGGAGAGCCCGGTGAGCCGCTGCCCGACGACCAACTGGTGGATTTCCGAGGTGCCCTCGTACGTCAGCACGCTCTCCAGGTTGTTCGCGTGCCGCATCACCGGGTACTCCCCGGAGACGCCGTTGGCGCCGAGGATGGTGCGGCACTGCCGGGCGATGGCCAGGGCCTCCCGCACGTTGTTCAGTTTGCCCACGCTCACCTGCTCGGGGCGCAGGCGGCCGGCGTCGGCGAGCCGGCCGAGGTGCAGGGCGAGCAGTTGGCCCTTGACCAGCTCGACGGCCATGTCGGCGAGCTTGGCCTGGGTGAGCTGGAACCCGGCGAGCGGGCGGCCGAACTGGGTGCGGGTGGTGGCGTACGCCAGGGCGGTCTCCAGGCAGTCCCGGGCGGCGCCGACCGAGCCCCAGACGATGCCGTAGCGGGCCTCGGTGAGGCAGCTCAGCGGGGCCTTGAGCCCGATCGCCTCGGGCAGTAGGGCGTCCGCCGGGAGCCGGACGTCGTCGAGGGAGATCTCGCCGGTCACCGACGCGCGCAGCGACATCTTGCGGTGGATCTCGCGGGCCGTGACGCCTGGCGTGTCCATGGGTACGGCGAAACCCCGCACGCCGGAGTCGGTGCGCGCCCAGATCACGCCGACGTCGGCGATCGGCGCGTTGGTGATCCACAGCTTGCCGCCGGTGAGCACCCAGTCGTCGCCGTGGCGGCGTGCGCGGGTGGTCATCGACGCCGGGTCGGAGCCGTGGTCCGGTTCGGTCAGCCCGAAACAGCCGATCGCGTCGCCTGTCGCCATCGACGGCAGCCAGCGCTGCTTCTGCTCCTCGCTGCCGTAGCGCCAGATGGCGTACATGGCCAGCGAGCCCTGCACCGAGACCAGCGAGCGGACGCCGGAGTCGCCGGCCTCCAACTCCTGGCAGGCGAGCCCGTAGGCGACGGCGGAGGCGCCGGCGCAGCCGTAGCCGGTCAGGTGCATGCCGAGCAGCCCGAGTTTGCCGAACTCCCGGGCCAACTCCCGGGCCGGCACGCGACCCTTGTCGTACCAGTCGGCGACGTAGGGGCGGACCTGGTCGTCCACGACCTGGCGGACGACGTCGCGGATCTGCCGCTCCTCCTCGCTGAGCGACGGGTCCAGGTCGAGCAGGTCCAGCGGAGCGGTCATGGACGCCACCTTAACGAAGACTCAGGCCGGTGGGAGTGCTCGCGTCACTCGATCGACCCGGAGAGCACGAGCACCCGGGCGTGGATCTGGTTGCGCTGCTGCAGGGCCGCGCGCAGGGCGCGGTGCAGGCCGTCCTCCAGGTAGAGCCCGCCGCTCCACTGCACCACGTGCGGGAAGAGGTCACCGTAGAAGGTGGAATCCTCGGCGAGGAGCTTGTCGAGCGCCAGCTCACGCTTGGTGGTGATCAACTGATCCAGGCGCAGCGGACGCGGCGGGATCTCCGCCCACTGCTTGAGCGTCAGGTTGTGCTCCGGATAGGGACGCCCGTCCCGGACCGCTCTGAAGATCACGACGGCACGCTCCCCTCCCCTGTGGCCGGGCCGACCAGACGGCGCCGTGCCGGGCCGCAGCGGGTACCGCACGGCGCAGCACCGATGACCGTGCCAGCCTAGCGGCCCAGCGCACGTCGCGTTCTGCTGCCTGATGTCAGTTTCGCTACCGCTCGTCCGTTCCGCACCTGGACGAACGGGACGAACACCTCAGCTCCACCGGCCTCGTCGTACCACCTCGTCCACTCCACGACGCCCTCTGCGCAGGGATGGTGACCGATGGTCGGGTGCCCGGTAACCAACTGTGATCGCACCGATGGGGTGGTATTCCGCCGGTACGCCGAACGCGTCCCGGTACGCGGCCAGCCGCTGCGGCGGAATGCCGAAGAAACACGCCCCCAGACCCTCGTCCACTGCCGTGAGAAGCATCAGCAGCGCGGCGAAGCCGGTGTCGACGTACCAGTAGGGCACCGGCCATCGGTCGGTGGACTGATCCGTCCAGCCCTTGTCCGACTCCGCGTAGCGCCGCAGGTAGGCCGACTCGTTCGCGTGTGGCACCACGATCAGCGGCGCCCGACGCATCCCCGCCAGCCAGCGCTCCCGCCCCCCACCCTCGGGAGTGGTGGCGGCCCAGAACCGCTCCCGGTCGGCGGCCTCCTCCAGCACCAGGAAGCCCCAACCCTGGGCGAAACCGGCCGACGGGGCCCGGACCGCGTGGTCGAGCAGCCGGTCCACCACGTCGGGCGGGACCGGACGGTCCGGGTCGTAGTTGCGCACCATCCGCCGCCGCCTGACGACCTCGGCGAACTCCATCCCGCTCCCCCTCGCCGGCCTGCTCAGGCCCCGGGCCGGATGCCCCAGGAACCCCGCCAGGTGCTGCCCGGCTTGAGCGTGAGCATGTCCCTACCGGACCGGAACGCGTCCGGCGGGCAGGTCATCGGCTCGATCGCCACCGAACGCCTGTGCCGCTCGCCGGTGAGGGCGTCGCCGGTGAAGACCTGCCACCAGCCGAACTCGGCATCCGCCCAGATGCTCACCCCGGACGAGCCGTCCGGCGCGGCAAGGCTCACCGAGGAGCCGCCGTCGGCGTCGCGGATGACATCACCGAAGCAGAGGTCCAGCACAGCCGCACCGATCCGGCGCGGGCTGGTCCAGTCGTACTCGGTGCCGGTCACCGGTGTCACCCCGACCGGCAGCAGCCGACCGTCCACAAGCACCCGGCTACGCGTCGGCATCCGCATGACCAGGTCGTCCACCGCGACACCCGGCAATTGCAGGTACGGGTGCACGGAGAAGCCGAACGGCGCCACCTCGGCACCGATGTTGGTCACCTCGTGCTCGGCGCGCAGACCGTCCGCGCCGACGCGCCACCGGCTGACCAGCCGCAGCGGCCACGGGTAGCCCGGCTGCGGCGGCAGGTCGTAGCCGACAGTCACCGTGTCCGCCGTCTGCTCCACCAGCTGCCACGGCACCCAGTTGACGAGCCCGTGGATGGCCACGTGCCGCTCCGGCTCGGTAAGCGCGAGCTGGTGCGTCCGGTCGGCGAACGGGTAGCGGCCATCCCGGATCCGATTTGGCCAGGGCGCCAGCACCTGCCCGGCGCAACCGGGGCAGACCTCGTCGGTGGCGTACCCGTCGAGCAGATCGACACCGTCCTGCCGGTACGTCCGCAGCCCGCCGCCCACCTCGACGATGACGGCCTCGTGGCCGGCGGCGGCGATGGTCCACTGGGCGCCGGAGAACGGGCGCTGGTCGGGGCTCTCCATGCCGGCGACCCTAACCGGTAACCGTCGGTCCCCGCTCGACACGGTCACGCCCGAGCGCCGCTCGACACCGTCACGACCGGTCACCGCTCGACGCTGTCGCGGCCCGGTAGCGCAGCAGCGCCGGGAAGACGAGCGCGAGCACCACCACGAGCACCGCCGAGGCGAGCCCGCCGGCCACCCAGGCGACCCCGCCACCGAACCCGGCGGCCATCGTGCCGGCCCGCAGGTCGCCCAGGCGCGGCCCGCCGGCCACCACCACCGTGTTGACGCCCTGGAGTCGACCACGCATCCGGTCCGGCGCGTAGATCAACAGCATCGACTGGCGCAGCACCGCGCTGACCAGGTCGGCGGCACCGGCCACAGCGAGCAGTACGACCATCAGCCAGAGGTGGTGGGCCAGCCCGGCGGCGGCGATCGCCAGGCCCCAGGCGACCACCGCGACCACCAGGCCGAGCCCCTGCCTGCGGAGTCGGCCGATCCAACCGGAGGTCAACCCGCCGATCATCGAGCCGATCGCGATGGCGGCGTAGAGCAGGCCCACCGCGCCACCACCGCCGAACCGTTCGTGCGCGATCTCCGGGAACAGCGCCCGCGGCATGGCCAGGATCATCGCGATCAGGTCCACCCCGAAGGAGAGCAGCAGCACGGGCGTGGTCGCCAGGTAGCGGAACCCGTCGACAACGCTTGCCAGGCCGGCACGGCGGGGCTCACCGTCGGCGGCGGGCTCGGGCGGCAGCGCGGGCAGGCGCAGCGCGGCCCAGAGCATCGCGGTGAACAGCACCGCGTCGACGCCGTACGCGATCGACAGGGCCAACCTGGTGTCCGTGGAGGCGGCGAGGATCAGGCCTGCGGCGAGCGGTCCGGCCACCGAGGCGGCGGTGAACGTCGTGTAGTTCAGGGTGGCGGCGGCCGGAACGAGGTTCTCCGGAACCAGCCGGGGCAGCATGGCGCTGCGGGCCGGCGAACTGATGGCGAACGCCACCGACTGCACCGCCATCAACGCCAGCAGCAGCACCGGGCTGCCGACATCCAGCAGCGCCTGGACCAGCAGACCGAGGGTGGACGCCCAGAGCAGCACCGACCCGCCGAGCAGCACCACCCGGCGGTCCCGGGCGTCGGCGATGGCCCCGCCCCACAGCCCGAAGATCAGCAGCGGCACGAAGGCCGCCACGCCCAGCAGACCGACCCACAACGAGTTCCTGGTCAGGGCGTACATCTCGACCGGCACCGCGACGGCGGTGAACTGGAAACCGAACATCGCCACGGTGTTGCCGAGCCAGAGCCGGCGGTACGCGGGCACACGCAGCGGACGTACGTCGATCGCCCAGCGGCCTGCTCCCCGCCGGGCCTCCTGCACACCCGTCACGGCGCCAGCCGCTCGACGATCCAGCTTCCGCCGCCACCGGGGGTGCCGCCGGGTGGCCCGTCGTCGGTGCGACGGAAGAGCAGCCTGTCGTGCAGCCGGCCGGCCCGGCCCTGCCAGAACTCCACCGAATCGGGCCGGACCCGCAGCCCACCCCAGTTCGGCGGAGGCGGGATGACCGCCTCGTCGGCGAACCGCTCGGCCACCTCCCGGTAGCGCTCCTCGATCGCGGCCCGGTCCGGCACCACCTGCGACTGCGGGCTGGCCCAGGCACCCAGTTGGGAGCCGCGCGGCCGACTGGCGAAGTACGCCTCGGTCACCGACGCCTCGACCGGGGTGACCCGGCCGGCGACGACCACCTGCCGCTGCATGGGAAACCACGGAAAGACCAGGCTGGCGTACGGATTCGCGGACGCCTCGACGCCCTTGCGCGAGAGATGGTTGGTGAAGAAGACGAAGCCCTCGGGGTCGTACCCCTTCAGCAGCACGGTCCGGCCGCTTGGCCGGCCGGCGGCGTCGGCCGTGCCCACCACCATCGCGTTCGGTTCGGGTAGCCCGAAGGCCACCGCGTCGGCGAACCAGCCGTCGAACTGGGTGTGCCAGTCGGCGGCCAGGTCAGCTTCGGTCAGGCCCAGCTCCGCGGCGTACTCGTTACGCATCGCGGACGGGGCGGGTGTGTCGCCCGTCACAACGTACTCCTTCTCGGCGGCCCTGTCGGCGCACCCCCGGCGCTGACCAGCCCGCACCGCACAGTCTCACCCGGCGGCAGCCGAAACGCGCATCCGGGGATGTCGCGTGCAGCACAGTCGCAGCGGGTCGCGTATCCAGTTACACAGCAGGCAAGATGTTCCGGACACATCCCTGAGGGTCGCCTAAGGCGCACGGCCGACCGGGCCGGATGAGCTGATCGGGCGCACCGAGCAGATCCAGGAGAGCGACATGGCCGATTTCAAACCCGGTCTGGAGGGCGTCATAGCCTTCGAGACCGAGATCGCCGAACCCGACCGTGAGGGCGGGGCGCTGCGCTATCGCGGGGTCGACATCGAGGATCTGATCGGGCAGGTCTCGTTCGGCAATGTGTGGGCGCTGCTTGTCGACGGCCGCTTCGGGCCGGGCCTGCCCCCGGCGGAGCCGTTCCCGGTGCCCGTGCACTCCGGTGACATCCGGGTCGACGTGCAGTCCGCGGTCGCCATGCTTGCCCCGTACTGGGGGCTCAACCAACTGCTTGACATCTCCGACGAGCAGGCCCGTGAGGACCTCGCCCGGGTCTCGGTGACCGCGCTCTCCTTCGTCGCCCAGTCCGCCCGGGGCCTCGGCCTGCCGGCGGTGCCGCAGAAGGAGATCGACAAGGCGCAGACGATCGTCGAGCGGTTCATGAAGCGCTGGCGCGGCGAGCCCGACCCCCGCCACGTCAAGGCCGTCGACGCGTACTTCATCTCGGCCGCCGAGCACGGCCTGAACGCCTCCACCTTCACCGCCCGGATCGTCGCCTCCACCGGGGCGGACGCCGCGGCGTGCATCTCCTCCGGCATCGGCGCCCTCTCCGGCCCGCTGCACGGCGGCGCGCCGTCCCGGGTGCTCAGCATGCTGGAGGCCGTGGAGCGCAGCGGCGACGCCGAGGGGTACGTCAAGGGTGTCCTCGACCGCGGCGAGCGGCTGATGGGCTTCGGCCACCGGGTCTACCGGGCCGAGGACCCGCGCGCCCGCGTGCTCCGGCGCACCGCCAAGGAGCTGGGCGCGCCGCGCTTCGAGATCGCCGAGGCGCTGGAGAAGGCGGCCCTGGCCGAGTTGCAGGCCCGCCGCCCCGACCGGGTGCTCGCCACGAACGTCGAGTTCTGGTCGGCCGTCGTGCTGGACTTCGCCGAGGTGCCTGCGCACATGTTCACGTCGATGTTCACATGCGCCCGGATGGGTGGCTGGAGCGCGCACATCCTGGAGCAGAAGCGCCTCCAGCGGCTGGTCCGCCCGTCCGCCCGTTACGTCGGCCCGGAGACCCGCAAGCCGTCCGACGTCGAAGGCTGGGCCGCCATCCCCCACGGCGTCTGAGGTGTAAGGAAGGGCCCCTTCTCAACGCCTGGCGCAGAGAAGGGGCCCCTTTTCAACGCCTGCTGTCAAGAAGGGGCCCTTCCTCGGGGCGGGTGGGGCTGAGTGTGTTGAAGGACTCAGGCCAGCCCCTGAGACCCTGGCCTCCACCGCTCAATCGGGGTGCGAGGATGGGGGCCGGCAGTGTCGCCGGGCCGCCCCCGCCCTTGTGGAAGGACCTTTACACCGTGGCTGACGCCCCGATCATCCGGATTCCCGACGAGATCAAGCCCGCTGACGGACGATTCGGCTGCGGCCCGTCCAAGGTCCGTCCGGCGGCCGTGTCCGCCCTCGCCGACGTGGCCACCAGTTACCTGGGCACCTCGCACCGGCAGAAGACGGTCCGCGATCAGGTAGCCCGGCTGCGCTCCGGCATCGCCGAGTTCTTCTCGCTGCCCGAGGGCTACGAGGTCGTGATCGGCAACGGCGGCACCACCGCGTTCTGGGAGGTCGCCACGTTCGGCCTCGTACGCGAGCGGGCGCAGTTCGCCAGCTTCGGCGAGTTCGGCGCCAAGTTCGCCAAGTCGGTCAAGGACGCCCCGTTCCTGGGCGAGCCGACCGTCCGCAAGGCCGACGCGGGCAGCGCGCCGACTTTTGTCGCCGAGAGCGGCGTGGACGTCTACGCCACTCCGCAGAACGAGACCTCGACAGGCGTGGCAGTGCCGATCAGCCGGGTCGCCGGCGCGGACGAGGGCTCGTTGCTGCTTGTCGACGCCACCTCCGGCGCCGGTGGCCTGGATGTCAACGTCGGCGAGACCGACGTCTACTACTTCGCACCGCAGAAGTGCTTCGGCTCCGACGGTGGCCTCTGGCTGGCCCTGATGTCGCCGGCCGCGCTGGACCGGGCCGCCGAGATCAAGGCGTCCGGGCGCTACATCCCGGCGTTCCTCGACCTGGTCACCGCGATCGACAACTCGCGGCTGGAGCAGACCTACAACACTCCGGCGCTGGCGACCATCTTCCTGGCCGCCGAGCAGACCGACTGGATGAACGCGCAGGGTGGCCTGGCCTGGGCAGCGAAGCGCACCGCGGAGAGCGCCGCGACGGTGTACGGCTGGGCGGAGCGGTCCACAGTGGCCACCCCGTTCGTGACCGACCCGGCACTGCGGTCCAACGTGGTCGCGACAATCGACTTCGCCGACGGGGTGGACGCCACCGCGATCGCGAAGGCGCTGCGCGCCAACGGCATCGTCGACACCGAGCCGTACCGCAAGCTGGGCCGCAACCAGCTGCGGGTGGCGCTGTTCCCGGCTGTCGAGCCGTCCGATGTCGAGGCGCTGACCGCCTCCATCGACTACGTGGTCGAACGCCTCTGACGATCGTCACGGTCGGTGTCGGTCGGAGCCTCGACCGACACCGACCGTGATCATCGCCGCAGCTCAGTCGCGACATGCGGGGTGTCGCTTCCCCCACCCCGTGGCAGATGCGCGTACGGTGTTCGGAGACGCCTGGGTGGCCGACTCGTGGCGTGCGGCCAGCGAAGCGGGACGGAGGCAACGCAATGCGCCCAGTACGCTTCGTCGCCCTCTCCGAGGACGGCCATGCTCTGGTTCTCGCCGACGAGGTCGGGCGACTGCTCGCCCTGCCGATCGACGAGCGGATCGCCGGTGCGCTGCACGCCGAGCCCGGTGCGCCGCCGCTCGCGGTGGCACCGAGTGCCGCCGACCCGATCCCCTCACTGTCCCCCCGGGACATTCAGGCCCGGATCCGCTCGGGTGAGTCCGCGGAGGACGTCGCCCGGATCGCCGGTGTGCCTGTCGACCGGGTGCTGCGCTACGCAGGCCCGGTGCTGCAGGAGCGGGCGATGCTCGCCCAGCACGCCCGTCGCACCCGGCTCAAGGGCGCGGAGAAGCCCACGCCACTCGCCGAGGTGGTCAACGGTCGGCTGAGCCAGCACGGCATCGACACCGAGAAGATCTCCTGGGACGCATACCGGCGCGACGACGGCACGTGGCGGATCATCGCCACCTGGCCGTCCGGCAAGGCCACCGCGCAGGCCATCTGGGATCTCGACAAGACCCGGCAGGCGGTCACGCCGCACGACGACATGGCGCAATATCTGTGCGCCGAGCGGCCCACGCCGATCCTCGGCCAGGAGCCGGCACCGGAGCGGGGCGGGCACGCCCTGCCCGGTCCGTCACGTGGTGAGCCGAGCCGTGGTGGGCACGGGTTGCCGGCGGCGTCCGAGCACCCCCGCCCCGGTCGGGACCCGATCCGGGCCGGGCGGGACGCCCTGCTCGCCTCACTGGACCGTCCGCTCGGCTCCTCGTCGGGTCGTGGCCTGGAACCGCGTACACCGGCTGCTCTGGCCGGGTCGGACGCCCCCCGGCAGCGGCCGGTCGGCGGCGGTGCCGCCGCGCTCCTCGGTGGTGGCCAGGGTTCGGCCTTCGACGACGACGCGGACGCGCCCAAGGAGGTCCCGGCCGTGCCGTCGCTTGCGGTGCTGCGGCCCCGACGGACCGGTGCCGCCGCGGCGGCCGGTGGCGAGTCCACCGACGCCAGCGGCAAGCCGCGTAAGCGGCTGCCGAGCTGGGACGACGTCCTCTTCGGCAGCGGCCCGGCGGCGCGCGAGTCTTCCTGACGTTCCGCGTTGACGGGTGGCGATCCGCCGCCGGTCGACGCGGGGCCGCGCGACCCCACCCACCGAATGCGACGTACGTACGCTCGCCGCCGGCCTCGGTTCACAGGGGCCAGGCGGCGAGGCGTTCGTAGCGCGGGCCGGGGTGGCTGCTCACCAGGAGCAGTTCGTTGGCCGGCCATTCCGGCCCCTGGTAGTCGTCGAGGGTGACCCGGTCGGCCTCGATGTCGGCCGGTGCCATCCGGTCGCCGGGGCGGGCGATGGTCAGGTGCGCCCGGAAGGGCTTCTCGTCATACGGCAGCCCGGCGTGCCGCAACCGGTCCCGGGTCAGCCGGGCCAGTGTCCGCAACGCCTCGACGTCACCTCGCACATCGGTCCAGAGCACTGTGCGCCGGCCATCGCCGAACAGGCCTCCGCCGCCGAGCCGCAGCCGGGGCGGGTTGTCCTGACCGTCGCGGAACCGTTCGGCGGCCAGCCCTAGGGCGCTGAAGACCTCGACCAGCCGGGCGGCCTCGACCTCGCCGAGGAATGCCACTGTGAGGTGGAGGTTGGCCGGGTCGGCGAGCCGGACCGGGGTGCCGGCGGCAGCCGCCGCACCGACCCGCAGGCCGGCGACCCACGCGCCGAGGTGGGTGACCGCCTCGGCCGGCGGGTAGACAGCGACGAAGAGCCGCAACGACGAACCGTTCAGCGGTGCCGTTGACGGTGCCCGGCGCGGGCCGCCGGGAGGGTCAGGCCTGCGGCGTGCAGCACACCTTCGACGCGTACGCGTTCGATCTCCTGGTCGACGCCGCTCAGCTCGGCGAGGTGCTCGGTGATGCCGAGGGCGCGGCAGGCCAGCCGGAGCCGGTCGTCGTACGCCTGGACCACCCCCGCGTACCAGACCATGGACCGGCCGCTGCTGCCCAGCCGTTGGCCGCCGAGGCGGCGCAGGTCGGCGGCGAGTTGCTCCAGAGGACGCCGGTCGGTGCGATCGAAATCGCTGAGGTCGATGTCCCGCGTCAGCGAGTCGGCTTCGACGGCGCGGTCGAGGCGGGCGATCGTGCGTCGTTCGCGACGGCGCTCGCGCCACTCCGACCAGCCGCAGACCACCCGGTCGAGGATCTCGTCGGCGCAGAAGAGCAGGGCGAACACCGCCGGGAGGCTGGCCACGGCGAGGAACGCCAGGGTCAGCATCAGCGCGCGTTCGGCTCCCACATATCGACGCTAAGCCCCGTCGTGCCACCCCGCCAGCGATTTGGCCGCATCCGCACGATCCGCAGATCGGGACTCACGTCGGCGCCCCGGGTCGGCGACGGCCCCCTCCTCGACGGGTTTCGAGAGGAAGGGGCCGTTGTCGGACGCGCTCAGCTGTTGGCGGAGACGACGTAGAAGCGGGGCATCGGCAGCACCCGGAAGCGCACCCGGGCACCGGAGCGGCGCAGTTGCCAGGTGAGCGCGATCAGGGCGGTGGTCAGCGAGATCAGCCCACCCATCCAGATGCTCGCGCCGGCACCGAAGTGCTCCGCGACCCAGCCGATAAGCGGTGCGCCGACCGGGTTGGTGCCCAGGAACACAAGCACCCACAGGGCCATCACCCGACCCCGGAAGGCGGCGTCCACGCCGAGCTGGACGCGCTGGTTGGCGGCCTGGGCGAAGAACACCATGAAGAAACCGGTGGGCACCAGCAGTGCCACGACCAGCCAGTACGTCGACGCGAAGCCGACGAGGGTGCCGAAGCTGGCGCAGGCGATGGCCGCACCGAGCACCAGCCAGACCGACGGGCGGCTGCGCCGGCCGGTGCCGCTGAGTGCGCCACCGAGTGCGCCGACCGCCAGCGCGGTGCTGAACAGGCCGAAGGAGGCGGCACCGGTGTGGAAGACCGTCTTGGCCAGCGCGGCAAGGGTGAGCTGGAAGTTGAACAGCGACATGCCGATCACCGACATCACCGCCATCGGCAGCAGCAGGTCCGGGCGACGCCACACATACCGCAGCCCGTCGACAACCCGGGCGGGCGCCCGTTCGTCGCGCGGCAGCAGCGCGTCTCGGTGCAGCTCGGCCGTCCGCATCCGGACCACGTTGACAAGCGGCGCGATCGAGCTGAGCGCGGTGAAGAGGAACACCGGGCCCACGTCGAAGGCGGCGATGGCCAGGCCGGCGACGGCCGGGCCGACGATCCGGGCGGAGTTGAAGACGGCCGCGTTCAGCGACAGCGCGTTGGGCAGCAGCGGCGTGCCGACCAGTTCGGAGACGAACGCCTGGCGGACCGGGGTCTCCACGGCGTTGGCGGTGCCGAGCAGCGCGGCGAACGCGAAGACGTGCCAGAGCTGCACCATGTCGGTGAGGACCAGCATTGCCATGCCGAGCGCCAGCACGGTCCAGAACGCGTTGGCGGCGAAGAGCAGCACCCGTTTGTCGTACCGGTCGGCGAGCCGGCCGGAGAGCAGCGTGAGCAGCAGCACCGGAGTGAACTGAAGTGCGGTCACCACACCGAGGGCGGTGGCCGAGTTGTCGGAGAGCTCGAGGACCAGCCAGTCCTGGGCGATGAACATCATCCAGACGCCGATCAGTTTGATCAGCTGCCCGGACGCGAAGAGCCGGTAGTTGCGGACCTGTAGGGACTGGAACATCGTGCTCAGCTTGGCCTGCACTCTTGGTGCGCCTCCTTGGACGTACGCGTCATCGACACGTGACGGCACGGCCCGGTGGCGCGGGCGCGGGCTCAGGCGCGAGCGAGCTGCTGGAGAATCCCGGCGGCCCTGAGCAGGGTCTCCCGTTCGTCCTCGTCGAGCGCGGCCAGCCGGTGGGCCAGCCATTCGTCGCGGGCCCGCTCGAACTGGTCGAGCACGGCCTGCCCTCCTTCGGTCGCCGCGAGGATGACCTGCCGGCCGTCGGTCGGGTGGGGGGTCCGCTGCACGAGGCCGCGCTCCTCCAACTTCGCAACGATCTTGGTCATCGTCGGCGGCTGCACCCGTTCGACCTCGGCCAGTTCCCGGGGCGTCATCGCACCCGCCAGCCGGAGGCTGGTGAGCGCGGAGACCTGGGTGACCGTGAGGTCGCCGACCGGCCGGGCCCGTCGGACCCTCCGGTTGAGTCGGGTGATCGCATCACGCAACTGGGGAGCCAGTTGCGCCGGTGGCACGCGTTCCGCCGTCACCGTCCGCTCCGTCACGATAGTTAGCTTAACTAATGAGCCTGGCTAACGACATCCGTTATGACCAGGCTCACGAGGACATTGGGGCTGTTTCGGACGGGGAATCCGGAGGGATCCCCCGCCCGAACGCGTCAGAGCACCAAAGACTCGATGGGCCCACGCAGGAAATACAGCACGAACAGCGCGGCCACCCCGTACAGCAGCGGGTGGATTTCTCGGGCCTTGCCCTTGGCCAGCTTGACCACCACGAACGTGATCAGACCAGCACCGATCCCGTTGGAGATCGAGTAGGTGAACGGCATCAACACGATGGTGAGGAACGCCGGAATGGCGATCTCGTAGTCGGACCAGTCGATCGTCCGCACCGCCGTCATCATCAGGAAGCCGACCACCACCAGGGCCGTCGAGGCCGCCTCGAACGGCACGACCACCACAAGCGGCGCCAGGAACATCGCCAGCAGGAAGAGGACGCCGGTGACCAGGTTGGCCGCGCCGGTCCGGGCACCCTCCGCGACACCTGCGGCACTCTCGACGTACGACGTGTTGCTGGACGTGCTGGCAGCACCACCGGCCGCAGCCGCGATCGAGTCGACGAGCAGGATCTGCTTCGCCCTCGGCGGAGTGCCCTCCTTGTCGAGCAGGTCACCCTCCTGCCCCACCGCGACCATCGTGCCCATGGTGTCGAAGAAGTCCGTGATCAGCAGAGTGAAGACGAACATCAGCACGACAAGCCAGCCGGCCCGGCCCCACGAGTCGAGCACGTTGAACTTGCCGAGCAGCGACAGGTCCGGCATGTCCACGACCGTCTTCGGCAACTCCGGCACGTTCAGCGACCAGCCCTTCGGGTTGGGCTGACCGTTGACGAACGACGGGCCGATGTTGCCGACGGCCTCCACGATCACCGCGAGCACCGTGGACGCGAAGATGCCGATCAGGATCGCGCCCTTCACCCGTCGCACCACGAGCACCAGGGTGACCAGCAGGCCCACCACGAAGACCAGCATCGGCCAGCTCACCAGCTTGCCGCCGATACCCAGACCGACAGGCACCGTGGTGTTGGCGTCGTCCGGGATCCGCCTGACGAACCCGGCGTCCACCAGGCCGATGATGGTCAGGAAGAGACCGATTCCGACGCCGATCGCTGTCTTCATCTGGGTAGGCACCGAGCGGAACACGGCGGTCCGCAGGCCGGTCAACACCAACACCCCGATGATCACACCCTCGATCACCACGAGGCCCATCGCGTCGGCCCAGGTCATCTCGGGCGCGATCTCGTACGCCACAAGGGCGTTGACACCCAGGCCGGCGGCGAGCGCCAGCGGGAACCGGCCGACCACCCCCATCAGGATCGTCATCAGACCGGCGACCAACGCGGTCGCCGCGGCCAGCGCGGGAATCGGGAGGGACTTTCCGTCACCGTCGACGGCACCGCCGAGGATCAGCGGGTTGAGCACCACGATGTACGCCATCGTGAAGAAGGTCGCCAGACCACCGCGTACTTCACGGCTCAGCGTTGAGCCACGGGCGGAAATCTCAAAAAAGCGGTCAAAGCCGTTACGCGGTTGAGCGGGGGCGGGAGGTGTGCCGTTCTCGGGCGGCAATACTGCCATCAGGTCCTCGCAGGTGATCTTCCGGTTTGACGCGGGCATCGTCCCAGATCACCGGCAGGCAGGGGAAGTAGATCGCGTACGCTTGCCGGGTGCCGAACGACCAGCAACCGCGGCCCGCGCCGCTGGACCCGCCGATGGTGCCGTTCGCCGTCGCCGGGTTGATCGGCTGGGCGGTCGCCGGGCTGATCCTGCTCGTGTTCTTCCGCGGCTGGCTGACCGAGCACGACCACCAGAACTGGCTCTGGACCTGCCTGGCCGGTTTCCTGTGGGGCTTTCCCGGCCTCGCCGTGATGATGCGGCACGACGCCAACCGACGTCGCCGCCGAGCGGGCTGACCTCAGCCGCCCGCCCCGGCACCGGCGCGAACGGTCAGGGGTGCCCGTACGGCTCCGCCGGCTCAGCGGACTCCACCGAACCAGGCGCGCGGCTCACCGACATGGCCTCCACCGCGCTGTCGTCGTACACCGTCGGAAGATCGTCGACCGCGGACTCGGCGGCCTCGATAAGCGTCTCGGAGTGGGCGCCGCAACCGTGGTCGGCGCTCACCACCCGGCCGTCGTCGGGGGCGTAGAAGTTGCCGCACGCACCGAACGCCAGACGCATCGCACCGGCCAGCGGCAGGTAGAAGCCGCAGGTGCCGCAGCGGGCGGCGGCCGGAGCAGCGGTGGAAATGGCCGCGGTGGGACCGTGGTCGCCGTCATACCAGCGCTGTGCCGCGTCGGCGCGCCCCTCCCGGGACAGCACCCGGGGCCGGCCGAGGCCCAACTCCCAGGCCGTCTCCTCGACCGCCGGGTCGTCGGAGAGCAGATAGCCGGGAGCCAGCCGCTCGTCCTCAGGTGAGGTCGGCAGCAGGTCACCCGGGCCGAGATCGCCCGGCTTGAGCCGCTCCTGCCAGGGCAGCCAGCCGGGCGCGAGCAGCGCGTCCGAGCCGGGCAGCAGCACCGTCTCGCAGATGGTCACCGTCCGGCTGCGCGGCACCCGGGTCACGGTGACCGCCCAGCGCCAGCCCTGGTAGCCGGCGAGGCGACAGTCAAAGTAGTGGGTGACCAGCCGATCACCCTCGGCCACAACCTGCAGGTGGTCGCCGACATCATCGGCACCCACCTCGGTGATGCCGGCGCGGGCCGCCTCGACGGCGGCGGCGCAGACCTGGTCAAGGCGGGCGGCACGGGTGGAGACGGGCCTGGTCACCCAACCATTGTTCCTCATGCGCCCCGCACGGGTGACAGGGACTCCCGGGGAACCTTTCACCGCAGTGGTGCGGCGTACGCGCAGCGGATGGGCGAGGATGGTGCACATGCCGCCGTACACCCGCTCCGGGCGATCCGTCCTCGGGCGGACCGTCGGCACCGGCATTCGGGCCATCCGCCTTCTTCTGCGTGGTTCGGTTGGCAGCGGACGCTGGGTGACCCGCCGCGCCGGCCTAGCCCGGACCCGGGGGGCCGGCGGCGAGGTCGGCATGGTCCGCCTGTTCGACCTGCACGCTGTCTCCTGCGCGGGCGACACCCTGATCGCCATCGGCCTGGCCGGGACGATCTTCTTCAACGTGCCGCTCGGCGAGGCCCGCAGCAAGGTCGCGCTCTACCTGCTGGTGACGATGGTTCCGTTCGCGATGCTCGCCCCCGTGGTGGGCCCGCTGCTTGACCACTTCCGGCACGGCCGGCGCTACGCCCTGGCCGCCACAATGCTCGGCCGGGCATTCCTGGCCTGGCTGATCTCGGACTACATCCACGGCTTCGGGCTCTATCCGGCCGCGTTCGGGGTGCTCGCGCTGTCCCGGGCGTACGGCGTGGCCCGGTCCGCTGCCGTGCCCCGACTGCTGCCGGCAGGGCTCGGCCTCTCCCAGGTGGGCGCACGAGCAAGTGTCTACGGCACGGTGGCGGGCGCACTCGTGGCGCCCATCGGGCTCGCCGCGTTCTGGTTTGGGCCGCAGTGGCCGCTGCGCGTCGCGTCGGTGATCTTCCTGGTCGGCATGGTCATCTCGCTGCGGCTGCCTCCGAAGGCGGATTCGGAGCCACCGGAGCGCGTCCCCCGACCGCTGCGGGCTCTGGGCCGGCGACGGGGCGACCGGCCGCTGGGCCGCGGCCGTCCGGCCGGCCGGCTGGTGATCGCCAGCCTGATCGGCGCCGCGACCCTACGCGCGTTGTACGGCTTCCTGCTGCTCTTCCTCGCCTTCGCGATCAAGAAGGGCGACCTGGACACCGAGATGTTCGGCCGGGACCTGGGCGCCGAGTGGGCGCTGGGGCTGGTCGGTGCCGCGCTCGCCGTGGGCAGCTTCCTTGCCACCGCGGTCGGCACCCGCCTGCGCATCCACCGGCCGACCGCCATCCAGTCCAGCAGCATGATCATCGTGGCCGGGGTGGGTGTGCTCGCCGTCATCCAGTTCTCACTGCTGATGGTGGCCCTGCTCTGCCTGGTCACCGCGCTGGTCAGCGGCGTGGCCAAGCTGGCCGTGGACGCCTCGATCCAGGAGCGCATCCCGGAGCGGCTGCGGGCCAGTTCGTTCGCCCATTCCGAGACGGTGCTGATGCTCGCCTTCGTCGTCGGCGGTGGGCTCGGGCTGGTCCCGTTCGACGGTCGCACCGGCATCGCGGTCGCCGCCGGCGTTGGTGTCCTGGCCGCCGCCCGAGGGGTGCTGGTCGCCACCCGGCTGCGCGCCGAGAAGCTGGCCGGCCGGCCACTTGGTGACGACGAGTTGGCAGAGGACGAGACGGCCGACGAGCCCACGACTCCGAGCGACGCCGCCCCCACCTCACCGGCACCCGCGCAGGCCAGTTCGCCGCAGTACGAAGACCCCGGGCTCGCCCCGCCGGGCTACCACATCTACCGCCCATCCTCGGCCGTCGGCGGCCCCGGAAGCGGCGCGGACGACGAAACCCGCCGAGAGTCCCCCGGGCCTCTCTCGTGACCGGGCTGCTCGTGGTGACTGCGGTGCCGGCCGAGGCCGACGCGGTGCGGGCGGGCCTGACGGACGCCACCGTGACCGTCGCCCCGGTCGGGGTCGGCCCCGCCGTGGCCGGCGCCGCCACCGCCCGGCTGCTGGCGCTGGCCGAGGCGGCCCGACGTCCGTACCGTGCCGTGGTCAGCGCCGGCGTGGCCGGCGGCTTCACCGGCCGCGCCGCCGTCGGCGACATCGTGCTCGGCACCGCAAGCGTCGCCGCAGACCTCGGAGCCGAATCACCCGAGGGCTTCATCCCCGTCGACGAGCTGGGCATGCCGCCCGCGCTGCTCGGCGGCGGCAGCGTGGTGCCGGCCGACCCACAGTTGCTGGCGGCGCTGCGGGCAGCCCTGCCCGCCGCCACGACAGGTCCGGTCCTCACGGTCAGCACGGTCACCGGCACCGCCGCCAGCACCGAGGAGCTACGCCGCCGCCATCCGACCGCCGTGGCCGAGGCCATGGAGGGGTACGGAGTGGCGGTCGCCGCCGCGCAGGCCGGTGTGCCCTTCGTCGAGCTGCGCACCATCTCCAACCCGATAGGCCCTCGCGACCGCGACGCCTGGCGCCTGCACGAGGCCCTCACCGCCCTGACCGAGGCGGCCTCAGCACTGCGCTGACCTGGCTGCGTCGACGCCGCCGGCTCGGGCTCGACCGTAGGGCCGCCTCCCCCGCGCTCAACCGTGACGCGGCGGCACTGCGTTCAACCGTGACGCGGCGGCACTGCGTTCAGCCGTGCGGCGGCGGCCTTTGCATTCAGCCGTGCGGCGGTGGCTTTGCGTTCAGCCGTGCGGCGGTGGCTTTGCGTTCAGCCGTAGGCTCGCCAAGGGCCGAACCGCAGTGCGGCAGGCCTGCGGGACTCGATCCAGAAACCGCAGGCCAGCAGCAGTTCGACGCCGAAGCCCTCGGCAACGCCCGCCGCGTCCTCGATCCCCGCCTCGCGCATCTCGGTGACCAGGGCCGTCACCAGCCGACGCCCGAGCCCCAGCCGTCGGTACCGAGCAGCGACGAGGACTCCGTCGAGCACCATCTCCCGCTCCGGCATGCCCGGATGCCACTCCCCGTATTCGAGCTGCGGGCTCCGCTCGTGCGCCCGCAGCTCACCGACCAGTTCCCCGTCGGGTAGCTCGGCGAGGAACCGCCAACAGGTGGCCGGCAGGTTGTCGCCGGTGAACCGCCGCACCTGAACCGTGCGCCGAACCTCCGCACCCCAGCGCCGGTTGTCCCGGTAGCGACGGTTCAGCTCGTAGGCAGCCGGCGGCAACGGAAGCGGATATCGCTCGGGCGGCAACCGGTACCACTCCGCCCACCAGGCACCCGGCCAGTCCCGGGGCTCGTGGACCTCCCAAACGTCCAGGTGGGCCGGATACCTCCGCCCTGCCTCGTCCCGCATGTCGTCGTGGGGGACCAGCGTCGGCACGGTCGTAGTGGGGGTGCTTGACGGCACGCCGACGGCCACCTCCCCGCCTGCCGCCTGGACGAGCCGCTCCACAGTCCGGAACCGGGGATCAACCGATCGTCCCGACTCGATCCGCGCCAGCGTCGGCTGGGGCACCCCGGATTTCTCGGCCAACTCCCGCTGACTCAGATCAGCCCGACGACGCAGCGCCCGAAGCATCCTGCCGACGTCGGTGCGGCGAGCCCCGTCGGTGCCGCCACTCCCGTCGGCGCCGCCAGCCCCGTCGATGCCGCCAGCCCCGTCGGTGCGGTCAGGCCCGTCGGTGCGGTCAGGCCCGTCGGTGCGGTCAGCCCCGTCGATGCGGTCAGTCCCGTCGGTGCGGTCAGCCCCGTCGGTGCGGTCAGTCGCCTCACTCACAGGCCGATCGTCCCCGCTGGTCAGCGAGCTATCAACACCCTTGCCGAGGGCTGTGGATAACGCTGTGGATAACAGCCTGGGGCGGTGGATGACCCACTCCACAGTCCCTTTGGAGCTGAATCGTTTACGACATCACCCACGGGAACCCAGCCTGATTCGTTTGCGACATCAGCTCCAAAGGGAGCCGAGGTGGGCAGGTGGCCGAGTCGGGAAGGCGTGCACTTACGCCGAGCGGAGGGCGGGCGCCAAGCGGAAGGCGGGCGGCGGGCGGACGGCGGCGGGCACGCGGG
>NZ_JBIAZG010000001.1:214872-390816 GCF_042898885.1 Micromonospora sp. NPDC000316
GGGCCGGGCACGCGGCGGGCGGCGGGCGGACGGCGGCGGGCACGCGGGCCGGGCACGCGGCGGGCGGCGGGCGGACGGCGGCGGGCACGCGGGCCGGGCACGCGGCGGGCGGCGGGCGGACGGCGGCGGGCACGCGGGCCGCGGGCACGCCGCTGGTGTGGATCACAGTGGGCGGGGTGGGTGCGGGCGGCGGGCCGGGTGCGGGGATAACGTGAGGGGCGTGGCGCTCTCCCTGGCGATCTCGCCCTGCCCCAATGACACGTTCGTCTTCGACGCCCTCGTGCACGGCCGGGTGCCCGGCGCGCCGCCCGTCGAGGTGACGTACGCCGACGTGGACGTCACCAACACCGCGGCCGAGCGGGGCGCGTTCGACCTGGTGAAGGTGAGCTTCGCGGCGCTGCCGTGGCTGCTCGACCAGTACCACCTGCTGCCCTGCGGCGGCGCCCTCGGCCGAGGGTGTGGGCCGCTCGTACTCACCAAGGGCGACCGCACCGACCTGACCGGCGCCACGGTGGCGGTGCCGGGTGATCGGACCACCGCGTACCTGCTGTTCCGGCTCTGGTCGGCGGGCCAGCCGCCGGCCCGGATCGAGGTGGTCCCGTTCCACGAGATCATGCCGGGCGTCGCGGCCGGCCGGTACGACGCCGGGTTGGTCATCCACGAGGCGCGGTTCACCTACCACCGGCACGGGCTGAGCGCGCTTGTCGACCTCGGCGAGTGGTGGGAGGGCGACACCGGCCTGCCCATCCCCCTCGGCGCGATCCTGGCCAAGCGTGGCGCGGTGGACCCGGAGGCCGCGGCCGGCTGGGTCCGCGAGTCGGTCCGGCAGGCGTGGGCGGACCCGGCGGCCAGCCGGGAGTACGTGCTGGCGCACGCCCAGGAGATGGAACTCGACGTGGTGGACCGGCACATCGGCCTCTACGTCAACGAGTTCACCGCAGACCTGGGCGAGGCCGGTTTCGCTGCGGTGGCGGCACTGCTCGACCGGGCCGCCACCGCCGGCCTGGTGCCTCAGACCTCCAGCTCGCGGGCGACCGCGTGGACCAGCTGAGCGATCTTCTGCGCGGCCTTCTTGTCCGGGTACCGACCTCGGCGCAGGTCCGGTTGGACCTTCGCCTCCAACACCTTGATCATGTCTTCGACCAGGCCGTGCAGCTCCTCGGCCGGCCGACGGCGCAGCTCCGCCATCGACGGCGGCGCGTCCAGCAGCTTGACCCCCATGGCCTGCGAGCCCCGGCGGCTGTCCACCACGCTGAAGTCGACCCGTTGGCCACCCTTGAGATCGGTGACGCCCGCAGGCAGGGCACCCTTGGGCAAAAACACGTCGCCGCCCTCGTCACTCGTGACGAAGCCGTATCCCTTGGCCGTGTCGTACCACTTCACTCGACCCGTAGGCACCTGAAAACCCCTGCTTCACTTGAGCCGCTACTGCTTCAAGGCTAGCTGGATCATGCCGTCGAGCGCCGCCGGGAATTCGGTGAGCTCGTCCAGCACCACGTTCGCCCCGGCCCCGCGCAACTCGTCAGCGGAGCACGGGCCCGTCGCGACGCCGATGCCCGGCACCCCGGCCGTCCGCGCGGCAACCATGTCCGCGACGTGGTCACCGACGTAGTGGGTGGCGTCGTGCTCCCGCAGGGCTGTCGCCTTCTGCTCGGCGAACAGGTCACCGGCCAGCTCGTCGACCGTGAGGCCGAGGTGGTCCAGGTGCAGCCGGGCCAGCCGGCCCATCTTGGCGGTGACGACCAGCACACGACCGCCCCGTGCGCGGATCGCGTCGACCGCCTCCCGCGCGCCGGGCAGCGGGACAGTCGGGGTGATCGCGTACGCCGGGTAGAGCTCGCGGTACGCGAGAACTGCCGACTCGATCTGCTCCGGCGGAAACCAGTGTGCGAGCTCGGTGCGCAGCGGCGGCCCGAGCCGGGACACGGCCAGGTCGGCGTCCACCGGCACGCCGGTCTTCGCGGTCAGCGCCCGGAAGGTCGCGGCGATGCCGGGTCGGGAGTCCACCAGAGTCATGTCGAGGTCGAATCCGACGGTCAGTGCGGGCATGTCGAGAAACCTACCCGGCGACTCCGGGTCGGCCGGACGTCCGAGGGGCGCGACGGCCCGCTGCCGGGCTAGCGTGGAAAGACGATGACCACCTCACTCGCCGACCACCTGCGGTCACTGCCCGACGAGTCGCTGGCCGCGCTGCTCCAGCTGCGGCCGGACCTCGTCGTGCCCGTGCCAGCCGACGTCTCCGCCCTGGCCATCCGCGCCCAGTCCCGGGTCTCGGTGGCCCGCGCGCTGGACGGGCTGGACCAGTTCACCATGCAGATCCTCGACGCCGCCCGGCTCACCCGGCACCCCGACGAGGGCACCACGGACACCGACTCCGTGCTCGCCATGGCGACCGCCGGCCCGCACCCGCCGGCACCGACGGCCGTCCGGGCCGCCGTCGGCCGGCTCAGGGCGCTTTTTCTGCTGTACGGCCCGGAGCACGCCCTGCACGTGGCGGCCGCCGTCGACGAGGTCTCCCCGTACCCTGCTGGGCTCGGCCGACCGGCAGCGGACCTGGACCTGCGCTCGGCCGCGCTCTGTGCGGACCCGGCGAAGCTGCGGCGGACGCTGCTCGCCGCGCCCCCGTCGGCCCGGGCGATCCTCGACCGGCTTGCCGCCGGGCCACCGGTCGGCAGTGTGCCGCCGGGCGCGTTGCAGGCACCGCCGATCGGCGCGGAGGATGCCGTGCTCGCCGACCCGACGAACGGTGGCGCGCCGACCGGTTCACCGGTGCGCTGGCTGGTCGACAACCGGCTGTTGGTCGCCGTCTCGGCCGGCTCGCCGACGGGTGGCGGCACGGTGGAGCTGCCCCGGGAGGTAGGCCTCCTGCTGCGCCGCGACACCGGCCCACTCGGACCGTTGCGCACGAGCCCGCCACCGGTGGCGGGCGCCCCGCGCGAGCCGAAGGCTGTCGACTCGGCCGGGGCCGGGCAGACGATGGAGGTCGTCCGGCACACCGAAGGGCTGCTGGAGCAACTCGCCGCCGAACCCGCGCCGGTGCTGCGCTCCGGCGGTATCGGCGTGCGGGACCTGCGGCGGCTGGCGCGTACCGGCGGGCTGGACGAGGCGACGACCGCGCTGCTGCTGGAGGTGGCGTACGCGGCGGGCATCGCCGGTGAGCTGGAGCTGTCCGGTACGAGCACCGGCCGGTACGGGGCGGACCAGCAGGTGTTGCCGACCGGCGGGTACGAGGTGTGGCGGGCCGCCTCGCTGGCCCAACGCTGGGAGCAGTTGGCCCGCGCCTGGCTGACCATGACCCGGCAGGTGGGCCTGGTCGGCAAGCGTGACGATCGGGACCGGCCGATCACCGCGCTCTCCGCGGAGGCGGAGCGGGCCGGCGCGCCCGCAACCCGACGGGCGGTGCTTGCTGTGCTCGCCGACCTGGAACCCGCTACCTCACCCACCACCGAGGAGGTCCAGGCCCTGCTGGACTGGCGGTCGCCACGGCGCAGCCGGGGCCGGGAGGCCGCCCATCGGGAGGTGTTGGCCGAGGCGGCGCAGCTCGGTGTGACGGGCTTGGGGGCGATCACCTCGTACGGCAGGCTGCTGCTGGGCGAGCTGACGTCGGCCGACGAGCCGGGCGTCGGCGACCCGCTGGGGCTGCACGCGGACGCGGAGAGCGGTGATCCGTCAAACGCCGCGCGGGCGCTTGACGCGCTGCTGCCCGCCCCTGTCGATCACTTCCTGGTGCAGGCCGACCTGACAGTGGTGGTGCCCGGCCCGCCCGAGCCCGCGCTCGCCGCCGAGTTGGAGGCGACGACCGAACCCGAGTCGGCCGGCGGGGCCAGCGTTCACCGGGTCACCACGGCGAGCATCCGGCGGGCCCTGGACGCCGGTTACTCGGCCGACGACCTGCACGAGTTGTTCCGGCGACGCTCGCGTACGCCTGTGCCACAGGGCCTCAGCTATCTGGTGGACGACGTGGCCCGCAAACACGGCGGGCTGCGGGTCGGGTCGGCCGGGGCGTACCTGCGCAGCGACGACGAGGCGCTGCTCACCGAGGTGTTGGCCGACCGCCGGTTGGAGTCGCTTGCCCTGCGGCGGCTCGCGCCGACGGTGTTGAGCACCCCGTACCAGGTCAGTCGGTTGTTGGGCGCGCTGCGTGACGCCGGGTTCGCCCCGGTGCAGGAGGACGGGACCGGCAGCACCATGCTGTCCCGGCCCCGGATCCGGCGGGCCCCGGCGCGGGTGCCGATGACCACCCGTGCCCTCGATCCGCTGGCCGCTCCGAAGCTGCCGATGCCGCGGCTGCTCGGCGTGGTGGAGCACATCCGGCGGGGTGACGCGGCGGCGCGGGCGGCCCGGCGGGCGCCTGCGGTCGTACGCGGCGGCGCGCCGGGGCTCGGCGGCGGTCCGGTGCCGGCGCACACGCACAGCGAGGCCCTCGCGGTGCTCCAGCAGGCGGTCCGCGACAAGGCGCTGGTCTGGGTCGGTTACGTGGACGCGCACGGGGCGACAGCGTCGCGGCTGGTCAAGCCGGTGTCGATTGGCGCCGGTTACCTGCGCGCCGAGGACGAGCGGACCGAGATGCTGCACACGTTCGCGCTGCACCGGATCACCGCGGCGGTGCTTGCGGACTGACCCGAACAGAGGACGCCGCCGCTGCGCGGCCCGGTGCGCGGCGTTGCCGCTGGGTCAGCGGCGGCTGCGGCGTACGGTGCCGACGACCGAGATGATCAGCAGCAGCGCGAACCCGGCGCCGGCGGACTCCCCGACCGAGTCGATGAAGCCCTGCTGCAGCACCAGCCAGCCGAAGAGGAACCACCCGAGCAGAACCGCCGCCGCGATGCCGTACGCGACGACTGTCGCTCGGGACACCTCGTCGGGTGGCGCCTGCTCATGTTCTGCGATCACGTCACGGTCGACCGTCATGCCCAGCCTCCCCGCCCGGTCCAACCCCTGAACTCCCAAGAGTGTCACTCCTGGGACCTGTGTGACAGGGGTTAAAACCCGGAGTCGGGCAGCTCACTCAGGTGCCGGGGCGGCGGCCGATCAGCACGACGCGGGTGCCGACCTTGCCCAACTCCCACATCCGGACGGCGTCGGCGTGCAGCAGATTGACGCAGCCGTGCGAGCCGATGGACTTGTCGTGCAGGTAGGTGGTGGTCTCGTGGAAGCCCATTCCCTGGGTGAAGTGCTGCCAGTACGGCAACCACACCTCGTACGGGTTGGACCACTCCTTGGGGTTGCGGTAGTTGACGGCGTAGCTGCCGGACGGGGTGCGGTAGCCGGACATGCCGGTCCGGGTCACCGTCGGCTCCATGATCACTTTGCCGTTGCGGACCGCCCACACGGTCTGCCGGGTCAGGTCCACGCAGAACGTGGTGCCGGTGCCGGCCTTGCAGCGGGCCGGGTCGGTGGTGGCGAGCCGTTGGGCCACGTCGGAGGTGGTCGGCCCGGCGCGACCCTCGACGGGGCGAATGCCGTACCTCTTCTGGAACCTCTTGATGGCCGCGCAGTCGGCGGCGGACTGTCGGCCGTCCACGGTCACGGGCCCGAACCCGCCCAGCCGGGCCAGGTAGGTCTCCACCGCGCGCTGATGCTCGCCCTGCGGGCAGCCGGCGGCCTGCGCGGGGGTGGCAGTGGCGGGGGTGGCAGGCGCCGCCGTGCTGCGGGTCGGCTTGGGCGTGGGTTTTGTTGTGGTGCTCCTGGTCGGCGCTGGCGTCGACGCGGCCGGCGTTGGCCGGCCGCGCTGGTCTGGCCCGGACGTGCCGCTCGCCCCCGTTACCTGTTCCGCCGCACCGGCCGGGGCGGCTCCCCCGCCGCCACCCCCGCCGGACTGCGGATCGAACGTGCACGCGCCGGTGCCGACCAGCACGACCACCAGCGGGGCGACCAGCCGGGAAGTGATCCGGATGCGCTTCATGGGCCCTCCCCTGGACAGCCGTCCCATTGCTAGACGTTTGTCGGTGCCACTGCGGTTGCGCCTGTCGGCAACTTTCTTGGCAGATCTCGCATCGTGCAACACTTGATGGTCGGCCAGCGGCGGGTAAGCGACCGCCGCGACCTGACGGCCAACCGAGGAGAGGACGCTGGCGTGAGTGGTGGACCACTGATCGTTCAGTCGGACAAGACCCTGCTGCTGGAGATCGACCACCCTGACGCCCAGGCCTGCCGGATGGCTATCGCGCCCTTCGCCGAGCTGGAGCGCTCTCCCGAGCACGTGCACACCTATCGGCTGACCCCGCTCGGGCTGTGGAACGCCCGCGCGGCGGGGCACGACGCCGAGGGCGTGGTCGACTCGCTGATCAAATACTCCCGCTACCCGGTGCCGCACGCGCTGCTTGTGGACGTGGCCGAGACGATGGACCGCTACGGCCGACTCCAACTCGCCAACGACCCGGCGTACGGGCTGGTGCTGCGGGCACTGGACCGGCTGGTGTTGATCGAGGTGGCCAAGAGCAAGAAGCTCGCCGGCATGCTCGGCGACAAGATCGACGACGACACCATCCGGGTCCACCCGTCCGAGCGGGGCCGACTCAAGCAGGCGCTGCTCAAGCTGGGCTGGCCTGCGGAGGACCTGGCCGGCTACGTCGACGGCGAGGCGCACCCGATCGAGCTGGCCGAAGCCGGCAAGGACGGCCGCAAGCCGTGGACGCTGCGGTCGTACCAGCGGGAAGCTGTCGAGGCGTTCTGGGCCGGCGGGTCGGGTGTGGTGGTGCTGCCGTGCGGTGCCGGGAAGACCCTGGTCGGCGCGGCGGCGATGGCCGAGGCGAAGGCGACGACGCTGATCCTCGTCACCAACACCGTCGCGGGCCGGCAGTGGAAGCGGGAACTGATCGCCCGCACCTCGCTGACCGAGGAGGAGATCGGGGAATACTCCGGCGAGCGCAAGGAGATCCGGCCGGTCACCATCGCGACGTACCAGGTGCTCACCTCGCGGCGCGGCGGCGCGTTCACACACCTGGACCTCTTCGGGGCCCGCGACTGGGGCCTGGTCGTCTACGACGAGGTGCACCTGCTGCCCGCGCCGATCTTCCGGTTCACCGCGGACCTCCAAGCCCGCCGCCGGCTGGGCCTCACCGCGACTCTGGTACGCGAGGACGGCCGCGAGGGGGACGTGTTCAGCCTGATCGGGCCCAAGCGGTACGACGCGCCGTGGAAGGACATCGAGTCGCAGGGCTGGATCGCCCCGGCCCAGTGCACCGAGGTCCGGGTGACGCTTACCGACGCGGAGCGGATGTCGTACGCGACGGCGGAGGCCGAGGAGCGCTACCGGATGGCGGCGACCGCCCGCACCAAGCTGCCGGTGGTGAAGGCGCTTGTCGACCGGCACCCCGACGACCAGGTGCTGGTGATCGGCGCGTACATCGACCAGTTGCACCAGCTCGGCGAATACCTCGACGCGCCGATCATCCAGGGCTCGACCACGAACAAGGAGCGCGAACGGCTCTTCGACGCGTTCCGCACCGGGGAGATCCGAACCCTGGTGATCTCCAAGGTCGGCAACTTCTCCATCGACCTGCCCGAGGCGGCGGTGGCGATTCAGGTGTCGGGGACGTTCGGGTCACGGCAGGAAGAGGCGCAGCGGCTGGGCCGGGTGCTCCGGCCGAAGTCCGACGGGCGGCAGGCGCACTTCTACACGGTGGTGTCCCGGGACACGATCGACACCGAGTACGCGGCGCACCGGCAGCGCTTCCTCGCCGAGCAGGGGTACGCGTACACGATCATCGACGCCGACGACGTCCTCGGCCCGAAGCTCCCGACGATCGACTGACCCACGGGCGGCCTTGATCGACTCGGTTGCGCCTTCTGCGGCTTCTTCTCACCGGGAAAATCGATCCACAAGCACCGACAGCCGGCGCTCGTGGCCGGGGCGACGGAGCCGGCCGCTGCGCATCAGCGTGACCAGCCCGTGCAGGCCGCTCCAGAACGTCTCGGTGAACGTCTCCAGGTCGTCGTCCCCGGCGACCGGGCGCACCGTCTCGGCCAGTTCCGCGAAGCCTCGGGCCAGGTCCGTCGGGACGTCCTGGGTGGCGAACGGCAGATCCACGGCGAGGGTGAACATCGCGTCGTAGAGCGCGGGACGCTGCTCGGCGAACGCGACGTATGCCGCCGCGACGTCGGCGACCGCCTGTCGGGGACTGGCGGCCGAGGCCCGGGCCGAGGCTAGGGCGTTGGCCAACTCGGCGAAGCCCTCGATGGCGACGGCCGCCATGATGGCGTCCTTGCCCTTGAAGTGGCTGTAGAGGACGGGCTGGCTGTACTCGATCTCGGCGGCGAGCCGGCGGGTGGTCACCGCGTCCCAGCCTTCCGCCAGGGCTAGGTCACGTGCTGCGGCGATGATCGCCTGTTCCCGTTCCGCCCGCTCGCGCTCCCGGCGTCCCTGCGTCGACATGCACCCATCCTAGCACCGCTAGAAATCCTGTCGATGCTCTGCTAGCGTCGCTCTCATATCTAGCAGTGCTAGGAAATGGAGCAGATCATGCTGTCCCTCATCGCCTACGGGCTCGCCGTCGTGCTCAACCTCTTCATCGCGTGGATCGGTGCGCGGTTCCTGCTGGTGCCCACCGCGTCGGCTGCCGGGTACGGCGTCCCGGCCCGGCCGGAGGGAGATCCCGCCTACCTCACGGTCAAGGGAGTACGGGATCTCACCTACGGCCTGCTCGGCCTGGCCTTGATCGCCTTCACGACCGCCGACGCGGTCGCGTGGTTCATGCTGATCGTCGCGCTTGTCCCGCTGGGCGACACCGTCATCGTGCTGCGGAACGGCGGAACGAAGGCCGTCGCCTTCGGCATCCACTTCGCCACCGCCGTCGTCGTCCTCCTCGACGCCGCCCTCCTGTTCGCCCTGTGAGCGCCAGCAGCACCCTGCCGCGTCTGCCCTGACCGCCCCACCTTGATCGACTCGGCTTCCTGGAAGTCGCGGCATCCGATGCGGGTTGATGCCCCAGTTTCACGGAAACCGAGTCGATCAACGGCCATTGACGTCACGGCGTAGGCGGTGGGCAGCGGTCGGGGAGGGTGACAGTGCCGGCGCGGTGGTCGAAGGTGTCCATCGTGAACCACTCGTCCAGCTCCGGGTCGAAGAGGTTCTGCAGGCCGAACTGGAGCACCTGCCACCACCTGTTCGGGTCCCGCTGGTCGACGTAGATGTCGCCGAGCGCTAGCGGGAACCGGAAGAACTCGCCCGGCACTGTGGAGCCGCCGACGACACCCACCCGCCAGTGGTCGACGTGCCGGTCCTTCTCCCCCTGCAGGATCTCCAGCCCGACGAAGCGAGACGTCTTCAGCTTGTCGTTGAAGATCTGCCGGTTGAAGAACCCCGGGACCTTGCTGCACTCGCGCGGCGGGAACAGCGGGATGTTCGGCCACTTGCAGGTGAGCGTGTAGAGCGTGTTCTCGTAGATCAGGTTCGTGAACCAGATCGGATGATCCGGGCCTCCGGCAATCATCTGGCTATTGCCGTCGCGCCCCTGCCACGAGAACGGCACGTCAATGCCGAGGTCCCGCACGACGTACCGGCCGGTGCCCTGGAAGTCCGCCGGGAGTTGCGGTGGGCGCGGCTCCCGCGAATCGGGGACCGTAGGGCCGTCGGCCTGGGCCGCGCGAGGCAGCGGCACCGCTTCCGGACCAGGCGCGACGATGCCGAGGGCGAACAGTCCACCGGCGACCGCCGACACGAGTGTCCGACGTGTACGCCTCGACGCCATGTCCCCTCCGCCGGGTATGGATCGCGGCCGGCGCTTCGACAGCACGCGTGCCTTGGGCGAAGCGTAGGAGCAGGCAGAACGTGAGAGGCGGTGGAACGTTTCGGCTCCATCGGACGGGTGAAGGGGCGGCATCGAAGCAGTCCCGGGCCGGCACCACGCGAACGCGCGTCCCAGGGCGGGCAGAAGGTGCCCGACTCCTCAGGCGGCGCGGAGTTTCCGAAGGACGTACTGGTCGAGGCTCAGCCCGTCCTCGGCGGCCTCGATGGCGAGTTCGCGATGCAGGCTCTCCCCGACGCGGAGGTTGAACTTGCCTGAGTAGCTGCGTTCGGCGAACGGCTGCGGCACCGCCTCGCCCTGCTCCTCCATGTCCGCGATCGTCTCCTGCAGGAGCCTCTGAAGACCTTGCAGTGCCTCGACCTGCGAGGGCGCCAGCCAGGAGAGCGATGGGAACTCGGCACAGGTGGCGACAAACTCCTGATCATCAGCCGACCATGTGACGCGGTAGGTGTAGTGCGTGATTTCGGGACGGTCGGGGTGCATCACATGGCCTCCTTCTTGTCGATCGCCTTGAGTACCTGCCGGACCTGGTATGCCTTGGCTTTACCCTTATCGTCCTGGATGTTGACACGCGGGTCACCGGCCCACGGCATCTTGAACACAGCGTGCGATGTGCCCACCTGCCGCGGCTTGCCGAAGTAGTGCTCGCACACTCGATAAAGATCGTTGTAGGCGAGTTGAACCCCGAGAACCGCACTAGCTACAGGACCCGGGTGGCCTGCTCGGCGGCGGCGACCGCGTCCTGTCGCGCCGGGTCGAGGTTGGCGCTGATAACCACGGACGCGCCAGCGGAGAGCGGCGCGAGCAACCACTTCAGGGGCTGCTCGTGCTCGGCGGCGTCGACAAGCAGTCGGTCACCGGCACGCAGGCCCAGCATTCCGGCGACCTCCTGGGCGAGCGCACCCCACTGTCCGTAGGTGGTGCCGTCCGCGCTCGCCGGGTCCGACGGAGCGATGGCGGCGTGATCGGGCGTGACGTCGGAGTGGCGCAGCACCTCGGCGGACCAGTCCAGCCAGCCCAGCGGCACGTCGGCCAGCCGCCCCGGCCCGGTGCCGACGAGGTAGCGGTGCGGGGCGTCCGGCACGTCCTCCAGCCAGTCGTCCTGCCGCTCCGGCGTCACGAAGACCGCGTCGAACGGTCGGTCGCCGCCCGGTTCGAGCACCGGCAGGCCCGCCGTGGCGCGGGGCCGGAACGACACCGCAAGGCCGCAGGCCCACGCGCCCAACAACACTGCGGCGGTACGCCAATGAGGAGGCAACAGCACCGCTACGCGGCTGCCGGGGCCGAGCCCGCAGCCGTCCCGCAGCAGACTGGCGCTGCGCGCCGCCCAGGAACCCACCTGCTGCGCGGTCAGATCGACGCGCTCGCCGGTCGCCTCGTCGCGGTAGCTGAGCAGGGGACGCTCGACGTCGACGGCCTGCGCTGGCAGACCGACAATGGCGGTTGGCTGCATGTCCACGCTCCCCGGTGTGACGCCGGCCCACCTTACCAACGCAACCAACCGTCTCCGTTACGCCGCCGACTCCTGCCGGTGATCGCGTTGCTGCTGCTCGCGCCCTGGGCTCGGTCACTGTCGTGACGCTCGCCCTGATCGCCGGCGCATGGTGGCGGCTGCGCCGCGCTAAGCCCACTGTTCACGTTGATCACCGACTACGACGCCGGGCCGGTCACGCAAGGTGATGCCAGGCGCAGCCGCCACCCCTCCCCCAGTCCCTTTGCTCTGCTTACCTATACGCAACGCTCACGCTCCGCGAGCACTGGTCTGGCCGCCACCCTCGGAAGCCAGGCACGAACCCGCAGCTCAACGCGGTGTTGCGTATAGGTAAGCAGAGCAAAGGGGTTGAGGGGACCGGCCGAGAGGGCTGACGTTGTTGCGCTCAGTGACGGACAGCCCGCCGCGCGCCGCCGCCTTCAGAGAGGTAGCTCCGGGCCGCCGTCGAGCAGGGGGGCGAGCAGGTCGTCGTACTCCTCGACGCGGGCCAGGACCTCGGCGGCGGTGAACTGGCGGACGGCCGGCTTGCGGCCGCGAGCGCCGGCTTCGACCTCGTCCCAGGTCAGCGGCGTCGACACGGACGGCACCGACTGGGCGCGCAGCGAGTAGGGCGCCACTGTGGTCTTTGCCGCGTTGTTCTGACTCCAGTCGATGAAGACCTTGCCGGGGCGCAGGTTCTTGGCCATCTTCGACACGATCAGCTTCGGGTGCGCCTTCTCCAACTCCTGGGCGATCCGCTTCGCGTAGTCGGAGACGGCATCGGAGGACTGCGTGCCGGCGATCGGGCAGCAGAGCTGCATACCCTTCTTGCCTGACGTCTTCGGGTACGAGTCGATGCCGTCGTCGGCGAGCCGGTCGCGCATCAGCACCGCCACCGGGCAGCACTCGGCGAGCCCGGCCGGCGGCCCCGGGTCCAGGTCGACGACCATCATGTCCGGGTGCTCGCCGACCTTCCACTGCGGCGTGTGCAACTCCAATGCCGCCAGGTTGGCAAGCCAGACCAGGGTGGGCAGGTCGTCGGCGACCACATAGTCGATGGTCTCCCGACCCTTGGTCGAGCCGGGCGCGGGCAGGTTCTCCACGCGCACCCAGTCAGGTGTCGCGGCGGGCATGTTCTTCTCGAAGAACGACTTGTCGTCGACCCCGTTGGGGAAGCGGATCCGGGTGACCGGCCGGTCCCGCAGGTGCGGAAGCAGCACCGGGGAGATCCGGGTGTAGTAGTCGATGACCTCGCCCTTTGTGAAGCCGGCCGCCGGATAGAGCACCTTGTCCAGGTTGGACAACTCCAGCGCACGGCCCTCGACGTCCACACGTAGCCGCTCAGCCGGCATCGTCGACCTCCTCGGCAGGCTTGTCCGGGCGCAACCGCAGCACCCTGGGGAAGCGCAGCCGGCCGTCGGGGGTGCGCTGGCCGTACTTCACCTCCACCACCACGCTTGGTGTTACCCAGATGGCACCGCGCGCATCCTCGCGCGGCACGCCCGGCGCGAACGGTGACACGCCGGAGCGCAGCGGCTCCAACTCGGCAAGGAGCTGCCGTTCGA
Organism: Micromonospora sp. NPDC000316; assembly: GCF_042898885.1. Classification (NCBI taxonomy): domain Bacteria; kingdom Bacillati; phylum Actinomycetota; class Actinomycetes; order Micromonosporales; family Micromonosporaceae; genus Micromonospora; species Micromonospora sp. NPDC000316. The sequence continues at coordinate 227,658 of NZ_JBIAZG010000001.1, forward strand.
TTGCCGCGCCGATCCCACCACCGACCCGGCCCCGGTAGATCAGCCGGCCGTCCGGGCCGGGCACCCCGACCAGCAGTCCACCGATCCGACGCGCACCCGGTCGCCAGCCACCGATGACGAAGTCACCTGTCACCTCCAGCTTGACCTTCACCCAGTCCGGTGAGCGCACCCCGGGGCGGTAGACGGCACCGACCCGCTTGGCCATCACACCCTCCAAGCCGTGCTCGCCGGCCGCCTCGTAGGTCGCCGGGCCGTCGGCGAAGACCGGCGGCACCGCCCACCGGGCGCCGCCGAGCGCTAGCGCGTCCAACGCCTCGCGGCGGCGCTCGTACGGCCAGCCGGTCAGGTCGTCGCCGTTCACCCGAAGCAGATCGAAGATCATGTAGGTAACCGGCATGACCGCTGCCAACCGTGCTGCCTTGTTCCGGTCCCGCACGTGCATCCGCTCGGCCAGCGCGGTGAACGAGGGCTGCCCGCCCGCCCCCAACAGCACCACCTCGCCGTCGAGCAGCACGTTGTCGACCTGCTCGGGCAGGGTCGCCAGCTCCGGGTACGCGGCGGTGATCTCGACGCCGGAGCGGGCGTACAGGTGCTGGACACCGCCGGAGATGTCGGCGAGCGCGCGGACGCCGTCCCACTTGAACTCGTACGCCCAGCCGTCACCCGCCGGGAGGGGCCCGGTCATCGCGAGCATCGGCTTGAGCGGCGCGCCGGGCACGACCCGACTGTAGTAGCAGGCCGAACACCTCGCGTCAGGATCTTCCAGATGCGAGCATGGTCGATACCGGCGAAGGGAGCGCAGGATGCGTGCCATCTGGAAGGGAGCCGTGTCATTCGGGCTCGTCTCGATCGGGGTGAAGCTCTACTCCGCGACCGAGGAGAAGGACATCCGGTTCCACCAGGTGCACCGTGAGGACGGCGGCCGGATCCGCTACAAGCGCACCTGCTCGGTCTGCGGCGAGGAGGTCACCTACGACGACATCGCCAAGGGCTACGACATCGGCGGCGGCGAGATGGTGATCCTCACCGACGAGGACTTCGCCGACCTGCCGCTGACCAGCTCACGCGCGATCGACGTGCTGGAGTTCGTGCCGGCCGACCAGGTCGACCCGATCCTCTACAACAAGGCCTACTTCCTCGAACCGGAGGGCACGGCCACCAAGCCGTACGTGCTGCTGCGCGACGCGCTTATCGACTCGGAGCGGGTGGCCATCGTCAAGGTGGCGCTGCGCCAGCGGGAGCAACTCGCCACGCTGCGCGTCCGCGAGGGTGTGCTGCTGCTCAACACGATGCTCTGGCCGGACGAGATCCGTACCCCGGATTTTGGTTTCCTCGACGAGGACCTCAAGGTCCGCCCGCCGGAGCTGGCGATGGCCAGTTCGCTTATCGACTCGATGACAGGCGAGTTCGAGCCGGACGTCTTCACCGACGACTACCGGGCCGCGTTGCAGGAGGTCATCGACGCCAAGGTGGAGGGTCGCGAGGTCGTCCAGCCGGAGGAGGCCGAGGAGGCCCCGGCCGCCGCGGTGGACCTGATGGCCGCGCTGAAGGCATCGGTGGACCGGGCCCGCGCGGCGCGCGGCGAACAACCCGCCCGTGGCGGTGGCGGTGGCGGTGGCGGTGGCGGTGGCGGTGGCGGTGGTGAGCCGACACCCATCTCGTCGGCCCGCTCGGCACAGAAGGCCGCCGAGAAGAAGGCGGCCAAGGCACCCGCGAAGAAGACCGCGGCGAAGAAGACGGCCGAGAAGAAGACCGCCGAACCGGCGAAGAAGACCGCCGCCAAGAAGACCCCCGCGAAGAAGGCGGAGCCGGCGAAGAAGACGGCAGCCCGCAAGACCGCACCCCGCAAGACCGCCTGACCGGTACGGCAGCGCCGCAGGGTGTCCGCCGGCCGGGTACGCTCCGCCGGCCGCTGGCAACCGGAGGAGCCCTCATGCCGTACACCCCTGATCTGGACCGGTTGTTGACGCCCGGCGCCCGCTTCACCGACGAACACGGCGCGTACCTGATCGAGGCCCACTGGGTGGGTGACATCGTGCTGCCGACCGGTCGGGTGGTCGGGTGTGACCCGCTGGTCTGCCCGGAGGCCGAGCCGTTCACGGTCACCGTGCCCCCGGGGCGTCATCCCGCCCGGGCCTGGGTGGCGGCGGTGCTGCGGGAGGACGCCGAGGTGGACCGGCGGGTGGCGGCGCTGGAGCTGGTGATCTCCGAGGCGCCGACGGTCGCATGGGAGCCGGCAGTCGCGGGCGACCAGGATGTCGCCGCCCTCGGCCCCGACGACTACTTCGGGTACGGGGTGGACGCCGGCGCGGGAACCCTCGCCGACCCCACCGCGCTCGCCGTCCTGGAAACCTGGGACGAGGAGCAGGTCGAGGAGGTCTTCATCCCGGCGGAACTGCAGGCGTCGCCGGTTCCGGGCCTGATCACCGCCGTGTTGGACCAGACCACAGGCGCCAACGTCGTCACCGTCGCCACGGGTTGGGGCGACGGCTGTTACGGAACCTGGATCGGACGCGCCGCCGACGGGGGCGTGACATCGTTCGTGACCGACTTCATGGTCGTACCGGAATAACGTCCCCTGACGGCGTCCCTGGTCGATCCGAGACGTCCGGGACGGGCACGGGGGGCCGCAGGGCGGGTACCGTGTGCGTCGGCTTTCCCCCCGGCACCGGGTGCCGGCCACACCTTCGCAGCAGGGAGTCGACGACGTGAGCGAGCGCACGCAGCAGAACCGGTCGGAGGGTCAGAGCCCGGCGACCAAGGCAGGGCGGCGCCTGGCCGCCCAGCTGGCGGCGCAGAAGGCAGCCGAGGCGAAGCGACGCCGCCAGGCGTGGGCCGGCGGCATCGCCGGTGTCGCCGTGATGGCGCTGCTGATCGGCGGTTTCGTGTGGATCGACCGGAACCGGGGCGACGACAAGCCCGTCAACCAGGCCGGCGCGACCCCGTCCGCCTCCGCCCCGGCCCCGGACGAGGCCGCCGCGCCTCCCGCCCCGCAGCTACCCGAGGGCGCCGACCCGGCGCTGGGCACCAAGCCGGCGGTGAAGGCGGGCACTGGCGAGCTGAAGAAGCTCACGGTCACCCCCGTCATCAAGGGCAACGGCCCGGTGGTCAAGCAGGGCCAGACCATCACCACCAACTACGTTGGCGTGTTCTACAAGGACGGCAAGGAGTTCGACTCGTCCTGGAACGCCGGCCAACCGGCCACCTTCGCCATCGGTGTGGGTCAGGTCATTCCGGGCTGGGACCAGGGCCTGGTGGGCGTGACCGTGGGCAGCCGCGTGCAGCTCGACATCCCGGGCGAGCTGGCGTACGGCAACGACGAGGCCGCCGCCGGTGGGCGTCCGACCGGCCCGCTGCGCTTCGTGGTGGACGTGCTCGGCGTCCAGTAACCTGTCCGCTTCGCCCCGGTTGTCGTCGGGCCGCGATGGTGTTGTTCACATGGGGCTTCCGGCCCGTTACCCACCGGCAGTAGGTTCGGCGTCACCCCGGGCGGCCCGCCGTCCGGGGTGAGCATTCCGGGACGGGGACGCGGAGGTGCGTGTGACGGCACTTGACGAGTCGGGGCGGACGGCCCGGCTGATGTGGACGCACTTCGAGGCGGTGCACGCGGTCACCTACTTCCACCCCCGTGCCCGTGCCGCGTACGAGGCGGTTGGCCTGCGCGGCTACTGGCGGGGCTACTTCGCGGGTCGGTGCGCGCCGCTCGGCGCGACCGAGGCTGCTCCGGTGATCGCCGCCTTCTTCAGCTTCGCGCCACCGATGGTGAGCCGGGCGCTGCCGGCGGTGTGGCGGCTGGCCACGCCGCCGGAGGCGTTGCGGGCCCGGCTGACCGGTGCAGTGCAGGCGCTCGCCGAGTTGACCTACGAGCTGCCCGAGTCGCACCTGGTGGAGACCGCCGACCTGCTGGAGGAGGCCGCCACAGCGGCGCAGACAGCCGGTCGGGTGCTCGGCGCGGCAAACGCGGCGCTGCCCATCGGGGAGTACCCCCTCGCCCGGATCTGGCAGGCCGCCACGACGCTGCGCGAGCTTCGGGGCGACGGGCACGTGGCGGCGCTGGTCGCCGCCAATCTGGACCCGGTCGAGACGCTTGCCTGGAAGGTAGCCGTCGGCACGTCACCGGTGAATTTGCTGGGCCGGGGCTGGACGGAGGAGCAGTGGCACGCCGCCCGCGAGCGGCTGACACAGCGCGGCTGGCTGACCGGGGACGGCGAGGCCACCGATGTCGGCCATGCGGGCTTCCAGGCGGTCGAGGACGCCACCGACCGGGCCGCCGAGCACCCGTGGCTGGCCCTCGGCGCGGATCGCACGGACCGGCTGCGTGAGCTGCTGGACCCGATCGCCCGGACCTGTCACACGCTGATTCCGCCGGACGGCCCGATCGGGCTGCCCCCGCTGCCGGCCTGACCGGAGGTCCGTCGGTCGGGCAGGATGGGCCCCGTGGTGGATGCGGTGGTCTTCGACCTGGACGGCGTGATCGTGGATTCCGAACCGGTGTGGGAGGAGGTCCGGCGGGCGTACGTGGCCGAGCACGGCGGCACGTGGCAGCCGGACACCCAGCGCCGGCTGATGGGCATGAGCACCGGCGAGTGGGCCGACTATCTCAGTGGCGAGTTGGGCGTGGAGCGCACCGCCGAGCAGGTCGCCGACGAGGTGGTGCGGGAGATGGCCCAGCGCTACCGGGAGCACGTGCCACTGATCGACGGCGCCGACGAGGTGGTGCGCCGGTTGGCCGCGCGGTGGCCGCTGGGGTTGGCGAGTTCGTCACCGACCCGGCTGATCGCGGCGGCGTTGGAGGCCACCGGCCTGACCGACGCGTTCGTCGCCACCCTGTCCACCGAGGAGACCGAGCGGGGCAAGCCGGCACCGGACGTGTACCTGGCCGTCGCGCAGCGCCTCGGCGTCGACGCGGCCCGCTGCGCGGCGGTGGAGGACTCGTCGAACGGGGTTCGGTCGGCTGCGGCGGCGGGGATGCGGGTGGTGGCGGTGCCGCACGGCTCGTACCCCCTGGATCCGGACGCGGCCGGGTTGGCGGCGGTGACGCTGGGCTCGGTCGGTGAGCTGACTCCGGAGCTGGTGGACGAACTGCCGGGCTGACGGGCGCAGCGTCACTGTCGTCCGGTCCCTGCCGGCGCGTGCCCGGTTGTACGGTTTTCGAGGGCCCGTATCGGTCGGGCATGACGGGGACTGTGCGGGGTACCGCAGGCGGCGGTGCTCGACCCGGGTGCCGCGCGCGGACAGCTGAGGAGTCGACGGATGAAGGCCATCGTGTACGAGCGCACCGGCGACCCTTCGGTGCTCCAACTGGTCGACCGGCCGGTGCCGGAACCGGGGGCGGGCGAGGTCCTGGTCCGGATGGCGGTGTCCGGGGTGAATCCGACTGACTGGAAATCCCGGCGGTCCTCTGCCCCGAAGGGGTGGCAGATCCCCGGGCAGGACGGTGCGGGAGTGGTGGAGGCGGTCGGCACGGGAGTCGACGCCGACCTGATCGGCGAGCGGGTCTGGATCTGGGAGGCGGCCTGGCAGCGGCCGTGGGGCACGGCCGCCGAGTACACGCTGGTCCCGGTGCGGCAGGCGGTCCGCCTCGGTGACGCCTCGTTCGAGTTGGGCGCGAGCCTGGGCATTCCGTTCCTGACCGCGCACCGTTGCCTGACAGCCGGCGAGCTGATGCCTGACACGTTGCGCGCCGGCGCGCTGGCCGACCACACAGTGCTGGTGCAGGGCGGGGCGGGCGCGGTCGGCAACGCGGCGATCCAGCTGGCCCGGTGGGCTGACGCGACGGTGATCGCCACGGTGAGCAGCCCGGAGAAGGCTCAGCTCGCGGCGGCGGCCGGCGCCTCGTTCGTGATCGACTATCGGGACCAGGACGTGGTCCAGGAGGTCCGTAAGATCGCGCCCGACGGGGTCCACACGATCGTCGAGGTCTCCCCGGCCCGCAACGCGGCGACGGACGCGCAGGTGCTGCGGCAGGGCGGCTCGGTGTGCGTGTACGCCGACGACGGTGGCGCCGAGATGACGGTGCCGGTCCGTCCGCTGTTCGCGCTCAACAGTCGCTGGCAGTTCGTGCTTGTCTACACCGAGCCGAAGGCGGCCAAGGCGCAGGGTGTGGTCGACGTGGCGGCGGCTGCCAACCAGGGCGGCATCCGGGTGGGCGCGGACGCGGGCCTGCCGCTGCACCCCTACCCGCTGGCCGACGCGGCCGCGGCGCACCAGGCGGTGGAGGACTCGGTGGTGGGCAAGGTGCAGATCACCACCAGCGACGTCTGATCGGGTCGTCGGCCACCGATTTCCCCGTCATCGGGACAGAGGCGAACAATTTTCGCAACAATGGCGGTGCGGGTTACCCGCGTGGAAAGGGCGGCCCCGGCGCGGTGCGAACGCCGGGGCCGCCCCCTGGGAGGAATGATCAGGAGCACGCCTCATCCCTACAGGCGACGGTGCTCGCTCAAACGTTACGGGGATGTCAGCTCTCGGACAGTCAGCTCGCCTCCGGCGTACCGCGATCGGACGACCTTCTTGTCGAACTTGCCCACGCTGGTCTTCGGCACGGTGTCGATGAACGCCCACCGCTCGGGCAGCTGCCAGCGAGCCACCGAGCCGGCGAGGAAGTCGTGCAGCTCCTCGACGGTCACCGTGGCGCTCTCCCGGACCACGACTGTCGCCAACGGCCGCTCGCCCCACCGCTCGTCGGGCACCCCCACCACGCAGGCCTCCAGCACCGCCGGGTGGGCCATCAGCGCATTTTCAAGCTCCACCGACGAGATCCACTCACCACCGGACTTGATCACGTCCTTGGCGCGGTCGGTGAGCGTCAGGTAGCCGTCCGGGGAGAGCGTGCCCACGTCACCTGTGCGCAGCCAGCCGTCGCGGAACTTCTCCTCGTCGGGTGCGTCGTCACCGACGTACCGGGCGGTCACCCACGGCCCGCGGACCTCCAGCTCGCCCACGGACGTGCCGTCGGCGGGCATCTGCTCGCCCGCCGGGCCGACGATGCGCGCCTGTACGCCGGCCGGCACCCGGCCCTGCGTGTAGCGGTACCGCCACGCCTCCGCACCGGTCGCGCCGGCCGGCGGTCGGGAGACCGAGCCCAGCGGCGACATCTCCGTCATCCCCCAGGCATGGATCACCTCGATCCCGTGCCGCTCGTCGAAGGCGTGCATAAGCGCCGGCGGGCAGGCCGAGCCGCCGACGATCACCTCGGTGAGCGACGAGGTGTCCACGTCGTGCGTGTCGAGGTGGGCCAGCAGGTCGGTCCAGATGGTCGGCACCGCGCCCGCCAGGGTCGGCCGCTCGGCGGCGATCATCTCGGCGATCGGCGCCGCCTGGAGGAACCGGTCCGGCATGATCAGCGACGCGCCGGACAGGAACGCCGCGTACGGCAGGCCCCACGACATGGCGTGGAACATGGGCACGATGGCCAACTCCCGGTCGGTCGGCGCGAGACCAAAGCCTTCCGGCATGCACACCTGCAACGAGTGCAGGTAGATCGAGCGGTGCGAGTAGGCGACGCCCTTGGGGTTGCCTGTGGTGCCCGAGGTGTAGCAGAGCGCGGCGGCGTCCCGCTCGTCCACCTCAGGCCAGTCGAAGACCTCCGGCCGGTCGGCGAGCAGCGCGTCCCAGTGGTGCACGACGATCCGGTCACCGGCCGCCGCCACAAGCGGCGCAGGGTCACCGCCGCCGACCACCACCACGTGCCGCACGGTGGCCAGCTCGCCGATCACCCGGGCCAGCAGCGGGATGAGCGTGCTGTCGACGAGCACCACCCGGTCCTGCGCGTGATTGGCGATGTAGGTGAGCTGGTCGGGAAAGAGCCGGATGTTGAGCGTGTGCAGCACCGCGCCCATGCTCGGCACCGCGAAGTAGGCCACCAGGTGCTCGTTGTTGTTCCACATGAAGGTGGCGACCCGCTCGTCACCTGTCACCCCGCACTCGTCGCGCAGCCCGTGTGCCAACTGGGCGGCCGCGCGACCCACCTCGGCGTACGTCATCCGACGGGGTTCGGCGCCGGTCCAGGTGACCACCTCCGCCGCGCCGTGCACTCCTGCGCCGTGGTCGAGGATCCGGGAGACCTGCAGAGGGGCGTCCATCATCGTGCTACGCATGGGTAACAAGCTAGTGTCGCCGGTCACACGTTGGGAACCCCCGTAAATTGTCGCAGGTGAGCATCTCCTGGGCCGATTCGTACGTGGGGCAGCTACGCGCGCTGGCCGGTGACCGGACGCTGATGTTCGTCGGCGCCCGGGCCGTGGTCAGCGACAACGCCGGGCGGATCCTGCTGATCCAACGCTCGGACAACGGCCAGTGGGCAATGCCCGCCGGTGCGATGGAGCTGGGCGAGTCGATCGCCGACTGCGCCGTGCGGGAGGTCCGCGAGGAGACCGGGCTGCGGGCGCTGCGGGTCTGCGCGTTCGCCCTCTACACCGGCCCGGACCGGACCAGCACCAACATGTACGGGCACACGTACCAGGTCTTCACGACAGCCTTCAAGGTGGAGGAGTGGGACGGGCAGCTGACCCGGACCACCGACGAGACCACCGACGCGGGCTTCTTCCCGCGCGACAGGTTCCCCGCCCCACTCTCCGCCTCGGTCAACGAGACCCTGGCCGACCTGGACGTCTTCGACAAGACCAACAGGCTGATCCTGAAGTAGGAGTCGTGCTCAGATCATCGTCTGGGACTTGGCCTCCATGTCGGCGGCCGCCTCCTCCTTCGACTCGCGGGTCAGCGGCTTGCCGCCCGGCGCCGGAGCCTTACCGCCCAGCGGGTCGGCACCGCCGGTGGCGCCCTCGGGACCCGCACCCCGCAGGGTGCTGTTGGGCATCGCCACTGTGACAAGCACCGCCACGATGGCGACCAGACCCGCCGTCAGGAAGACCAGGTGCAGCGAGTCGACGAACGACTCCTGGATGGCGGCCCGGACCGCACCGGGCAACGCCATGATCGTCGCCGGATCGTTGATCGAGATGTTCGTGCCGCCGCTCGCCGCGACAGCCGCCTGCTGCTCCGGCGGAAGCTGGGCGATCGCAGCCGGCAGCCGGTCGGCCAACTGCGTGTTGAGCCGCGAGGACAGCAGCGTGCCGAGGATCGCCACGCCGAACGAACCACCCAACGATCGGAAGAACGTCGCCGAGGACGTACCGGCGCCGAGGTCCCGCACGGAGACCGCGTTCTGCACCGCCAGGACCAGCGACTGCATGCACAGCCCCAGGCCGACGCCGATCACCACCATGAAGAGGAACGCCACCCAGAGCGAGGTGTCCACGTGCAGCCGGGTGAACAGCAACATGCCCAGCACCAGGGTCGCCGACCCGGCGACCGGGAACCACTTGTACCGGCCGATCCGGCTCATCGCCCGCCCGGTGATGATCGAGGTGAAGATGATGCCTGCCATCATCGGCAGCATCAGCAGACCGCTGCGGGTCGGTGAGGCGCCCTTGACGATCTGCAGGTACAGCGGGATGAAGATGATGGACCCGAACATCACCAGACCGAGCACGAAGCCCGCCGAGTTGGCGAGCGCGAACGTGGCGCTGCGGAACAACCGAAGCGGCAGGATCGGCTCGGCCACCCGGGCCTCCTGGAGCACGAAGAGCACGGCGAGCACCGCGCCCGCCGCCAGCAGGCCGATGATCACCCCGGAGCCCCACGGATACTCGGTGCCGCCCCAACTCAACGCGAGCAGCAGACAGCTCACCCCGGCGACCAGCAGACCCGCGCCCAGCCAGTCGATCGCGTGCTCCCGCCGCTCGAACGGGATCAGCCGCATCACGTGATAGCAGACCACGATGGCAAGGATCGCCAGCGGCACGTTGATATAGAAGATCCACCGCCAGTCGGTCTCCGCGAAGTAACCACCGACAAGCGGGCCGGCCACCGACGAGATGCCGAAGACAGCGCCGAACAACCCCTGGTAGCGGCCACGCTCCCGGGGTGACACGACGTCCGAGATGATGGTGAACGCCAGGGTCAGCAGACCACCGGCACCGAGGCCCTGGATACCTCTGGTGACGATCAGCTGGGTCATGTTCTGCGACAACCCGGCCAGCAACGACCCGACCAGGAACGTTCCGATCGAGAAGAGGAACACCGGGCGGCGGCCGTACAGGTCGGCCATCTTGCCGTACAGCGGCGTCGACGCCGTCGAGGCGAGCAGGTACGCGGTGACCACCCACGAGTAGTGGTTGATCCCGCCCAACTCACCGACGATTGTCGGCAGGGCCGTACCGACGATTGTCTGATCGAGTGCGGCCAGCAGCATGCCGGTCATCAATCCGAGCATGAGCAGCCGGATCTGCCGACGATTCAACACCGGCGCGGCGGAGGCTTCGGTCATGTGGCCTTCTATCCCGGGAGCAGCAGAACATGCGCCCTACCGGGCAACCCCTTCTTGTTGATCAAGAGATTTGCGTCAGATTTCGCGCTCCGCATGACGCAAACCTCTTGATCAACGGGTTGGGCCTGGGGTTGGGGACTGGGGTCAGGCCTGGGCGAAGGCTTCGGTGATCTTTTTGCAGAAGGCGGGGAGGTCGTCGGGGTTGCGGCTGCTGATGAGGTTGCCGTCGGTGACGCACTCCTCGTCGACCCAGGTGGCGCCTGCGTTCGTCAGGTCGGTGCGCAGGCTGGGCCAGGAGGCGATGCGCCGGCCCCGCACCACGTCCGCCTCGATCAGCGTCCACGGGCCGTGACAGATCACCCCGACGGGCTTGCCCGCGTCGAAGAACGACTTCACGAACCGCACCGCCTCCGGGTCGCTCCGCAGGAAGTCCGGGTTCGCCACCCCACCGGGCAACACCAACGCGTCGTACGCGCCCACGTCCGCCTTGTCCGCTGTGACATCCACGTCGTACGTCTTGGACTGGTCCAGGTGGTTGAAGGACGTGATGGAACCGGGCTTGAGCGAGACCAGCTCGACCGACGCGCCCGCGTTCTCGACCGCCTCGCGCGGCTGGACGTACTCGACCTCCTCGACGCCGTCGGCGGCCAGGAAGGCGATCCGCTTGCCCTGCAATGTCGCTGCCATCTCGGTACATCTCCTCTCCGGGGTTACCTCAATTCCCTTCCCGCCGCCGAACACCCGAAACAACCCGGGCGAGCAGCAAGGGCACCTTGTTGGCAGAGTTTCAGCGGAACCGCAGGCCCGGTACCCCCGGGACCGGTCGCCGCGCAGGTTTGGCCCGGGGGGCGTTGGGGACCCGGGGAGGCATGGCAGGAGCAGCAGCGGAACAGCGCCGGCTCGCGACCGTCGTGGAGAGCTGGCTCGGTCGCCCAGTCCTGATCGTCGGTGACGCCATGCTCGACGAGTGGCGGTTCGCCGACTCCGACCGGCTCTGCCGGGAGGCGCCCGCCCCGGTCCTCACCCTGCGGCGGCGGATCTCCGCCGCCGGCGGGGCCGCTAACACAGCGGTAAACGTCGCCACCCTCGGCGGACGGGCGGTCCTGGTGGCCCCGGTCGGCGCCGACGTGGCCGGCGACGAACTGCACGACTGTCTGGACCGGGCAGGCGTCTGGGACCGTACCGTCAGCCATTCCGGCCGGCACACCCCTGTGAAGCGGCGGATGCTCGCCGGCAACCAGATCCTGCTCCGGGAGGACTCCGGCGACCCGGACGACGCACTCGACCCGGACGGGATCTCCCAGCTGCTCACGGCGCTGGACTGCGCCACCGAGGAGTTGCGGGCAGCCGCCGGTGGCGAGGCGCCGACCCTTGTGGTCTGCGACTACGGCCTGGGCGCCCTGCCCGCGCCGGTCCGCGCGTGGCTTGTCGAGCAGCGGGAGCGGTACGCCACTGTCGCGCTGGACGCCCACGACCTCGCCGACTGGCGGGGCCTCGCACCGACGGTGGTCACCCCCAGCTTCGCGGAGGCGACCAGGCTGCTGGCCCGAGCCGGCGGCGAGTCTCGCCCGACGCACGGCGTCGACCTGCACCTGGAACACCCCGACAGCGACCCGAGCGACGGGCCGTCGGAGCTGACCGTCGGCGCCGCGCCTGGCGGGACCCGCGCGGACGGCGTCGCGGTGGCCGCCGCGGATGCCGACGGCGACCGGCCCGGGCCGGTGGGCGAACCCACCGCCAGCGAGGGTCGGGTGGCGCTCACCGGCGACGGGCTCAGCGTCACAGGCACCGGCGTCACAGTGAACACCGAGGCTGGCGCGGGCGTCGACCGGGCGGTGCTTGCCGAGTCGCGCCTGGCCGAGTTGCATGCGCACACCGGTGCCGACGTGGTCGCGGTGACCCTTGACACCGAGGGCGCGGTTGTCGGCGGTGCCGACGGCGAGCGGCGGCGCAGCCACAGCACCCCGGTCCCGGCGAGCCACGCCGTGGGGGCCGGCGACGCGTACCTGGCGGCGATGACGTTGGCCCTGGCCGCCGACGCGCCGCTGCCCACCGCCGCCCAACTCGCCCAGCTCGCGGCCACCATCACCGTGTCCGACACCGGCACCTGCGTGTGCCTGCGCGACGACCTCCTCGCCGCCCTCGACATGTCACCGGAGACCGGCGGGCATCCGGCACTTGTCGGCACCGACGAGTTGGACGCGATCGTCGCCGAGCATCGCGACGCGGGACGGTCGGTGGTGTTCACCAACGGCTGCTTCGACGTGCTGCACCGGGGCCACGTGCGCTACCTGGAGCAGGCCCGCGCCCTCGGCGACCTGCTCATCGTGGCGGTCAACTCGGACGGCAGCGTACGTCGCCTCAAGGGGCCGGACCGGCCGGTCAACCCGGTCGAGGACCGAGGTGCCCTGCTCGCCGCGCTGTCCTGCGTGGACCACGTGGTGGTATTCGAGGAGGACTCGCCCGCCGCGCTGATCGAGGCGGTCCGACCCGACGTGTACGTCAAGGGTGGGGACTATCCGCCGGAGCTGGTGCCGGAGGCGCCGCTGGTGCGCCGGCTCGGCGGCCAGGTGCGCACCCTTGGGTACGTGCCCGACAGGTCCACGTCGGCGATCATCGAACGGATCCGGTCACACAGTCAGGACGCGTCGGCGCACGCCACAGACCGGGAACCCGACGCGACGTCAAGCGTCGAGGCCAGCGTGCCCGACCCGTCGCTGAGCACCCGCACCCAACAGTCGTGAACCGGCCACTCGACCTCGGCGCCCCGGAGGAGTTCCGCGCCGACCGGCTTGTCGACGTGCTGATCCCGACCCGTAACCGGCCCGCCGAACTGGCGGTCACGCTGGCCGGGCTCGCCGCCCAGAGCGGCGTACCCGGGTTCGGTGTGGTGGTCAGCGACCAGTCCGACGGGGAACCGACGTACGCCCACCCGGCGGCAGCCACAATGGTCCGGGCGCTGCGCCACGGGGGTCACCCGGTGCTGCTGACCCGCCGCCTGCCCCGGCGTGGGCTGGCTGAGCACCGCGCGTACCTGCTCGCCGCGTCGGCTGCCAGATACGTGCTCAGCCTCGACGACGACGTCTGGCTCGAACCGGGGGCGCTGCACCGGCTGGTCACCGCCATCGAGGAGTTGGGCTGCGGGTTCGTCGGCAACGGGGTGCACGGGCTGTCGTACACCGAGGACGTGCGGCCGGACACGCACGGGCACTACGAGGAGTGGACCGGCCCGCCGGCGCCGGAGCGGATCCGGCCGGGCACCGAGCAGTGGAACCGGGCGCGTATCCACTCGGCGGCCAACCTGCTGCACATCACCGCCCAGTTGGCGCTGCCGCCCGGCGCGTGGCGGGCGTACAAGGTCTCCTGGGTGGGCGGGTGCGTGCTCTACGACCGGGCCAAGCTCGTCGACTCCGGTGGCTTCGACTTCTGGCAGCGGGTGCAGGAGAACCACCAGGGCGAGGACGTTGCCGCCCAACTCAGGGTGCTGGCCCGGTACGGCGGCGCGGGAGTCCTGCCCAGCGGCGCGTACCACCTGGAGTCCCCCACCACTGTCACCGAGCGGGACGTGGAGGCGTGGGAGGTCGTCCTCGCCGACGAGGACACCCCGCAGCCGGCGTGACCTACTGCATGAGCAGTTCGCGGGCCGCTTCCAGCACCTCGGCCACCGGCACGTCGGTGACGAACGAGTCCCGGTGCGGGCACTCGCCGTCGCCGGGCCGGTGCGGGTAGATGCCCGGCGTGCAGTCCACACCACAGACCGGGCAGTGCACCATCCAGGAGCTGATCGGCCGGTGCCTCCCGCGCAGCGGGTTCGCCGTGTTGATCAGGTTGCCGACCCAGAAGATCCCCACCGTGGGGGCACCCACCGCGGCGGCCAGGTGCAGCGGGCCGGTGTCGTTGGAGACGACAAGCGCGCAACCGGCGTAGCAGCCGGCAAGCCCGCCGAGGCTCAACGTGCCGACCTGCGGCCGGACCGGCACCCCCGCCGCCGCGACCACCCGGTCCACCACCTCCCGCTCGGAGGGCGTGCCGGTGACAAGCACCTCGTAGCCGTCGCGGTGCAGCTCACGGGCCACCTCGGCGAAGCGCTCGGCTGGCCACCGGCGGCGGGTGTCGGTGGCGCCGGGGTGCAGCGCGACCCGTGGGCGGTCCGCCGGGCCGAGTACCCGGGCCGCCTCGGCCCGGTCGGCGTCGGTGACCGTCAGCGTCGGCACGATCGTGGTCGCCTCCGCGCCCACCAGGGCCACCACCTCCAGGTAGCGGATCACCTCGTGCTGGTAGTAGACGTAGCGGATCCACCGGTCCAGCGGCGGGGCGTCCTCGGCGCGCAGCCCGACGGTGACCCGGGCACCGAGGCGGCTCATCAGCGGGTTGGAGTTGGCGCCACCCCCGTGGATCTGCACCGCCAGGTCGAAGCCCTCGCCGCGGGCGGCCGTCACGAACTCGTCGATCGTCGACGCCGACTCGCCCGCCTCCGCGTCGCGGATCCCGCGCGCCGGCGGCACCACAAGCACCCGATCCACCGGGCCGGGCCTGTCACACCAGAGCTTCGCGTGCCACGGCGCGCCGAGCAGCACGATCTCCGCCGAGGGGTACGCGGCGCGCAGCGCGTCCAACGCCGGCAGGACGAAGATGAAGTCGCCGAGCGCGTTGGCCCGCAGCACCGCGATCCGTCGCACGTCGGAGACCAGCCCCGCCGTCAGGCCGAGCAGAGCCGGGGTGACCACGCTTACCGCTACGGCCGGTCGATCTCGCCGGCGGTGTCCGGGTGGTGCAGCTCCCGGTCCGCAGCGGGATCGGCAGGCATCGGCGTACCACCGGACAGGACTGTGGAGCGCGGCCCGGTGCGGCCGACGGTGATGGTGCGGGGCGTGGGCCGCGCCGCCCGGGGCAGGCGGACCCGCAGCAGCCCGTGGTCCATCACCGCGTCGATGCCCTCCGGGTCAACACGGGACGGCAGGTCGACGCGGTATTCGAAACCGCGCGTCTCGAAACCGCCCGGGATGCCCTGGTCGGCGTTGACCTCCGCTTCGGAGCGGGCGCGCACGCACAACTCCCGGTCGTCAAGCTCGACCGCCACCTCCTCCGGCGCCACACCGGGCAACCGGACGACGACCTCCCAGCCGTCGGAGGTCTCGGTCAGCTCGACGTCGGACGCCCCGGCCCGGCCGCCGACCAGCCGGCTCAGCTCGGCGCGCAGCGACTGCAACTCACCCATCGGATCCCAGCCCTGCTGCCGGCTCCGCCACCCCCGACCGAAGCCGCCGGGCTGCTGCTCGCTCATCGCGTCTCTCCGATCCGCTGGGCGGCCGTGGGGGGCCGCAGTGAGCTGGGCGCGTCGAGATTCGCGTCGCGGTCGACGCCCACACCGAGCCGGTCGACCAGTTCACCGCCGAGCCAGGCGCTGATCCCGAGGATCGCCACGGCGACCACCTCGACGACGAGCAACGCACCGCCGGCGGCGCGGGAGTCGGCGTTGAGCCGGACCACCCAGATCGCGGCGAAGAGCAGGATCACCGCGACGTTGGCCCCGGCGTGCAGCAACGCCACCCGCTTGGCGCGGGTGCCGGTCGGGATCGCCAGCAGGTCGAACGTGCCGGCCGCCGCGGCCAGCAGGCCGCCAATCAGGCCGACGGTGATGTTCCAGTACGCGACCTCGCCGAGCAGGTCGGGACCACCGACCGTATCCACCAGGTCGAACAGCACCGCGGTGACCAGCAGCGCCACCGGGAACATGACCAGCATCGGATGGACCGGGTGGCCCAGCACCTTGAGTCGGCTCTCCATCTCCCGGCCTCCACTGGTCGGCGTGCTGCGGATGGTACGTGCGGCGGGCGCGTCGGTTGAGGCCGTACCCCGGACGGTCGGGGACAAACCTCGCGCTGGTCACGCGCCTAGACTGGCGAGGGGTGGCCCCCGCCATCCCCGGTTCAACGGCTGGGGGAGGAACACGTGACGGTGGAGATCACCTCGCACGAGGAGTTGCGCGAACTGCTCGGGGAGCCGCACTCGCGGGCCGCCAACAAGGATCGCGCCCGGCTGCACGAGCGGGACCGGCAGTGGCTCGCCGCCTCGCCGTTCTGCCTGGTGGCCACGGCCGGAGCGGACGGCACCTGCGACGTCTCACCCAAGGGCGACCCGGCCGGCTTCGCCCTGGTGTTGGACGACACGACGATCGCGCTGCCCGAGCGGCCGGGCAACAAGCGCGCGGACGGCTACCGCAACATCCTGGACAACCCGCACGTCGGGCTGCTCTTCATGATTCCCGGGCGGACCGACACGCTGCGGATCAACGGCCGGGCCCGACTGGTGCGCGACGCTGCCTGGTTCGACGACATGGTGGTCAAGGGACACCGGCCGGTGCTCGCGGTGGTGGTGGAGATCGAGCAGATCTTCTACCACTGCGCGAAGGCGTTCCTGCGGTCCTCGCTGTGGCAGCCGGAGACCTGGCAGCCCGACGTGCTGCCGTCCCGGGCACGCCTCATCAAGGAGGTCGAGGCACCCGTGGAGAGCCTCGAAGAGCTGGAACGACACTACGGCCCGGAGTACGCCAAGACGATCTACGCCTGACGCGGGTTCCCGGGGCGGCACCCCCCATGCCCGCTCGGGTCTGGCCGGCTACTCAGCGGACACCATCCACAGGTGACCGTCCGGGTCGGCGAAGGCCCCCGCGTACCCCCAGGGTTGCGCTGCCGGCTCCGTGACCACCTGGGCGCCGGCGGCACGGGCCCGCTCGACGATCGCGTCCGCGTCAGCGGGAGAGGCGACGCCGAGGCTGAGCACGCACTCGCTCTGACCCCGTGCGGCGACCTCGTGCGGGCCGATCACCCAGCCAAAGCCGCCGGTCGGGATGAGCATCAGCCGCAACCCGTCGTTGACCACGAACTGCAACGGCTCCGGAAAGCCGTCGTCGGCCAACTCCCCCACCGCCTCCAGGCCGAGGCCGTCGGAGTAGAAGCGGTGTGCGGTCGCGCGGTCGGCGACGGGCAGGCTGACGGTCACGGGGGCGTACGTCATGGAGTCGGCTCCAAGGTGTCCGGCGGATCGTGTCTCCAGTATGGGTCCGCCGGAGAAGCGAACTCACCGGCACCTCCCGGGCCGGACCTGACGCCGCGCCATCTGTCGTCGGTCTAGCGTGACCACAATGAGCGAGGACGGCTGGCTGGCGGACACCCGCACCTCCTACGACACGGTCGCCGACAGTTACGCGGACCTGCTGCGCGACCTCCTGGCCGACGCGCCCTACGAGCGGGCGGCCTTCGCCCTGTTCGCCGACCTCGTCCGCGCTGCCGGCGGCGGGCCGGTCGCCGACGTCGGCTGCGGGACCGGGCGCATCACCGCCCACCTGCACGACCTCGGTGCCGACGCATTCGGCATCGACCTGTCACCCGGGATGATCGACGTCGCCCGGCGGGACCACCCCGGCCTCCGGTTCGAGGTGGGCTCCATGACCGACCTCGGCCTGGGCGACGGCTCGGTCGCCGGGCTGCTGGCCTGGTACTCGCTGATCCACATCCCCGACGAACAGATCGGCGCGATCTTCGAGCAGTTCCGGAGGGTGCTGCGTCCCGGTGGTCCGCTGCTGCTCGGTTTCCACGTCGGCGACGAGACCACACTCAAGACCCAGGGGTACGGCGGCCACCCGATGAAGGTCCACGTGCACCGCCGCCAACCAGCCCAGATGGCGGCCTGGCTGCACGACTGTGGCTTCACTGTCGAGGCGCAGACAATCCTCGTGTCGCCCGAGAGCCGGCTCGGCGGGATCGTGTTCGCGCGCCGCGACCCGTGAGCGACGGCCCGTCCGAGTGGGAACGGGCCGTCGCTCTGGACCTACGAGGCAGAGGACCCGGGCGTGGCAACAGCCAGTCGGTGGGCTGGGCTGCCCTCGCGATAGAACAAGTAGCCGCCGTGGTGCAGGACATCGCCCTCGAAGCGGCCGTCGGCGGTGAAGCCGGTGTCATCCCAATAGTCGATGTGGTCGCCTGTCACCTCGTACCGGCCGGTGTAGGCGCTGCTCCGGCGGCCACGCGCCTCGTCGTATCGCCCGTTGGCCAGCAACTCCTGCCGGATGTGGTTGTCGGCGGTCACCCACATCCCGACGCACGGGTGGGTGGCCTCGGAGGTCAGTGGCCACGCCTGTGCCGTCGCCTGGGCGGGCTGTGGTGTCGCCGGTGCCTCCGCCCCGCAGGCGGTGAGCGCCGCCGTCGCGAGGAGGCCGGCAACGGCTTCGGACACCTTGCGTTGATCAACGCTGGCCATGTCAGCCTCGCTGCCGGGTCGGACGGATGATGATTTCGTTGACGTCGACGTCCGCCGGCTGGTCGATGGCGAACGAGATTGCCCGCGCGATGGCATCCGGCGAGATCGAGTTCTTGCGGTACTCCGTCATCGCCGCACGGGCGACCGGGTCGGTGATCGTCTCGGCCAACTCGGACTCGACGACACCGGGCGTGATCGTGGTGACCCGCAGACTCGGGTCAGCCTCCAGACGCAGACCCTCGGTGATCGCCCACGCCGCGAACTTCGTCGCCGAGTACACAGCGGAGGTCGGCACCACCTCGTGGGCGCCGACGGAGGCGACGGTGATCAGGTGGCCACTGCCCTGCCGTTGGAAGACGGGTAGGGCGGCGGCGATGCCGTGCAGCAGGCCGCGCACGTTGACATCCAGCAAACGGTCCCACTCATCGACCAGCAGGGCGTCGAGCCGGGACAACGGCATCAGACCCGCGTTGTTGACGAGCACGTCGACCCGCCCGAACTCGGCGACGGCACTGTCGACGAACGCCGCGACGTCGCCACGGTCGGTCACATCGAGCCGTCGTACCCGAATGTTGTCGTGCTGTTCGGCGAGCGCCGCGAGCCGATCTCGCCGCCGGGCGCCCGCGAACACGTGATGCCCCTCGCCAGCCAGGCGAAGCGCGACCGCCTCGCCGATCCCGCTGCTCGCGCCGGTGACCAGAACGACCTTGTTTGTGGATTCCATGAATCCACCTTCCAAGCTCGGGCGGCCGGCAACCAGGGTGTGTCACACCCCGGCTGAGTGTCCGGTCAGCCAACCGTCCGTGGCTATCTTTGGGGTATGGACGGCATCAATCCACTCGGCGACTTTCTGCGTGCCCGACGTGAAATGACCAGTCCAGGAGGGGTCGGAATCGCCTCCTCGGGCCGGCGGCGGACGCCTGGTCTGCGGCGGGAGGAAGTCGCCCAACTGACCGGGGTCAGCACCGACTACTACACCCGTTTGGAGCAGGGTCGGGAACAGCGCCCGTCGGATCAGGTGCTGGACGCCCTGGCCCGCACACTGGGGCTCGATCCCGAGGAGACGGCACATCTGCACCTGCTGGCCAGGACCGGCCGCGGCCCGGTCCACAGAGGGAAGCGTGAAACGGTCCGGCCGAGTCTGCTGCACCTGATGGACGGTTGGCTGCACACCCCCGCGTTGATTATCGACCGCAGAATGGACGTGTTGGCCGGCAACCGGTTGGGGCGCGCCCTGTTCGCCAAGGTGTTCGAGGCTGTCGACCCCAACCTTGTCCGGTTCGTCTTCCTCAGCCCGGCGGCTCGTTCCTTCTACCCCCAGTGGGGGCAGGTCGCGCAGTCCAGCCTCGGCGCGCTGCGCGCTGCCACCGGCGACATGCTCAACGACGCTCGACTCACCGATCTCGTCGGGGAACTGTCCCTGAAGAGCCCGGAGTTCCGCCGGCTGTGGGCGCGTCACGACGTACGGGGAAAGACCCACGAGGCGAAGCTGTTCAACCATCACGACGTCGGCGAGTTGACCCTCACCTATGACTCCCTCACCGTCGACGGCGCGACGGGCCAGCAGTTGATCATCTATCAGGCCGAGCCCGGCAGCCGCTCGGCACAGGCATTGGCACTGCTCGGAACGGTGGCCGCCGACCTTCCCACACCGTCACCCGCGCGGCGCTAGGCCCGCGGGCAGGCTCGCGACAAGAAGCGTTACGGCTTCCTCCGCTGTGTTGGCCTCACCAATGAGCTGGCCATAGCCCGCCGTGAAGATCCTGTAAGGAGGGGCGCCGCAGACGATGAAGGGCAGCGAATCGGCAGGCTGAGCCGGCCATGGTGGCCGCGGTGTCGTGTAGAACCGCAGCGTTCCGTGTGTAGGAAAGGGAAGAAGCCTGCGTAGAGTCGGGTGTTCATATGCAGCCCTGATGACGGAATCGCCTGACCACCAGCCTGACGAGCTGTTGAGAAGGTTGCGCCAAGCCTCGTCAACCTTCGTCGCGTCTTCCATCACGGCTATCCTCTCACCTGCCGGTAGCGACGCGAGGCCCTGAGCCCAGTGGAGGCCGACGCACGCAATTCGGCAGATCCGTGCGGCGCCGACGGCCTGATGCCTTGTTCCTTGGCACATGTCGCACGTCAACTGACGGAGATCTGTCGCACATCAGCTGTCGGCGATCGAGCTGGCCGCGCATGACCTCGGCCGGGCACAAGAGCCATCGCAGCACTGGCTCGGCTAGTAGGAACTCGAACCGTTTGCTGGTGTCGTACAGCAGGTGCTGGCGCTGCATACGGCTGGCGACGGCAGCGTCCACGTCGGCGATGTCGAGGTTGTGCAGCTCAACCATCTCCGTCAAGATGCGGCGCGCATAGTCGGCGGTCTGGAGCAGGCCGGGCACGTAGACGGTCTCGAAGTGTCGAATGAGACGCAGCCACTCTTCGATCGGGTTCATTGCATGACTTCCTCGTGCTAGGCGGCGGCACTCCGCGCGTTGGTCGGAGCGGCGTAGTGGACTGCCAGGTCCCGGCCACGCACACGCCTGCACCACGGTCGCCGGGTCAGACACCAGTTCGTTGCTGATCCGGTGGCCGACCTCGTCGAACCGCATCATGATCAGTCGGCTGGAATCCAGCAACCACCAGTCGACGTCGCCGGCTGCGGGCAGCAAACCGATCTCTTGCGCAATCGCCCGCGTCAGGTAGTGGATTTCCTCGCCGGCGTCGACGTTCCACCGGCCGATCCAGCGTTCCCACCGCTGGTAATCGGTCTGGACGCGGTCGCCAACCGGCTGGACGAGGCGGTCGCTGCGCGGGACAAGGACTATTCAAGGACTCGACCGGCCAGCGGCGACGTGATCGACCTCGGGAAACGGCGAAGCCCAGGTCGATGACCTGGGCTTCTGTGCCGAGCCGCCTGACGGAATCGAACCGTCGACCTACGCATTACGAGTGCGTCGCTCTAGCCGACTGAGCTAAGGCGGCAACGATCAGCAAGTGTACGGCACCCCCGGGCGGTGGGCTGAACGGGATACCCCTTCCCCGCTCACTGCCACTAACCGGACAACGAGCGCCATCTGGACGTTTACCGGACAGCGGATCATAAGGAGCCGCATTAGGCTGCGGCGGGTGAGCGACGATCACACCCCTCGCCCCGATCCCGTACCTGCCGACGAACGGGTCGCCCACCGGCCGCGCTCCACCGACCCGCTGGAGCTGGGCTTCACCCCGCGCAAGCCGGTGCCGTGGCTGGCGCCGTTCCTGCTGATCAGCACGGGCATCCGGACGTTGCTGGCGATGCTGTTCGGGGCGTACCTGGACAAGCGTGAGTTGCAGAACGCGTTCGGCGACGGCATCTTCCGCCAGGTCGGGCCGGATGGCGGGCTGTGGCTCGACTACGTGGCCGATCTGGGTGACGGCTTCAACGCCACCTACTCAGTGGCGTACCTGCTGGCGCAGCCGGATCTGACGGTGGACGGGCACCGGCTGCCCCGGGCGCAGACCCTGGTGATGGGCGGCGACCAGGTGTACCCGTCGGCGGCCTACGCCGAGTACGAGAACCGGTGCAAAGGCCCGTACCAGGCCGCGCTGCCGGTGGCGCCGCCGGAGCAGCCGACGCTGTTCGCGGTGCCCGGCAACCATGACTGGTACGACGGGCTGACCGCGTTCCTGCGGATGTTCGTCCGCTCCCGGGACCGGAACTTCGCTGGCTGGGGCACCGGGCAGTCGCGGTCGTACTTCGCCGTCGAGTTGCCGGCCGGCTGGTGGCTGCTCGGCGTGGACGACCAGTCCGGCTCGTACCTGGACGACCCGCAGCTTGCGTACTTCGACGAGGTCGCCAAGCGGCTCGGCCCGGAATCCAAGGTCATTATCGCGGCGCCGGCGCCGACCTGGGTCAAGGCCGCGGACCATCCGACGGCGTACGACTCCATCGACTACTTCATCCGGACGATCATCGACCCGACCGGGGCGAAGGTCCGGCTGCTGCTCTCCGGCGACCTGCACCACTACGCCCGCTACACGGGGACGGATCGGCAGCTGATCACCTGTGGCGGTGGCGGGGCGTACCTGTACCCCACCCACAAGTTGCCGGAGCGCATCGAGGTGCCGCCGCGCGACACGTTGGCGCGAAAGGCCAGCCGCGCCCGGCCGTACGACCTGGTGGCCCGCTATCCGGACGCGGCCCGCTCCCGCCGCTACGGCTGGGGCATCTTCGCCCGGCTGCCGTTCCGCAATCCGGGCTTCACGACCCTGCTCGGCACCCTGCACACGTTGCTGATGCTGGCCATGGCGGGCGCGGTCGGGAACTGGGCCGACGCGACCGGGCAGCGGTTGTTCAGCGTGCCGCTGGTGGCGATGGTGCTGATCACGGTGGCTGCGACGGTCCTGTTCGCCCAGCCGCCCAACGCGAGCGGCAAGCGGCACGTACGGCATTGGATCCTCGGCGTCAGCCACGGCGTGGCGCATGTGGCGCTGGCTGCGGCCGGCACCTGGGTCTGGCTGGCGCTGCCGTTCTACGACTGGCCGTGGCCTCTGCCGGCCGCTGCGGCGGCGGTGGTGTACGGCCCGGTGATCGGTCTGGTGTCCAGCCAGCTTGTGGCGGCGTACCTGCTGGTGGCGGGGTCGTTCGGGGTGAACGTCAACGAACTGTTCGCCGGGCAGGGCATCGAGGACTCCAAGTCGTTCCTCCGGCTGCGCATCGACCCGGACGGCACGTTGACCATCTACCCGATCGGCGTGGACCGGGTTTCCCGTGACTGGCAGGTAAACCCCGACCAGTCTCCGACGGCGAGCTGGCTGACCCCGAAAAACCCCCTGACCCCGCGCCTGGCCGAACCCCCCATCACCCTCGTCGATCATGAAGTTATTGCTACGACCCGCCGAGGCGACGGGCAATAACTTCATGATCAAGCCCGTGTGGGGGGCCGGCGGGTGGGGGTGGGTCAGGGGGTGTAGTGCTGGTCGTGGGCTTGGCGGGGGGCGCAGACCGAGGCGCGGGAGCAGGAGCAGCGTGAGCCGTCGGCGTCCAACCGCACGGTCACCGCGTCGCGAGGGACGCTGTGGCCTACCACCCGACCGTCGCCCTCGGGCGTGGTGACCCGGCTGCCCACCGCCGGGGCGGTCTCCTGGAATCGCTGATAGAGCGGATGCTCGTACTTCAGGCAGCACATGAGCCGGCCACACGCGCCTGAGATGCGCAGCGGGTTCAGCGGCAGGTCCTGGTCCTTGGCCATCCGGATGGTCACGGGCTCGAAGTCGTTGAGGAATGTGGCGCAGCACAGGTCCCGGCCGCACGAGCCGATGCCGCCCTGCACCCGCGCGGAGTCCCGGGCGGAGAGTTGTCGCAGCTCGACCCGGCAGTGCAGGGTGGCGCCCAGGTCGCGGACCAGGGAGCGGAAGTCCACCCGGTGCGGGGCGGTGAAGTAGACGGTGCTGCGTTCGCCGCCGCCGTCGGCGGAGGCGAGCACGTGGTCGACGGCCACCACCTTCATCGGCAGGCCGTGCGCCCGGATCAGCCGCTTCGCCGCCACCTTGGCCTCGGCCTTACGCCGACGCAGCGCCTCGTCCCGGCTCAGGTCGTCGTCACCGGCCAGCCCCACCAGCCGGGGAAAGCCGTCGGTCTCCTCGGTCACCCACTGCGCGGCCCAGACGCACTCGGCCACCTCAGGCCCGTCGTCGGTCGGCACCAGCACCTTGTCGCCGACCTGTGGGCGTAACTCACCCGGGTCGAGGTAGTAGAGGCGCCCGTACCGGTTGAAGCTGACCGCGCAGAGCATGCCCATACCCCCACCTTACGACGGACCACTGCGGTATTGCGCTCCGGCCGTCGCCGAACGACTACACCGTGCTTCCATCCATGACTGTCGACGTAGCCGGTGCCGGCTCGCGCCGGGCATCCGCGAGCGACGCCGGGGGGTGACGGCGACCAGTTACCAGCCGACCCGGGTGGGCTCGTCGTAGCGGGGCCGGCCGTCCACCGCCGGCCGCCAGGTGGACTCGGCCAGGCTCGGTGCCCACTGGCGCAGCAACGTCTCGACACCGTCGTACGCGACGCAGAGCACCGCAAGCACCCGCGCGGCGATCTCGGCCGCGTCGGCCACACCCGGCCCGACCGGCTCGATGCGGTGCGGTGTGCCCGAGGCGGTGGCGGCCACCACGGCGACCGCCTCGGCCGAGCGCAGCACGTCGGCCAGGGTGCGGGCCAGTGCGAGGCGGCTGCCCTCCACCCAGTCGGCGAGCGCGTCCGCGTATCCGGCTGTGGATTCCAGTCGCCCGACCAGGCTCTCCGGCCCCTCGTCGAGGTGGCGCAGCAGCGCCGCGCGTTCCTGCCCGTACGCCGTGGCGGCCGGGCCGGACCAGAGCACCGGGTCGGTGAGCGTGGCGCTGACCTCGTCGTACCCCCGGACCAGCCGGCGCACCGCGTGCCCGGCACCGGCGAGCGGCGCCGGGTGGAGGTCGAGGAAACCGCGGACGGCGTCGCCCGGCAGCACCTGCATCCGGCGCAGCAGCGGCCAGACCCGGTGCCCCTCGGGAACACCTGCGGCGAGCAACGCGTCCACCCGGCGTAGCAAGTCGAGGCCGGGGTCGGCGAGCCGGTCCAGTGGGTCCATCACCGCTCCCCGGTGATGCGGCGTCGGGCGGCCCTGTCGACGTCGCCGTAGCGGTCGGCGGCCTCGCGGACAGCCGAGGCGGCGGCGGCCAGCCGGTGGGCCGCTGCCCGCGCCTCGCGAGCCCGGTCGTCGGTGGCGGCGGCCCACTGTCGGTGCAACGCGCGACCGATCTCGCCGGGTCGACCTGGGGCGTCCGCACCGAAGGCGACCTGGGCCGGATCGCTTGCGGTGACCCGGTGGGACATGGCGGTAAGCGTGGCGCTCGCCTCGTCCAGGCGTGCGGAGAGCGCGCGCAGTGCCTCCATCTCAGGCCCCCGCGAGTGGTCGGTAGGCGGCGAACGTCTCGTTGTGCAGCTTTTCGCGGGCCCACTCGGCGGCGTCGGCCGCCGCGGTGACCGCGGCCTGCACGGAGTTGGCCACGTCCCGTGGGCTGCGGGCGTGCAGTGGCCCGAGGAACCGGACGTCGGTGATCCGACCACCGGCGGTGACCACGACCTCGACCAGCCCGTCCGGCGAGCGGACGGTGACCTCGACGGTCGACACCGCCTGGTCGAACTCGGCCTGGAGCGACTCGATGCGGCGGTAGCGCCGCACCGCCTCCTCGATCCAGGCTTCGTCGATCTCCCGCGGCATCGGCGACTCCTCCCGGATGGTCCTCACTGAGCGTGCTGCGACCGTCACCACGGCACACCGGACCGTACCGCACAGCAATCGCGCGTGTCGATGCCCTGTGGATGACCGATCCACCGGGCGGGGCCACTGCCGAAGGGCTGCGGTTCAGCCCTTCCAGAGGGCGAGCATCATGGCCTCGACCGCGATCCGTGGCTTGACGTTCGCCTCGATCGCCGTCCGGCAGGCGAGCACGGCCTCCAGCCGGCGCAGCGACCCCTCGGCGTCCCACTTCTGAGCCCCGGCGCCGGCCAGCGCTGCGGTGTCGGTGTGCACGGGATCGACCGGCGCACGCAGCGCCATTGTGAGCGCGTCCCGGTAGAAACCGGCCAGGTCGACGAGCGCCCGGTCCAGCGCGTCCCGCTGGGCGCGGGTGGCTCGCGACTTCTGCCGCTTCTCCAACTCCTTGAGCTGCCCGGCGGCGCCGCGCATCGCCCCGGCGGCGCCCCGGCCGGTGCCGCCCGCGCCGAGCGCCCGCTCCAACGCGGTCCGTTCGGTCGTGTCGGCCTCGGACACCGACGCCTCGGCCTCCGCCTCGGCCGCCTCGATGAGCGCGGACGCCGCGTCGAACGCCGCGCCGACGCCGGTCAGCCGACGCGGCACAGCGAGCACCGCCTCACGACGCTTGCGGGCCTCCGGATCGCGGGCCAGCCGGCGGGCCCGACCCACATGGCCCTGCGCGGCTGCCGCCGCCCACTGCGCCACGTCGGGCGCGATGCCGTCCCGACGGACCAGCACCTCGGCCACCGCCGCAGCCGGCGGCTGCCGCAGGGGTACGACACGGCAGCGCGACCGGATGGTCACCGAGATGTCGTCCGGGTGGGTGGACGGGGCGCAGAGCAGGAAGACCGTACGCGGCGGAGGCTCCTCGATCGCCTTGAGCAACGCGTTGCCTGCGGCCTCGGTGAGCCGGTCGGCGTCCTCGATGACCACCACCTGCCAGCGCCCGCCCGACGGGGTGCTTGCCGCGCGGAGCACAAGCGCACGCATCTCACTGACGCCGATGGAGAGCCCTTCCGGCACCACCAACCGGACGTCGGCGTGGGTGCCGCCGATCGTGGTGCGGCAACCGGCGCACTCGCCGCAGCCGGTGCCGTGCACACACTCCAGGGCCGCGGCGAAGGCCCGCGCGGCGACCGAGCGGCCGGAGCCGGGCGGCCCGGTGAAGATCCAGGCGTGGGTCATCCCGGCGGACGGATCCACCTCGCCGGGCGCGGCATCGTCGGCCGCAAGCGCGGACTCGGCATCACTGGCCGGGCCGGCGGCGAGCAACGCGGGTGCCCGGTCGGCCGCGCCGGCACGCAGCACGGCGGCGGCAGCGGCGGCTGCCCGGCGCAGCTCGGTCACCGCCTCGTCCTGGCCGACGAGGTCGGCGAAGACGTCCGGCATCAGGTCTTGTGCTCCATCGTCACCAGCTCCGCGTCGGATAACTCGGGCTGCACCGACGTGTCCGGGCCCTGCGCCGGGCGGGGGTGCACGATGCCGCCCGGCTTGCCGAGCAGCTCCTCCACACGCCGGCCCACCAGCCTGGTGATCTCGTCGACCGGCCGGGACGCGTCGAGCACCAGGTAGCGCTTCGGGTCGGCGGCGGCGAGGTCGAGGAAGGCGTACCGGACACGTTCGTGGAAGGCCAGCGACTCGGCCTCCAGCCGGTCGGTGCCCTCGTTACGGGAGGCGACCCGGGACAGGCCGGTACGCGGCTCGACGTCAAGCAGCACCACCAGGTCGGGCTTGAGCCCGCCGGTGGCCCAGGAGGAGAGCCAGGAAACCTCGTCGACAGGGAGCGTCCGCCCCGCGCCCTGGTATGCCAGGGACGAGTCGACGTACCGGTCACTGATCACCACGCCGCCCCGGACCAGCGCGGGCCGAACCACGGCGGCCACGTGGTGCGCCCGGTCGGCGGCGTACAGGAGTGCCTCGGCACGCGGGGAGGGCGCGTCGTCGCCGGAGGTGTCGAGCACAAGCGACCGGATCCGCTGACCGACAGCGGTAGCCCCCGGCTCGCGGGTGACCACGACGTCGTGCCCCTGGCCGCGCAGGCGCTCGGCGAGCGCGGCGAGCTGGGTGGACTTGCCGGCACCCTCGCCGCCCTCGAACACCACGAACAGCCCTGCGGAGACGAACGGCTCGGCGGGCATCAGCGGGCGGCCCCGGATCGAGCCCCAGAGGTCGGCGAGGACGGGGACGCCCTTCTTGTCGTCCATCTGGCCGAACGCGCTGATTCCGGCGAAGATGCCGGCGGCACCGGCGGCGAGCAACAGCAGTCGGGTCGACGAGATGGAGATGCCCAGGTCGGCGATCTCCAGCTTGCGCGAGCCACCGACACCGGCGAGCAGGCTGCTCAGCGCGATGGCCAGGATCAGCACCAGTCGGGTGCCGATCTGCACCACGGCGAAGACCCGGCCGCGCACCTCGTCCTTGATCTCGCCGCCGAGCAGTGTGGTGCCGGCCAGGAAGGCCATGCCGGCGCCGGCGCCGACAAGCACCGCGCCGACGATCGCCATGGTCAGGTGGATGGCGAAGGCGAGGGTCATCACGGCGGCGCTGGCAAGCACGATGCTCATGCCGAACCAGCGGCGCCGGGACATCTCCTTGACGATCATCGGGCCGAGGCCGATGCCGAGTGCCAGGCCGACGAAGATCGCACCGAAGAGCAGCGAGAACGCGGCGTCGCCGGCACCGAGCGAACTGGCGAAGAACTTCGCCGTACCGATGACGATGCCGCCGCCGGCGAACGCGCCGAGGATGCCGAGGACAAGCCCGCGCACCAGCGGGGTCTGGCCGATGAACTGCCAGCCCTCCTTGAACTGGCGCATCATGCTCTGCTCGTGGCGGTCGCCCTCGGCGGTCTGCCCCTGGCTGATCTCCTTGATGCCGAACGCGACGACAATGGCGGTGGCCAGCCGGGACAGGGAGTTGAACCAGAGCGCCAACTGCGCAGGCTCGGCCCAGTCCGGGAAGTTGCCGCCGGTCACGCCCCGGACGCTGCGGTCCAGGCCGGCGCTGACAAGCGCGGCGAGCACCGGGGTGAGGCCGTACGTGGTGATCAGCGTGAGCTGGTTGGCGGCCTCCAACCGGGCGCGCGGGATCAGGTTGGGGACCGCGGCCTCCTTGGCCGGGATCCAGATCAGGGTGATCGACTCGATCAGGAAGGTGGCGATTGTCGCCCACGCGACCACCACCCCGCCGCTGGCACCGGCAAGCGCCACCATCGGGATCGAGGCGAAGAGCACGAACCGGAGCAGGTCACAGATGACCATCGTCCAGCGACGGTCGAAGCGGTCGGCGAGCACGCCGGCGACCGGGCCGAGCACCAGGGCGGGGAGCAGCCGGATGGCGATGACACCACCGAAGACCGCGCCCTGCGCGGTGCTGCCCTGCACCTGGGAGGCGGCGAAGACCGAGGTGGCCAGCAGGCCGAGCCAGTCGCCGAAGGAGGCAGCGCCGAGCACGATCCAGAGCCGCCGGAACGGCCGGATGCGCAGCACCGAGCGGATCGCGGCGTAACCGGACAGGTCGACCTGGGCACCGCCGGACTGGTTGGCGGCGTTGCTCGACTGGTCGCTCGATCGCGACACGCCGGGCGACTCGCCGCTGTTCTGGCTTTCGATGGCCGTACCTCCACGTGCCGGCCCATCGCTGGGCACCTCCGGTGGAACACTCTAGACCGGGTGGGGTGCCGTCCCACCGGCGACATTCTCCTGCTCGCTGAGCCTAGGCCGCTAAAGGCACCAGCCGCAGCCCGGACGTACGCGAGGGTATTTCGCATTCATCGTCGGACAGTTAGCGTGCACACGTGGCCATCGAGAGCGACAAACTTCGTGAGCGCCTGGAACGGGCGACCGAGCACCTCGACCCGCCCTACGCAGTGGTGGATCTCGCCGCATTCGACGCGAATT
Organism: Micromonospora sp. NPDC000316; assembly: GCF_042898885.1. NCBI lineage: Bacteria > Bacillati > Actinomycetota > Actinomycetes > Micromonosporales > Micromonosporaceae > Micromonospora > Micromonospora sp. NPDC000316. The sequence goes on from NZ_JBIAZG010000001.1 coordinate 257,408, forward strand.
CGGGCGCGCTTGCCGATCGCGCCGCCGGCAAACCACTCCGACTGGCAAGCAAGTCTGTGCGCTGTCGGGAGTTGATCGGCCGAGCGCTCGGCCGATCCGGCTGGCACGGCGTGATGGCTTTCACCCTGCCCGAGGCGATCTGGCTGGTGCGGACCGGGGTGAGCGACGACGTGCTCGTCGCCTACCCGAGCGTGGACCGGGCGGCGCTCGCCGAACTGGCGGCCGACCCGACACTCGCCGCCGCGATCACCCTCATGATCGACAGCACCGGCCAGCTCGACCTCATCGACAGCGTCCGGGCCCCCGGGCAGCGTGCCGAACTGCGCCTCTGCCTGGACCTGGATGCCTCCTGGCGACCGCTGCGCGGGCGGGTCCACGTCGGCGTCCGCCGCTCACCGGTGCACAGCGCCCGGGCGGCCGGCGCGCTCGCCGCCACCGTGGCCGGTCGCGCCGGCTTCCGGCTGGTCGGCCTCATGTCGTACGAGGCGCAGATCGCCGGCCTCGGCGACGCGCCGCCCGGGCAGACGCTGCTGGCCGGCGCGATCAGGCTGGCCCAGCGCGGGTCGTATCGCGAGTTGCTGGCCCGCCGGGGCGCGGCGGTGGCGGCGGTACGCGAGCACGCCGACCTGGAGTTCGTCAACGGCGGCGGCACCGGCAGCGTGGCCGCGACAAGCGCCGATCCCGCGGTCACCGAGGTCACCGCGGGATCGGGCCTGTACGGGCCGACGCTGTTCGACGCGTACCGTGCCTGGCGGCCCACCCCGGCGGCGTTCTTCGCCTGCGCGGTGGTCCGCCGGCCGACGCCGGAGTTGGCGACAGTGCTCGGCGGCGGCTGGATCGCCTCCGGGCCGGCCGCCGACAGCCGACTCCCCCAACCGTGGTTGCCAGCCGGCCTGAAGCTGGTCGGCACCGAGGGAGCCGGCGAGGTGCAGACCCCGCTGTCCGGCGCGGCGGCGACCACCCTGCGCGTCGGCGACCGGGTGTGGTTCCGGCACGCCAAGGCCGGTGAGCTGTGCGAACGGGTCAACGAGCTGCACCTGGTCGAGGGGGACACGGTCGTGGCGACAGTGCCCACCTATCGGGGTGAGGGCCACGCCTTCCTCTGACCCGGCCGGACGGGTCCGCAGGGCCGACCCGGGCTGTGCCCGCAGCGCCGCCCGGAGCGACGAGCCGGAGTGGCCCGTGGCGCTGGGCCACGGGGTCGACTCAGGCGGGCTGGGCCGCCTCGGTCGGCCGCTCGGCGGCGGAACTGTCGCTCTCGGAGCCGTCGACGTGGCGGTGCAGATACTCCCGGATCAGCGCCTTCGCCTCCAGCAGCACCCGCTCGTCGCCGTCGGACTTCCGCCGGAACGCGAGCTTGATCAGCGCGTCGGCCGCCTCCACCGCGATCTCCAGGACGAAGCGCAGCTTCGGCACGTCGGTCAGACCGAAGCGCTCGGTGAGCACCCGGGCCAACTGGTCGGCGATCACACCGTTGTTGTCCCGCTGCTCATCGAGCAGGTGCAGGTCGACCACGTCGCCGAAGTGCAGAGTACGGAACCCGGGGACGGTGCGATGCATCGTGATGTACTCGTCGATCCCCGCGTCGACGCCGTCCCACCAGTGGGTCATCTCGTCGGAGGCGAAGCGCTCGTCGAGCCGCTGCAGGTAGGACTCCATCGTGCGCAGGGTCAACGCCTGCACGATCGCCCGCTTGTCCGGAAAGAACTGGTAGACCGACCCGATCGCCACTTCGGCGCGCTCGGCGAGCAGGGTCGTGGTCAGCCCCTCGTACCCCACCTCGTCGACGAGTTCGGCGCAGGCATCCAACATGCGCTGGACCCGCGCGACACTTCGACCCTGCACCGGTACGCGGCGCAGCGGCCCGGTCGTGGCGGCTGGTGTGGACACTCGGCGCCACCCCCCTTCGACGGATGAACATATCTTCATGTCACGAGTCCGTGACTACCGGTACAACGAGCGGACCGCAATTGCGGTATTTACCAGGTACAACGTTCCTGATATGAAGTCAGTTCATATTCGTGATGAGGAGCGCGCATGGCCGGCACCGCACCGCCCACCGCACGCTGGTCCAACTGGGCCGGCAACCAGCGTGGCAGCGCCACCGCGATCCTGCGCCCCGGCTCGCCGAGCGACGTCGCCGAGGCCGTCCGGGCCACCGCCGCCGCCGGAGGCCGGATCCGCGTCGCGGGCAGCGGCCACTCGTTCACCGCCATCGCCCTGGCCGACGACCAGCGGATGGAATTGTCCGAGCTGGACACCACAGTCAGTGTCGACGTCGAGCGGCGACTTGTCACAGTGCCGGCCGGAATGACCCTGCGAACGCTCAACGGGCTGCTCGCTCGGCACCGCCTCGCACTGCCCAACCTCGGCGACATCGACGCGCAGACGGTGGCCGGGGCGATCTCCACGGGCACCCACGGCACCGGCGCCGCCTACGGCTGCCTCTCCACATTCGTCGAGGCGCTCACACTGGTCACCGGCACCGGCGAGGTGCTGCACTGCTCCGCCGACGAACACCCCGACGTCTTCGCCGCCGCCCGTGTCTCACTCGGCGCGCTCGGCGTCCTGGTCGACGTGACGCTGCGCTGCGTGGACGCCTTCGTCCTGCGCGCCCACGAACGCCCGGCCGCGCTCGCCGACCTGCTCGGCGAACTGCCGACACTCGTCGACGCGCACGACCACGTCGAGTTCTACTGGTTCCCCTACACGACGCGCGTCCAGGTCAAGGCCAACGACCGGGTACCCACCAACGACCAACCCCTGCCCCGGTGGCGCGGCTGGCTGGACGACGACTTCCTCTCCAACACCGTCTTCGCCGGCGCCTGCCGCGTCGGCCGGGCCGTGCCCGCCCTGGCGCCGGGCATCAGCGCGGTCTCCGCCCGCGCGCTCACCGAACGGCGGTACACCGGCCGCTCCGACCGGGTGTTCTGCACACCGCGCCGGGTCCGCTTCGTGGAGATGGAGTACGGCCTGCCCCGCGAGGCGTTACCCGAGGCGCTTACCGCACTCCGACGCATCGTCGACGGGCTGCCGTTCAAGGTGCTCTTCCCGGTGGAGGTGCGGTTCACCGCCGCCGACGACATCTGGCTGTCGCACGGCTACGGCCGGGACTCCGCGTACATAGCCGTGCACCAGTACGTCGGCATGCCGTACGAGCCGTACTTCCGGGCCTTCGAGAAGGTCGCCGCCGAGCTGGGCGGCCGGCCGCACTGGGGCAAGCTGCACTACCGCGGCGCCGACTCGCTGAGCACTGCCTACCCGCGCTTCACGGACTTCCAGGCGCTCCGCGACCGCCTGGACCCCAACCGCGTCTTCACAAACCCCCACCTGACCCACATCCTCGGCGCCTGAGAACGCCCGCGTAGATCTTGGAAGGAAAGTGCCCCCCGAGGGGCGTTTTCCTTCCAAGATCTCCAGGAGTACGGCTCAGCCCTGCCAGCCGGCGGCGCGGAGGGCAGCGCGGAGCTGGGCCAGGATCTCGTCCGGATGGGCGCGTAGAACCCAGGACGGGAAGCGCAACAGGCGGTCACCGGCCACCCACAGGCCGTTCTGGCGGCTCATGTCGGCCCACCAGGCGCGCGGATCGACGTGCTGCCCACCGTCGATCTCGACGTGCACTGCCCACTGCTCGAAGTAGGCGTCCAGGTAGCGCCGTCGCCCGGTCGAGTCATGGCGGATCTTCTGACGCGTCGGCTCGGGTAGCCCCGCGCGACGGACCAGGCCCAGGAAATCCAACTCCGCCACGGAGTGAGCGCCGCCTGCGGCATCTGCGGCCGTCGCCAGGATCAGCCGGCGACGGCGGACCCGAGGAAGCCGGTCGACGATCTCGTACAGGTCGTCGGCCGCCACCATCCGTTGTTGAAATCCGGCGGCGACGATCGCCCGCGCCTCCTGGTCACCATGCGCCCACTGCGCGGCGTCCACTATCGAACGAGCCGGCATCGTGCGCCGGGGCTGCCCGACTGCCAGCACATCCTGATCCGTCAGCTTCACGGTCCGGTGCAGCACCACACCCGGCGGCAGCGAGCTGCGTCGGCAAGCAGCGGGAAGCAACACGTGGACTGGTCGGGCCGGGAACCCTCGAAGCCCTCCGGCCTGCGCCGCGGTCAGACCGCCGAGGATCGCCTGCGGCCCTGCGGCGAGGACGGCCGCCCACCGGAGTTGACCGCCGCTTACCGGACCGTTGTGCGTGACGAACACGGCTCGGTGGATCTGTCGCCACGACCCGGTCGCCACGCGGTGCCGGATGGCCTTCGCCGAGAGGTGCCGTCTCGCCTGGTCGAGGCTCACCACGTCGTCCTGGTGGAAGAGCAGCCAGCTCATCTCGTCCGCGTCGTCGTGCGGCAGCCGGCGACCCCAGGCAGCCAGCGACGACCCTCTCCGGGAACTCATGACAGTCAAGTCTGGCGATCACCAACCCCGCCATCTGCCCCTGTGGACAACGAAAAGATCTTGGAAGGAAAGTGCCCCCCGAGGGGAACTTTCCTTCCAAGATCTACAGGAGTACGGCTACTCCGTGCCCGTCGCGGCTTTGCGGGGGGCAGCCTTTTTGGCCGGGGTCTTCTTTGCCGCCGCGGTGGTGGCCTTGGCTGTTGTGGTCTTCTTCGCGGCTGTGGACTTGCTGGCGGCGGCCGTCTTCTTGGTGGCCGTGGCCTTCTTCGCCGGAGCCTTCTTGGCCGGAGCCTTCTTCGCGGCAGCCTTCTTCTTCGGCGCCGGACCCTTGGCCCGCTTCTCGGCGAGCATCTCCGAGGCTTCCTCGATGGTCAGCGCCTCCGGGGTCTGCGCGCGACGCAGCGAGGCGTTGAACTCCCCGTCGGTGACGTACGGGCCGAACCGACCGTCCTTGATCACCAGCGGCTTTTCGGTCAGCGGGTCGACGCCCATCTCCCGCAGCGGCGGCGCGGCGGCCCGCCGTCCACGGGCCTTCGGAGCTGCCAGCAGAGCCAGCGCCTCGTCCAGGCTGACCGTGAACATCTGCTCTTCGGACTCCAGCGACCGGAACTCCTCGCCCTGCTTCACGTACGGGCCGTAGCGGCCGTTGTTGGCGAACACCTCGACGCCGTCCGGCGCGACACCCACCAACCGGGGGAGGCTGAGCAGCTTCAGCGCCTGCTCCAGGGTGAGCGTGTCAGGAGTCTGCGAGCGCAGCAGCGACGACTTCCGCTCACCGCTCGACACGTACGGGCCGAAGCGGCCGGCCTTGAGCACGATCGGCTCGCCGGTGGCCGGGTCGTCGCCGAGCTTGCGCTCGCCGCTGCCGCCGAGGAACAGCTCGTGCACCTTCTCCGGGGTCAGCTCGTCGGGGGCCAGGCCCTCGGGGATCGGCGCCCGGTCACCCTGGGTGCCGCCCTCCTCGCCGTCACCCGTGGCGGCCGGCGCCGGCTGGGCGCCCTCGGGCAGTTCCCGCTGCAGGTACGGCCCGTACCGGCCGACCCGGACCACGACCTCGCGGCCGTCGTCGTCGGTGAAGAGCGGGATGGAGTTGACGCTGCGCGCGTCGATCTCGTTGAGGTTCTCGGTGACCAGCTTCTTGAGCCCACCAGAGCGGGCGATGTCCTGGTCACCGGCACCGTTGGAGCTGCCGAAGTAGAACGCCGTGAGGAAGTCGACCGCGGCGTGGTCACCGCCGGCGATCTCGTCCAGCTCGTTCTCCATGGTGGCGGTGAAGTCGTAGTCGATCAGTCGGGGGTAGTGCCGCTCCATCAGGCCGATCACCGCGAACGCCAGGAACGTCGGGATCATCGCCTGGCCGCGCTTGGTGACGTACCCCCGGTCCTGGATCGTCTGCATGATCGACGCGTAGGTCGACGGGCGGCCGATGCCCAGCTCTTCCAGGGCCTTGACCAGCGACGCTTCCGTGTAGCGCGACGGCGGCTGGGTGTGGTGGCCCTGCGCTGCCAGTTCGTCGGCGGTCAGCGGCTGGTCCTTGACCAGGGTCGGCAGCCGACGCTCGGCGTCCTCGGCCTCGGCGTTCTCGTCGTCGGACGACTCGACGTACGCGCGCAGGAAGCCCGGGTCCGTGATGGTCTTGCCCGTGGCGCCGAAGTCGGCCTCCTCCTGGGCGGTGGAGACCGCGCGGATGCGCACCGAGACGCTGGAGCCGACCGCGTCGGTCATCTGCGAGGCGATGGTCCGCCGCCAGATCAGCTCGTAGAGCTTGAACTCCTCGGCGGACAACTCCTTGGCCACCTCGCCCGGGGTGCGGAAGTTGTCCCCCGCCGGGCGGATCGCCTCGTGCGCCTCCTGCGCGTTCTTCACCTTGCCGGTGTAGCGACGCGGCTCCGGCGGCACGCTGCGCTCGCCGTACAGCTCGACGATCTGCCGGCGGGCCGCCGAGATGGCGGTCTCCGACAGGTTCACCGAGTCGGTACGCATATAGGTGATGTAGCCGTTCTCGTAGAGCCGCTGCGCGGTGCGCATCGTCTGCTGCGAGGACAGGCGCAGCTTACGGGCCGCCTCCTGCTGAAGCGTGGAGGTGATGAACGGCGCGTACGGGCGACGACGGTAGGGCTTCTCCTCGACACGGGTGACAGTGAACGGCCGGCCCTCAAGCCGGGCCGCCAGCCCACGGGCACCGGACTCGTCGAGGTGCACGACGCCGGCGCCGGGCCTCACCTTGCCGGTCGTGGGCTCGAAGTCCTTGCCGGTGGCGATGCGGTCGCCGCCCAGCGCGATGAGTGTGGCGTTGAAGGCGCGCGGGCCCTCACCGGCATTGGCCACGGCGAGGGTGGCCAGGATGTCCCAGTATTCGGCGGTGCGGAAAGCCATCCGCTGGCGTTCCCGCTCGACCACGATGCGGGTCGCCACGGACTGCACGCGGCCGGCCGAGAGCTTCGGCATGACCTTCTTCCACAGCACCGGCGAGACCTCGTAGCCGTAGAGCCGGTCGAGGATCCGCCGTGCCTCCTGGGCGTCGACCAGGTCGCGGTCGATCTCCCGGGGGTTGGCCACCGCCGCCTGGATCGCCGGCTTGGTGATCTCGTGGAAGACCATCCGCTTGACCGGCACCTTGGGCTTGAGCGTCTCGACCAGGTGCCAGGCGATCGCCTCGCCCTCGCGGTCCTCATCCGTCGCCAGGAAGATCTCGTCGACCTCCTTGGCCAGCTTCACCAGCTTGTTGATCTGCTGGCGGCGGTCGGCGGAGACGACATAGAGGGCCTGAAAGCCGTTGTCGACGTCGACACCGAGTCGTGCCCAGGCCTCGCCCTTGTATTTCGCCGGCACGTCGGCGGCGTTGCGCGGCAGGTCGCGGACGTGACCGAAGCTGGCCTCCACGACGTACCCCGGGCCGAGATAGCCCGAGATCGTCTTGGCCTTCGCCGGTGACTCGACGATGACCAGACGGGTGGTTCCAGCGTTGCTCGGCACGTCTCTGTCGACCTCACTCCTGCTCGTGGCCTGCCGGCGCCCGAAAAGCGACCGTTCTCGACCCCGCCGTGGCACCGGCGGTCCGGATGTCCAACGTAACGCGCCGTCCGCGTTTCAGGTTTCGCGGGCGGCAAACCGCTGCGGCGCGGCGCTCGGCACTGCCGAACGGCGCCACCGTACACCGTGGGTAGGGCCCAAAGCGGGTCACTGTGACGATGGCGGACCCTCAGCCGAGGCCCGAACCACCCGTTCGCCTCGGCGTAAGCCCGCCGGTTGTCCGGCACCGGACACCTCTGGATTGCGATCCAACCACGTCGATCATGGGCTTGTGGTGGGCGTTTTAACACCCGGAGAGCGGTACGTCCACCACCACAACTCCATGATCGACCTCAGAGGTGGGAGGGCCAGGTGTTCGGGGGTGTCGAGGGTGGGGGGCCGCCTATCAGTTCGGCGAGCCGGGTCAGGCGGCGGCGGCCGGTGATCCGGTACGCCGGGCCGCCCTCGTCCGGGCCGAGCAACGGGCCGGACAGCCCGGCGGCGGCGAGCGCCGCACCGATCGCGTCCCAGGAAGCCTGGTCGCCGTCGCCGAGCCCCAGCAGGTAGCCGCCGGGCGGCTCCGGCCTCCCGGCCGCCGCGACCCAGAGCCGCAGCCGCCGGCCGGTGAGGTGAAAGACCGCCGGCGCGCGTTTGACAGTGCCGTGCAGCCAGGCGACCGCGAGCGGCTTCAACACCCTCGTGTACGACGTACGGACGGTGTGTCGCTCGTCCTCGGTCGGCTCCCAGCTCGCGGCGAGGCCCCGCAGCGCCAGTTCGGCGACGAGCACGTGCACCCGCCAGGCGGCGTCCACCCGCACCGTGAGGCGCGCGGTGCCGCCCATCCGGACTACCTCGCCCGGCCCGGCGAGCAACCCGGCCAGATCGGCGACCGTCGGCTCGGCGGCCTCCGCGCCGAAGAAGACAAGTTGCCGCCCAGCGTCATCGCCGTCGGCCGACCCGGAGCGGGCCGTGCCGGAGGCGCGCTTGCCGGACGTGGACGTCGCTGTGCCGGACGTGGACGTCGCCGTGCCGGACGTGGACGTCGCTGTGCCGGACGTCGGCGGGTCGGGCTCGGGTGCGGGGAACAGGGCCGGCGGCGGCTGCGTCGCCCCGGTTTCGCCGAGCCCGCTCAGCGACACTCTGGCACCTCGTCGAAGGCCTGTTTCAGTTCCTCGGAGTTGAGCTGGCTGGTGTCCAGCGCGCTGGCGTCGTACTCCTTGTTGAGCGTCTCCACGGCGGCCCGCACACCGTCGTAGAAGACAGTGGGCTCGCCGGTGCCCAGCCCGTCGATGGTGTCCCTCGCGCGGCCGTAGGCGTCGCGCATCTTCCCCAGGGAGGTACGGAAGCCGACGGAGATGGCCTCGCCGTTCTCGGTCTCCGGGATGCCGGCCTGCTCCACCTTGCGCCGCGCGGTCTCGCTCGCCTGCTCCGCTCCGCCGAAGAGCCGCACCAGGTTCTCCTTGGCCTGCGCCGGGGTGGTCTGCGCGGTCATCTGTTCGTCGGTGCTGCTTGTCAGTTTGCTGATCTCGGAGCGCCACGGGGTGAGCGCGCCGCAGACCGAGGCCGCCCAGGCCCGTGGGCTGGGTCCACCCCCACAGCCGGCGACGACGATGACGAACGTGGCCAGGACCACCGTGAACTTTCCGGCGGCAGACGCCCGGCACGTACGCATGCGTTGCAGCGTACGACGTTTGGGCAGGTGTGGCACTGGTCGGATGGATCGAACCGGACACCGACGGTCCCCGGTCGGCGTGTCGCGCCGACCGGGGACCAGGTGCCGGTTTCGGTCAGGCGTTCACCGTCTCCGGGCGGTGGTCGGTGCTGCCCGCGCCGGTGTTGCCACCGGTGTCGGATTCGTCCATCGCGATGCCCTTGCGCTTGCTGAACACGACGGACGCCACGATGATCGCCGTCGCGACAAGCGCGATTGTCACCCGCAGCCCGACATTGCGATCGTCGCCGACGCTCCACGCCACCACGGCGGGGGCGATCAGCAGGGAGACCAGGTTCATCACCTTGATCAGCGGGTTGATCGCCGGACCGGCGGTGTCCTTGAACGGGTCACCTACGGTGTCGCCGATGACCGTGGCGGCGTGCGCCTCGGAGCCCTTGCCGCCGTACGCGCCGTCCTCGACGAGCTTCTTGGCGTTGTCCCAGGCGCCACCGGAGTTGGCCAGGAAGACGGCCATCAGGGTGCCGGCACCGATCGCTCCGGCCAGGTACGCGGCGAGCGCGCCGGGCCCGAGACCGAAGCCGACAGCGATCGGCGCGAGGATGGCGAGCAGGCCGGGGGTCACCAGCTCGCGCTGCGCGTCCCGGGTGCAGATGTCGACGACCTTGCCGTACTCCGGGCGCTGGGTGCGGTCCATGATGCCGGGCAGCTCACGGAACTGCCGGCGGACCTCCATCACCACGGCCCCGGCCGAGCGGGACACCGCGTTGATGGCCAGCCCGGAGAAGAGGAACACCACTGCGGCACCGATGATCAGGCCGACCAGGTTGCGCGGGTTCGCCACGTTCAGCGAGTTGAGGATCTCGTTGCCCACGTCGCTCACGCCGGCGTCCGCGTACGCGGTGCTCAGCGAGTCGGTGTACGAGCCGAACAGCGCGGTCGCCGCGAGCACCGCCGTGGCGATCGCGATGCCCTTGGTGATCGCCTTGGTGGTGTTGCCGACCGCGTCCAGCTCGGTGAGCGTCCGTGCGCCGTGCTCGTCGATGTCACCGGACATCTCGGCGATGCCCTGGGCGTTGTCGGAGATCGGCCCGAAGGTGTCCATCGCCACGATCACGCCGACGGTGGTGAGCAGGCCGGTGCCGGCCAGCGCCACCGCGAACAGCGACAGGGTGATGGAGCTGCCGCCGAGCAGGAACGCGCCGAAGACGCCGGCGCCGATGAGCAGCGCCGAGTAGACAGCCGACTCCAGGCCGATGCTGATGCCGGCCAGGATGACGGTGGCAGCGCCGGTCTGCGAGCTCTTGCCGATGTCCTGCACCGGGCGGCGGTTGGTCTCGGTGAAGTAGCCGGTAAGCGCCTGGATCGCGGCGGCCAGCACGATGCCGATCACCACCGCGCCGATGGCCACGAACCGCGGGTTGCCGCTCGCCTCGGTCAGCCCGCCGCTGAACTCGCCGAAGGTCGCCGGCAGGTACGCGTAGGCGGCGATCGCCACGAGCACGGCGGAGAGCACGGCCGAGATGTAGAAGGCCCTGTTGATCGCGGTCAGGGCGTTGCGGTCGGACGCGCGCAGGCGGGTGATGAAGACCCCGAAGATCGCGACCAACACACCGATCGTGGAGATGATCAGCGGGAAGACCAGCCCGTCCTCGCCGAACGCGGCGCGGCCGAGGATCAGCGCGGCGACAAGCGTCACCGCGTACGACTCGAACAGGTCGGCGGCCATGCCGGCGCAGTCACCGACGTTGTCGCCCACGTTGTCGGCGATGGTGGCGGCGTTACGCGGGTCGTCCTCGGGGATGCCCTGCTCGACCTTGCCGACGAGGTCGGCGCCGACGTCGGCGGCCTTCGTGAAGATGCCACCGCCGACCCGCATGAACATCGCGAGCAGCGCGGCGCCGAAGCCGAAGCCCTCCAGCACTGTCGGCGCGTCACCCCTGTAGACCAGGACGACGAGCGCGGCACCGAAGAGGCCGAGGCCGACGGTGAGGAAGCCGACCACGCCACCGGTCCGGAAGGCGATCTTCATGGCCGCCTCGCGGCCGCCCTGTCGCTCCCGGGCGGCGGCGGCAACGCGCAGGTTCGCGCGGGTTGCCAGCCACATGCCGGCACCACCGATGGACGCGCTGAACAGGGCGCCCACCACGAAGAAGAGCGAGCGGCCGAACTTGACCGCGAACTCACTGCCATTGGTGTCGTGCACCGGCAGCAGGAAGAGCAGAACCACGGCGATGACGACGAAGATCGCCAGGGTACGGAACTGACGGAGCAGGTAGGCCGAGGCGCCCTCCTGGACCGCCCCCGAGATCTCCTGCATGTTGGTGGTGCCCTTGCCGGCTGCCAGCACCGCCTTTGTCAGTGCGGCGGCGAAGACGAGCGCCACCAGCGCGATGACCGCAGCGATGACGACGTATGTGACATTGCTACCGGTAAGGGATAGCCCGCCGCCATCGGCGGCCAAGGTCTCGGACATCTGTGTCCTCCTGTTACCGAACACTCGCGCCGGTGGGTGGAGACGCACCGACCGGCGCCTGGATGCGGACTCGCAAGCGCGCCATCCCATCCCAGCGGACCAGCGATGACCACCCATAACCGCTGGCTGCGGGACGGGTCACTTGCTGACAACCCGGGTACTGTAGCCCTCCACCGTGTCGGAGGTCACACGCAGGTGGCACCGTGTCTCGATGATCTTCGTCGCTGTGTTATGAATCAAAATCTGATATAGGGAGCGGTCCATGACAAAGAGGCCGCACCCCCCGGTGGGGATGCGGCCTGTCGAATCGGGACCTGTCAGCGGCTGACCGGCCACACCATCCGCACCTCGGTGCCGATGCCCTCGTCGACCGGGCGCACCTGGAGGTCTTCGACGAAGCCGGCGAGCAGCGCGAAGCCGACGCCGGTCGTCAACGCCTCATCGGTAAGCGACTCGTTGGCCAGCTCGTCCGGTGGCAGCGCCGCCAACCCGATACCGGCCTCGATCGGCGCCCGGTCCACCACGCGCACCGCGTACGTGCCGCCGTCGGACATCTCCACAAGCACCGGATCGGCAAGCCCGTACTGCCGGTGCAGCGCCACCGCCCGGGTGCACGCCTCGCCGATGGCCAGGCGCACCTCGTCCAGCAGGTCCTCACGGACACCAGCGCGCCGGGCGACAGCGACGCCGACCAGACGCGCGGTGCGCACGTGCACCGGCGCCGGAGAGAAGGAGAGCCGGACGGTCGCCATCACGCGTCGGCGCCGGTCGGGCCCGCGCCGACCGCTGCCTCGACCGTGGGGTGCAGCGGGAACACCTGGTCCAGCGCCGTGATCCGGAAAATCTTGAGCAGCGGCTCCTTGTCGCAGACCAGGGCGAACGAGCCGCCGGCCGTCCGCAGCCGCTTGTGCGCGCCGACCAGCACGCCGAGCCCTGTCGAGTCGAGGAAGTCCACCCGACCGAGGTCCACCACCACGTGGCGAGCACCACCGTCGATCAGCTCGAGGAGTCGTTCGCGGAGCCGGGGCGCGGTGTAGACGTCCACCTCACCGCCGACCTCGAGCACCGTGTGCTCGCCCACGGTGCGCGTCGCCAACGACAGCTCCATCGGTCCTCCTCGCCAGAGCCGTAAACTCTCCTGGGCATCTAACCACTACCGCCGGGGCACCCTGCGGTCACCGGCGGAGGCTATCCCTTACCCCCGGGCCTGACTTTTCATCTCCGAACACCAGTGCGAGAGTGCAGGACGTGACTTCCGACGACTTCAGCTCGGCGCGCCTGTCGCCGGTCAGCGACCTGAAGCCGTCGACAGCAGCCACCACGCCCGCAGGTCACGGCCCTGGGTCAGCGCCTGTCGACCTGCTGCGCCGGCTGCGCGCCAGGGGTGCCGGCGACCCGGTCACCCACGTCGAGCGGGTGCCGGCCCGCGCCGGGGTGCCCGCACCGTGGCCGTCGTGGGCACCGGCGGAGCTACGCGCGGCGTTCGCCCGCCGCGGCGTGGTCGCGCCCTGGCAGCACCAGGCCGAGGCGGCCACCCTGGCGTACGAGGGCGGGCACGTGATCGTCGCCACCGGCACCGCGTCCGGCAAGTCGCTTGCGTACCAACTTCCGGCGCTTGCCACCCTGCTCGCCGACCCCCGCGCCACAGTCCTCTACCTGGCGCCGACCAAGGCGCTCGCCGCCGACCAGCTGCGGGCCGTCGCCGAGCTGGAACTGGAGGGGGTACGCCCCGCCTGCTACGACGGGGACACTCCGCGCGCCGAGCGGGAGTGGATCCGCCGGCACTCCCGCTTCGTGCTGACCAACCCCGACATGCTGCACCACGGCATCCTGCCCGGGCACGCCCAGTGGTCCGGCTTCCTGCGCCGACTGGCGTACGTGGTGATCGACGAATGCCACACCTACCGGGGGGTGTTCGGCTCGCACGTGGCGCACGTGCTGCGCAGGTTGCGCCGACAGTGCACGCGTTTCGGGGCCACCCCGGTGTTCGTCCTCGCCTCGGCGACCTCCGGCGACCCGGCGACCGCCGCCGGCCGGCTGACCGGCCTGCCGGTGACGGCCGTCACCGAGGACACGTCGCCACGCGGCGGGGTGACCTTCGCGCTGTGGGAGCCGCCGCTGCTCCCACCCCCCGACTCGGGTTCCTCGCCCTCGGTGCCCGCGCAGGCGACGGGCGACCACGATGACCTCCGTCAGGTCCGCCGGTCGGCGCTGCGCGAGACCGCGGACCTGCTCGCCGACACGGTCGCCGAGGGGGTACGCACGCTCGCCTTCGTCCGGTCCCGCAAGGGCGCCGAGGTGGTGGCCGCCAACGCGCGCCGGGCCCTGGACGACGCGGTCCCAGGGCTCGGCGACCGGGTGGCCGCCTACCGGGGCGGCTACCTGCGCGAGGAGCGACGCGAGCTGGAGCGGGCACTGCTGCACGGCGACCTGCTCGGCCTGGCCTCCACAAACGCCCTGGAACTGGGTGTGGACCTGGTCGGGCTGGACGCGGTGCTGATTTGCGGCTACCCGGGCACCCGGGCGTCGCTGTGGCAGCAGGCGGGCCGCGCCGGGCGCTCCGGGCAGGAGGCCCTCGCGGTCCTGGTGGCCCGGGACGACCCACTCGACACCTACCTCGTACACCACCCGGAGGCGATCTTCGGTGCGCCGGTGGAGGCCACAGTGCTCGACCCGGCAAACCCGTACGTGCTGGCCCCACAACTGGCCTGCGCCGCGGCGGAGGCGCCGCTCACCTCTGCCGATCTGGCGCTCTTCGGCGACGGCGCGAAGGAGGCGATCGACGAACTGGTGGCGGCCGGGGCGCTTCGGCAGCGGCCCACCGGCTGGTACTGGCGGCACCGAGAACGCCCCGACGTGGACCTGCGCGGCGAGGGCGGCGCCCCGGTCTGCGTGGTGGAGTCGTCGACCGGCCGGCTGCTCGGCACCGTCGACGGCGGCTCCTCGCACTTCCTGCTCCACCCCGGCGCCGTCTATCTGCACCAGGGCGTCTCGTACGTGGTCGACTCACTCGACCTGGCCGACGGCTGCGCGCTGGTGCACACCGAGGAGCCGGACTGGTCCACCCACGCCCGCGACGTCACCGACCTGTCCGTGGTGTCCGTGCGCTCCTACGTGGACGCCGGGCCGGTCGGGATGTTCCTCGGCGAGGTGGACGTGACGAGTCAGGTGGTGTCGTACCAGCGGCGCCGGATCGCCACCGGCGAGGTCATCGACACCCGGCCCCTGGACCTGCCCACCCGGGAACTGCGCACGGTGGCGGTCTGGTTCACCCTGTCCCCGCAGTCGCTGACGGCCGCCGGGGTGCAACCGTCCGACGTTCCGGGTGCGCTGCACGCCGCCGAACACGCCGCGATCGGCCTGCTTCCGCTGATGGCGACCTGCGACCGGTGGGACATCGGTGGGCTCTCCACAGCGCTGCACCCGGACACCGAGGCGCCGACGGTATTCGTCTACGACGGGCACCCGGGTGGGGCGGGTTTCGCCGAGCGGGCGTACGGGACGGCCTCGGCGTGGCTGCGGGCGACCCGGGACGCGATCGCGGAGTGTGGCTGCGAGACCGGGTGCCCATCCTGCGTGCAGTCGCCGAAGTGCGGCAACGGCAACAATCCGCTCTCCAAGCCGGACGCGATCCGGGTCCTCGACGTGGTGCTGGCGAATCTGCCCGCCTGAGTCGTCTTGCATGAACCCGGGCAGGGCTGGGCACAATAGTCTGGGAGCGCTTCCATCGATGCTTATTCCCGCTGTTCGCCCCGCCTGAGGAGGAGTTGTGGCCGACACCATCGCCGAGACCGTCGACCTGCTCTACACCATCGACCAGGAACAACTCACCCTCGACCAGCAGATCGCGCTCGGGTCCGCGCTGGCCGCCCTGGCCCAGGCGGAACGACTGGAGCAGATCAACGAACGACTGCGCGGCATTCACCAGGTTCTCAACGGCTGGGCGCTGCGCGTCACCGTGGACGGCCGCTGACAGCCAGGTGAAAGGTCGGGCGGGGCGGCGTCCTTCCGCTCGTTGATCGAGTCGGGGGGCGGGCCGACCAGGGGCGGGAGCGCCGGAGGCGGCGGGCCGGCGGCAGTTGCCGGCCTGTGCGAGACTCCGGCGCATCAGCCCCTCTGAGGAGAAACACATGCAGTTCGACAAATTGCAGACCCTGCAGCAGTTCCACATCCGCCAGCGGCTGCGGATGATGGTCAACCAGTACGAGGTCCGGGCGGTCGCGCCGGACGGCACCGAGGGTGAGCTGCTGGCCTTCGCGCAGCAGAAGCGGCTCGCCTTCAAGGAGCAGGTGACGATCTACACCGACGACTCCAAGCAGCAGCCCCTGCTGGGCTTCAAGGCCCGCCAGCGCCTCGACCTCGGCGCCACGTACGACGTCACCGACGCGGCCGGCAACCCGATCGGCCTGTTCCGTAAGGACTTCGCCCAGTCGCTGCTCCGCTCCACCTGGCACGTCGAGCAGGCCGGCCTGCCGCAGGTGACGGGCCAGGAGCGCAGCATGCCGGTGGCGCTGCTGCGCCGGTTCGTCGACTCGCTGTCCTGGCTGCCGTACCACTTCGACTTCACCGCAGGCGGCCAGCCGGTCTTCTCCGTGATCAAGAAGTGGGGCCTGCGCGACAAGTACGTCGTCGAGGTGCAGAACCCGCAGATCGACCGCCGCCTCGTCATCGCGATGGCCGTCGCCCTCGACGCGCTCCAGTCCCGCTGACCGCTGACCTAGTCGCCCGCTGACCTGGTCGCCTCGCGCTCAGTCACCCCCGTTCGGCCGCCGGCCGGGACAGGGCATCCGCCCGCTCCCGGCCGGTCGGCTGTCACGCCCCGGTCCCGGCCGGTCCGATGCATGGCCCCCGACCCCGGCCCGACGGGTGCGGCGCCCGACCTTCGGCCGGTCGGGTGCGGCGCCCGACCTTCGGCCGCTCGGGTGCAGGGCTCGACCTCCGGCGGATTGGTTGTCCCGCCCCGGTCAACCGCGCACCGGGCCAGCCCGCGCGGTCGACGCGGCGACCCTGGTCAGCCCGGGTAGCGGCGTGAACACCACCTCGACGATCACCAGCACATCCAGCCCGTCAAGGCGACAGCCGACCAGTCGGCCGCCGTTGCGGCCCGCGATGTCCCCGGCGGCGGCGCAGGCCACCGCGTCGCCGTCGAGCGCCCTGGCGGCACCGGCGAGGGCACCGAGGTCGGCCGCCACGGCCGCCCGCTGAGCCGCCATTGTCGCCACGGCGACGGCAGCGCCGAATGTCCCCACCAGCACGAAGACCAGCCCGACCGCCAACAGCAGGACTGTCGCTCCGCCTCGCTCACCGCCCGACGGCTCGATGCCCGGTCGCTCACCCCTTGGCCACTCGTTCACCGGGCCCCCTGCCCGGGTTCGAGTGCGGCGACGGCGGTGGCGACCACGGTGATCCGTGGTAGCCGGCCGCCCAACGCGCGCACGGGTGCCCGTACCGTCGCCTGCGCCCGGTCCCCGACGATCGACACCGACACGTCCGCGCCCGGCGGCGCGCCTGGGCCGAGGTTCCCGGCCTCGCCCCGCGCGGCGGCAAGCGCCGCCTCCCGAGCGGCGTGCAGGCAACCGGCCCGAACGCTGACGGCGTTGACCGTGGTCAGCCCGGCGAGCAGGAGCAGGAGCAGCGCCGGCAGGCCAGCCGCCAGTTCGGCGGTGAAGGATCCCCGATCCCCCTCGGCGGCCCGTTCGACAGCGCGCCGTCGTCGCCCGCCGCCGGTCACCCGCCCGGGGGTGCCGGACCGCCCATCGCGGCCAGCCTCCCGGCGCCCGATCACTTGAGCGCCCGGTCGATGACGGCGGTCAGCGCCGACTGGACGTTGCCGGAGGTCAGCACCTTCAACAGGATCCCGGCGAAGGCGACTGCGGCGAGTGTGCCGACGGCGTACTCGGCGGTGTTCATCCCGGCGTCGCCGCGCAGGCGGGCGATGAGCTTACGCATGGTTTTCCCCTCTCGATGGGTCAGAGCACGTCGCCGAGGACGGCGACGATCACCGGCACCAGGCCAGCGAGAATGAACGCGGGCAGGAAGCAGAGCCCCAGCGGCAGCACGATCAACACACCCGCCCGACGGGCCGACGCCTCGGCGGCGGTGGCCCGGTCGGCACGCAGGTCGTCGGCAAGCCGCGTCAGCGCACCTGCCAGGGCTGCGCCGCTTTTGGCCGAGCGGAACGCCGCAGCGGCCAGCCGCTCCGCACCGGGCACCCCGTCCAGAGCCGACCACGCCTCCGCCGGGCCACCGCCGAGCAGAAGGGTGCGGCCGACCCGGGCCAGCCGGTCGGCGAGCGGACCGTCAAGCGTTTCGGCCACGGCGAGCACCGAGCGGTCGACCGGGGCACCCGCCCGCATCGCCGCTGCCAGCAGGTCGGCGGCGAGCGGCAGGTCGCCGGCCTCGCGGAGCCTCCGGTTGCGCGCCGCCGGGGGCTCGATCCGCCGCAACAGCACGTCCAACAGGACCGCGGTCGGGATCGCGCCGAGCAGCCCGAACCAGCCTCCGACGACCACGGCCACGGCGAGCCCGGCCATCCCGGCGGCGAGCCGGATCGCGTCCGGTCGTCGTCGGCCGCCTGGTCCGGGTGGTGGGGAGGTTGCCGGGGGATCGGCTCGGCGAGCCGGCCGGCGCAGCCGTAACGGCGCGACGAGCAGCGCCGCCACCACCAGAGCTCCGGCCACGAGAGCCGTCCGGGACATCACGCGGGCCGCCCTGGGGCAGCGCCCAGCCGCTCGGCCCAGAACAGACCGATGACCTGCAGGGCCACGGCGAGGACCGCGCAGACCCCGCCGACAGTGCTGTGCAGGAGCACCGCCAGAGGGTCGACCCCGATCCCGTAGCCGAGCCCGATCCCGCCGACCGGCAGGGCCGCCAGCAACCAGGCCGTGGCCCGGGCACCGGCCGCCTGCGCCGCGGCGGCGGCCAGCCCTCGGTCGGTCGCCCGGGCATCCGCCTCGATCCGCTCGACCAGCTCCGCCAGCGGCGCACCGGTCCGGTCAGCCAGCCGCACCGCTGCCGAGGTCAGCTGCCGAAGCCGGTCCGACCCGCCCGACCCGCTGACGGCCGCGATCTCGAGTGCCGGCGGGACGGGTAGGCCCGCCCGGAGGTCTGCCGCCAGACCGCAGAGCAGGTCCAACCCTCGCCGTCGGGCCCGCTCGGCGAGCCGGTTTGTCCGCCACCGCAGCAGGGCGCGCACGGCAAGCGTGCCGTAACCGGCCACCGCGACGGCGGCCACCGGCCCGGCTGTCACAGCACCGACGCCGGCGCCCGCCAGGCCAACCAGCAGCAACAAACGCGTTGGTGGCTGCCCGACACGGATCGCCAGTCGCGCCTTCGGCCGGTCCGCCGCCGGGTCCGTGAGATCAGCCCGCACCGGGTCGGATTGCTCGATGTCTGGGCCGCCCTCTGGCCTGCCGTCGGTCCCCGGTGCGCCCTGACTGTCGCCAGGCCAGTCCAGCTCCAGATCTATGCCGTCGATCGTCGGCGTGGCCACGGACGGGCCAACCCGCCGTCCGATGTCCAGGGTCGCGGCCTCCGGACGGGCTGTTGCAGCCGGCCGCCGGGGATCCCGACGCGTCGGCGGACGTCCCGGGCCCGTCGGTCGGGTGGACCCCAGCGGGCCGTCCGACGCCCTCGGCCGGCTCGTGCTGTCGTCGCGGTCCCGAGTAGACCAGTTGACGGCCGTCCGCCCGACACTCGAATCCGGTGCTCCCGTGGGATACGCCGAGCTCAGCGCCACACCGGGCTTGTCCACAGACCCATCGAGTACGCGACCGAGGCTCCTGACCCACTCCACCAGGGCGTCGTCCGGATCGCCGCCGGTGCTGCCACGCCGCGCGAGTACCCGACGGCGGCGGGCACGAATGCTCCGCACGGGCCAGCCCACCAAGATCGCGGCAGCCAACAGCAGCACTGCCACAAGCGTCGTCACGCCGCTCATGCCGGACCCGCCGATCCAGGCCACGGCTCGCTGAGGATCGGCGGCACCGCTACGCCGCGGTCCCTCAACAGTGCACCGAGAGCACGGGCGGCCATCCCCAGCCCGCGACCGCGTACCCAGGCCGGCACCACGGTGACCAACCGTTCCGGCCCTTCCGGAAGCAGGAGGCAGATCGACTCCAGGACTCGTCCCCGGTCGCCACGGCGCACCTGGAACAGCACCTGTAGCGCGGCGACCACCTGGGCGTGCAGCGCGGCGCGCGGCAGCCCGCCCAGCATCCCGAGCGCCTCCAGCCGGGCCGGCACGTCGGACGGGGTGTTGGCGTGCAGCGTCCCGGCACCGCCGTCGTGGCCGGTGTTCAGAGCCGCCAACAGGTCGACCACCTCACCGCCCCGGCACTCCCCGACTACCAGCCGGTCGGGGCGCATCCGCAACGCCTGCCTAACCAGGTCGGCGAGGCTGACCACGCCCGTTCCCTCCACGTTTGCCGTACGGGCCTGTAGCCCCACCACGTGCGGGTGCCCCGGTTGCAGTTCGGCGGCGTCCTCCACCAGGACGATCCGCTCGGTGCCCGGCACCAACCCGAGCAACGTGTTGAGCAGAGTCGTCTTGCCCGACCCCGTGCCGCCGGTAACCAGGTACGCCAGCCGTGCCGCGACGACGGCGGCGAGCAGTGGTGCCACCGGTCGCGGCACCGTCCCCTGCCGTACCAGTTCGTCGAGGGTGAACGGCCGATGCCGAAACGTCCGCAGGGACAGGTAGGGACCCTCGGTGGCAACCGGCGGCAGCACCGCGTGCAACCGGCTGCCGTCGGCCAGCCGTGCGTCCGCGTACGGGGAGCCGTCGTCGAGCCGCCGACCGGCACTGGCAACCAGTCGCTGCGCCAACCGGCGGACGTCCTCCACCGAACCCACCGGGATCGCGACCTGGTGCAGCCCTGATCCCCTGTCGACCCAGACGCGGGTGCCGTTGACAAGGACGTCGGTGACCTCCGGGTCGGCCAGTAGCGGGGCCAGGGGCCCGGCACCGACGAGGTCGTCGTGCAGCCGGTCGGCGATCCGCAGCACGGCGGTGTCACCCAACACCACGGCTGTGGGCTCGGCCCGTACCGCCGAAACGATCGTCGCCGGGGTGACCGGGGTGGTGCCGGCGGCGATCCGCTGCCGCACCCGGGCAGCAAGGCCGCGGTCCTGCGGGCGGCCGGTCATGCCGCACCAGGCACGGGCACGCCGGTGAGGTCCGCGACGATCCGCTGGCAGAGCACTGCCAGCGGACCCTTGCCGGCGGCAGCCGGCGCCTCGCCTCGTTCCAGGCCACGGCAGAGCCCGGGCTCGGGGCGTAGCGCGCCGGCGAGGGGAAGCCCGAGCGCCCGCGCCACCTCGGTCGCGCGCAGCCGACCCGGGGCGGGCCCCCGCACCACCACCGAGAGCGCGGCGCAGTGCGGACTGGCGGCGGCCACCACCCGGGCGGCGGCCGCTGTGGCCCGCAGTTCCGCCGGGACGACGACGAACGCGTGGTCGGCCGCCTGCAACGCGATCACGGCGGCGTCGTCCAGTTGCCGGGGCAGGTCGATCACGACGAAGTCCCGGCCGCGCTGGGCAGCGTCGATGGTCGCCGCCATCGCGGCGGCGGGCAGCGCCAGCATCTCCCCGCGGTCCCAGGAGAGCACCACCAGGTCACCCCGGCTGGGTAGCGCCTGGACCAGCGCGGGCGCGTCCACCCGCCCGTCCGCGCCGGTGAGCGACGGCCAGCGCAGCCCTTCCAACTGCTCCCAACCCAGCACGAGGTCGAGGCCGCCGCCGAGCGGGTCGGCGTCAACCAGAAGGGTGCGCAGTCGCGCCCGCGCGGCGGTCACGGCGAGCCCGCCGGCGAGGACGCTCGCCCCGGCGCCGCCTCGCCCACCCAGGACCGCGACGACCCGGGCACCGCCCGCGTCCGGATGGTCGGGACCCTGCTCGGCGAACCGGTCCAACAACCAAGGCTCGGCAGCGGGCAGCACGGCGACGTGCTCGGCGCCGACCATCTCGGCGATCTGCCAGCCGGGATCGAGCTGGCCGGCCCGACCGACAAGCACCAGCCGAGGTCGCTTCGGCAGTCGGGCTCGCAGGCACGGCTGCGCCTGGTCGGCCCCGAGCAACACCAGCGGCGCGGGAAGCCAGCGGGTACGGGCAGCAGCCGGATCGCCGGCGAGCTCCACCTCGGTCCCGCCAGCGGCGGCGAGCCGGAGCAGATCGTCGAGCAGGTCGTCGTCCCCCGTGATGACCAGCGGGAGCCGGCGGATCGGCGGAACGGAGGTACGGGGTGCCATCGCGGCCTCCAGCGGTCGGGGCTCTGTGCCGCCGACCCTGCTCGCCATCGGCCCCGCTCAGCGCCCCCGACCACCTCGCCTGTGGACAACTCGACGCCCTGTGGACAACGCCCGTCGGGACGGTTGATCTGTTATGCGCGCGGGCTGCGCCGCAGCTACCGCCCCCGGATGGGACACAGCATGATCGCTCGGCCGACACGTCCCCGTCGCCAAGTCGGCGCGGACGGCACCGCCCCGTCCTCGGTGGCGGCATCTCCGCTGCGGGATAAACGGCTCGGCAGGCGGGACCGGGCCTCCTAGCCTCGTCAGGATGGGCAACGACGACGAGCGAGACCTGGTCCGACGCGGGTACGACGAACTCTCCTACCGCTACCGCGCGGACGATGCCGAGGCTGGCCACTACGGTCCCTGGCTCGACGAGTTGCAGGGCCGCCTGCCAGCCTCGGCAACGGTCCTGGACCTCGGATGCGGCTGCGGCCTGCCGGTCGCCCGTCACCTCGCCAAAGCCGGGCACCACGTCACAGGCATCGACATCAGTGATGTGCAGATCGAACGGGCACGGCGCCTGGTACCCAGCGGCACCTTCCTGTGCGCCGACGCCACCCAACTCGATCTGCCGTCGGCCTCGTTCGACGCGGTGGTCTGCCTCTATGCGCTGATCCACATGCCCCTGGCAGACCAACCGCAGCTCATCAAGAGGATCGCCACCTGGCTTCGACCCGGCGGCTGGCTGCTGACCACCGTCGGCGACAACGCGTGGACCGGCACCGAGGACAACTGGCTCGACGGCCCGGCTGCCATGTGGTGGAGCCACGCCGACGCCCCCACCTACCGCTCGTGGCTGCAGCGAGCGGGGCTGGAGATCACCTCGGAGGAATTCGTCCCGGAAGGCACCAGCGGGCACGCACTGTTCTGGGCGCACCGGCCACCGACCGCGCCCTTCCACCCGTGAGCTGTGGTGGCGCGCTCCCGCGGAAAGGGACAACCCCCGTCGCGAGATCCGGGCCCGCGCCGTCGACCGCTGCCAACTGGCGGCGGCACACGTCAACGAGCGTTAATGTGCTCCGTGATCGTATGGCTCAACGGCACCCACGGCGCGGGCAAGACAACGACCGGCTCACTCGTGCAGCAACTGATCCCGGATTCACGGGTATTCGACGCCGAGAAGGTCGGCGAGACGCTCATGGACATCACGCCGGGGTTGCCCGAGACGGACAACTTCCAGCACTGGCCGCCGTGGCGGCAACTCGTCGTCGAGACCGCCCGCCGCGTGCTCGATTACACCGGCGGCACTTTGGTAATACCCATGACTGTCCTGGTCGAGCAGTACTGGCGCGAAATCAGTACGGGCCTCGCCCAACACGCCATCCCGGTAAGGCACTTCGTCCTCCACGCTGATCAAGACACCCTTCGCCGGCGTATCGAGGGAGAACACGCCGTTCCGTCGCCGTTCCGTCTCAAGTACCTCGAGCCCTACGCCGAGGCGGCCCGCACGTGGCTGCATGCCGAGGCCGAGGTCGTCGACACCACGCACCTGACTCCCGCCCAAGTCGCCATGCAGATCGTCATCCGCACTACCGGAGGAACCTCATGGCTTCACTTGAAGCGTGACGCGATGTCCTGACTCGTTGGCTACCCGCTGTGGACGTGGCCTGCGCGTATGCCCTCGACGGTCGAGCTGTCCCGCACGGTGCCCGGCTGAACAAGGTCCATCCCTGGCACCCCGGGCCTCCGGCCGTAGACCCGCAGCGCCCCGGAGCGGTGGCGCGGCGGTTCGACACCGTGCGCCATCGCTCCCGTCATCCCGCGCGTCTCGCTACCACCGCCGCAGATCGGTCAGATCCGACCCGACCGCCCGCACGAGTTCTGCGAGCCGGGCGGGGTTGACCCGGCCCGAACTCGCCCCCGTGTACCGGCTGGTGTCGCGGACCAGGAGCAGAGCGGCGAGCCAGCCGGTCAGGATCGACCCGATGGTGACTGCGAGGACCACGAAGATGATCGGCACGATCACCTCCTCGCCGCCCACGAAGCGCACCACCAGCATCAACGTGAGCAGCAGCAGGAAGCCCAGCAGTGCCGTCCGTAGCCCGAGGATGGCCGCCCGCCAGCGCCCACCGGCCCGCAGCTCTGATCTTGCTCGCTCATGGTCCACCGCAGGCCACCCGTCAGTAGTGGAAGAGCTAGAACGCGTCGGAGCATGACATCCCGCCGCTGGCCGAGATGGCGAAGGGGGGCACCGACCGCAGAAACGCCGTCCCTGAACGGTCTGGACGGCCCGGAGGAGGCACTGTGAACTGCTGTGGCGCGCTCACCGAGGAAAGGGACGACCCCCGTCGGGGGGAGACGGGGGTCGTCGAAGGTTCGGCTCCGGGGGGGTCGAGCCGAACCGCTCGGCGATCACGGGGGGTGCAACCGCCGAGAGTCTGTTTGTTTCCACGATGTGAAAGCTCGTCTTGCGGACAAGTCTGCCTGAGCAGGCTCGTCACGTCGAGTGGTGTGCACTCCACTCAGTGCGAAAATCTCCTCGCGGAGTGTGAGCGCGATCACGCCGAGCGGAGTTGGTGGCGCCGGCCCGCAGGTCCGAGGGGTGGCGTGACCCCGGGCACCCGCCGACGATAGACCATCCGGCTAGACTTTCGCGCCGTGGGCCGAAGTGCCGCTTTCTTCGATCTGGACAAGACCGTCATCGCCAAGTCGAGCGCTCTCGCGTTCGGTCGTCCGTTCTACCGGGACGGGCTGATCACTCGGCGTGACGTGGTCAAGTCGGCGTACGCGCAGCTGATGTTCCGGCTGGGCGGCACCGACGAGCAGACCATGGCCCGAACACGGGACTACCTGGCCGCGCTCTGCAAGGGCTGGCAGGTGGACCAGGTCCGTCAGATCGTCGCGGAGACGCTCCACGAGCTGATCAACCCTTATGTGTACGCCGAGGCCGCCGCCCTGATCGAGGAACATCAGGCGGCTGGCCGGGATGTGGTGCTGGTGTCCGCCTCCGGCGAGGAGATGGTCCGGCCTATCGGCGCGCTGCTCGGGGTGACCGACGTGATCGCCACCCGGATGACAGTGGAGGACGGTCGCTACAGCGGCGAGGTCGAGTTCTACGCGGCCGGTCCGAGCAAGGTCGAGGCGGTTGGCGAGTTGGCCGCCGCTCGGGGCTACGACCTGGCCGACTCGTACGCGTACTCCGACTCGTACAGTGATCGCCCTTTGTTGGAGTGCGTGGGCCACCCGAGTGTGGTCAATCCGGACCGGCAGCTGCGCAAGTTGGCCTCGGAGAACGCGTGGCCGGTGCTGGAGTTCCGGCACCCGATCCCGCTGGGCCGTCGGCTGCGGGAGCGGCCGGCCGTCCCGGTCGCCGCAGCGGCCCTGGGGGTCGGGGTCGGCGTGGCCATCGGCATCGCCTGGTACGGCCGGCATCGCCGGACACGCGCCGCCGCCAGCGCCTGACCAGATCAGGCAGCGTCAACCTTCTCCGGCAGTTCGTGCTTCTCCCGCAGTGTGTGCTCGTCGCTGTAGCGGCGGGGCGCGCCTATCCAAACCATCTTGAGCGGTCGCTCAAATAGTCGTACCCTCCGTTTGAGCGAACGCTTAAATCGGGGAGATCAGCATGGTCGACGTCGACGAAACGACAGCACCCACCGCACAACGGACCGCTGCCCACTGGACCCTGGCCGGCTTGATCACGCTCTTCGGGCTGGTCGTCTTCATCGTGGTGGTCCGGCAGGGCCGCGCCGACAGCGCCGTGCTCTTCGTGGCACTGCCGGTGCTGCTGGCCGCCGCCCTCGCCCTCACCCCCCGCCGGACGGCCCACGGCAGGGTCTTCGGCGCCACCACTGTGGCCCTGTTGCTCGCGGCGGTGGCGCTGCACGAGGGAGCGGTCTGCGTCATCCTGGCCGCCCCGCTTGTGTACGCCGTGGCCCACGGCAGCACAGCGCTGATCCGTGCCCTGCGGGAGGCCAACCGGCCGTACGCCATCGTGGCCGTACCACTGCTGCTCCTGCCTGGTCTGGAGGGCAGCGGCATCGCTCCCCGGGTCGATCCGGAGCAGACGGTGGAGGTGACCCGTGTCGTCGAGCTGCCCGTCGACCGGGTGGCGGAGCTTCTCGCCGCCGGCCCCCGACCGACCGCCGTCCGTTCCGCACCGCTGCGGCTGCTGGGCGTCCCCACGCCCGGGCAGGTCAGCGGCGACGGGCTCGACCTCGGCGACAGGTGGATGTTCGGCTACCACGGCAGCGCGCACGGGCCGGGCGGCCACCTGCTCGCCGAGGTCGAGGACGTCGCACCGGGGCGGGTCGGCTTCCGCTTCGTCGCGGACAGCTCCATCACCGCGCGCTGGTTCACCTGGCGGCACGCGGAGCTGACCTGGCAGGCGATGGGTCCCGGGCGCACCGAGGTGACGATCCAGGTCGACTACGCGCGGGGCCTCGACCCGTCCTGGTACTTCGGCCCGATCCAGCAGGTGCTGCTCGGCGCCGGGGTCGGGCACCTGCTCGACATGCTGGCGTTGGAATGACAGTCGCCCGCTGGCTGAGCCTCGTGCTGCCGCTCCTCGCTGTGCTCGCCGTCGGCGTCCGAGAGCGGGACCACGCCTCCCGTGCTGCGGCGCTGCTGGCGTTCGTGACCGCCGGGATCGGCATCGCCGCGCTGCACGAGGTCGCCCGCCTGGCCGGCTGGTACGCGTTCACGCCTGTCGACGGCGCCTACCGGGGCATGCCCGTGGACTTGTGGATCGGCTGGGCCGCCCTCTGGGGCCCTCTGCCGGTGCTGTTGCGCCGGGTGCTGCCCCTGCCGGTCGCCCTCGGTCTGCTGCTCTGGGTGGACGCGGTGGCGATGCCGGCGCTGGACCCGCTGGTCCGCCTCGGCCCACACTGGCTCGTCGGAGAGGTGGTCGGGCTGCTCCTCGTAGCCATGCCCGCCCAACTGCTCGGCCGGTTCTGCGCGGACCGCCGGCACCTCGGCGTGCGAACGCTGCTCCAGGTGGGAGTCTTCACCGTCCTGCTGCTCTGGTTGCTGCCCACCCTGGCCTTCGAGCTCGGCGACGGGTCGTGGGCCGGGCTGACCGGGCTGAACCACACCGGGCTGCTCGTGGTGGCGCAGTTGGCCCTGCTGGCGGCCACACCGGCGCTGGCCGCCGTCGCGGAGTTCGCAGTGCGGGGCGGCGGTACGCCGTACCCGTGGGATCCGCCGCGTCGTCTGGTCACCACCGGCCCGTACGCCTACCTGGCCAACCCGATGCAGCTCGCCGCGGTGGTGTTGCTGCTGTGCACCGCCGCGCTCACCCGGAGCGTCGCCCTGGCCCTGGCTGCCGTGTCGGCCGGAGCCTTCGGAGCGGCGGTGGCCGGGCCACACGAGCGACACGACCTACGGGCACGGTACGGCGACTCGTGGGTCTCGTACCGGCGGCAGGTCCGCGACTGGTGGCCTCGCTGGCGGCCGTACACCTCCGGACCGCCTGCGGTGCTCTGGCTGGACGACGACTGCGGACCTTGCGCGGCGATCTGGCGGATGGTGGCCCGGCGGCACCCGGTGGGGCTGCGGATCCGCCCGGCCCGGGAACACCAGCGCGTGCTGTGGCGGGCCGAGTACGTGGGCGGCGACGGTCATGCGGAACGGGGGGTGGCCGCCGTCGCCCGCGGACTCGAACACGTCCACCTCGGCTGGGCTGTGGTCGGCTGGACCCTGCGACTGCCCGGGGTCACCTGGCTGGCCCAACTGGTCACCGATGCGATGATCGCACCGCCGCACCCGGCCCGCCCGCGAGGAGAGCCATGTCCGACACCAAGCAACGCCTCCTTGAAGGCGCCATCACCGCCATCCGCGAACACGGCATCGCCGGCGTCTCCGCCCGCACCATCGCCGCCGCCGCCGGAGTGAACCAGGCCCTGGTCTTCTACCACTACGGCACGGTGGACGACCTGCTCGCGGCGGCCTGCCGGGACGCCACCGCCAAGCGGGTCGAGCACTGGTCGGCACGTCTGGCCTCGGCCGGGTCGCTGCGCGATCTGCTCGCCGTCGGGCGTGCTCTGCACGAGGAGGAGCGCCAGCTCGGCAACGTCAGCTTCCTGGCACAGATGTTGGCGGGGGCACAGGCGGACCAACGAATGGCCGCACCCACGGCCGGTGCGCTCCAACTCTGGGTGGACGAGATCGAGGTCGTCCTGCGCAGGCTGCTCGCCGGGTCACCGTTCGCCGAGGTCGCCGACGTACCCGGCCTGGCCCGTGCGGTCTCGGCCGCGTTCATCGGCCTGGAACTCTACGACGGGGTGGACCGGGCCGGCGCCGATCAGGCGATGGCCGCGCTCGACCAGCTCGCGCTGCTCCTGGAGATCGTGGACGACCTCGGGCCGATCGCCCGCCGGGCCCTCCAGGCCAAGGTCAGCCGGGCGACACGGCGGACCTGATCGGCACTCAGGCGGCGGCGAGGATCTCGTCGCCGATGACGGTGAGCTGGTCGGCGCCGACCTCGACGGCCGCCATGTAGTGGCGTAGCCAGGAACGCAGCCCGTCCGGAGTGCCGGTGGCGAACGCGCCGGCCGCACCGACGTACTCGGGCTCCCGCTCCCGATGGCCGACATCGACGGCGAGCAGGCCGCGCGGGTCGAGGCCGCTGGCGAGCAGCACCAGCCGGGCGGCCCCCCGGGCCACCACGCCTGACGGCCCGGCGAACGGACGCAGGTTCAGCAACTCCCCGTGTACGACAGCGGCGAGCACAAGTGGGGAGACAGTCGTGCCGCCAGCGACAAGCCCGGCCAGCCCGTCCAGCCGGGTGGCGACCACCGGATCGGTCACCGGGCGACCCAGCTCGGCCTCGGGCACGATGTCGCGGGCGGCGAGTACGTGCAGCTTCGCGAGAGCCTGCCGAGGTGCCTTCGGCCAGAGTTCGCTCAGGCCCGGCAACGCCCCGGCGACCCGCAGCGCCCCCTGAAGCACCGGGTCGGTGACCGTCCCGGCCCGGACCTCCTCGCGCCCGTGGACGGCCCCCTCAAGGGCGGCGCTTGCCACCGCGCTGCGGAGGCTGACCTCGGCGGCGACCTGCCCACCGTTACGGCGCAGCGCACGGTGGCCGAGCGCCTTGTCGAACCGCTCGCGGGCCCGCTCGACGGCGGCGGCGATGTCGGCGAGCGCGAGCAGGGGCGCGAGCGGGTCGGTGGTCACCCCGCCACGCTAGCGACCCGGCCCGGCCGTCGGAGCCGCACCCGCCCGCAACGCGACATGCGCCATCCGTCCCGCGGAGGTGGGGCATCGGGTGCGGTCGCCGTCGGGCGCGCGGCAGGGGCCGCTCGGCGCGACGCAACGGGTAGCGCTCGCCGGTCGGGGGTCCCGCGACTAACCTCGTGCCCATCGAGACGCAGGTCACCCCGAGGACGAGGAGTCACGGCATGAGCGAGGCATTGGCAAATCTGCTGAACGAGACGCGCCAGTTTCCTCCGCCGGCCGAACTCGCCGCGCACGCCAACGTCACAGTCGACGCGTACGCCGAGGCGGAGAGCGACCGGCTCGCCTTCTGGGCGAAGCAGGCCGACCGTCTGGCCTGGTCGAAGAAGTGGGACGAGGTGCTCGACTGGTCCAACCCGCCGTTCGCGAAGTGGTTCGTCGGTGGGCAGCTCAACGTGGCGTACAACTGCTTGGACCGGCATGTCGAGGCGGGCCGGGGCGACAAGGTGGCGATCCACTGGGAGGGCGAGCCGGGCGACACCCGGACCCTCACCTACGCCGACCTGCACGAGCTGACCTGTCAGGCGGCGAACGCGCTCACCGACCTGGGGGTCACCGCCGGTGACCGGGTGGCGATCTACCTGCCGATGATTCCGGAGGCGGCGGTCGCCATGCTGGCCTGTGCCCGGATCGGCGCGGCGCACAGCGTGGTCTTCGGTGGCTTCTCCGCCGACTCGTTGAGCAACCGGATCCAGGACGCCAGCGCCAAGGTGGTGATCACCGCGGATGGTGGTTACCGGCGGGGCAAGCCGTCGGCGTTGAAGCCGACGGTGGACGAGGCGGTGGCGAACTGCCCGTCGATCGAGCACGTGCTTGTGGTCCGCCGCACCGGCGAGGACGTGGCCTGGACGGCGAAGGACCACTGGTGGCACGAGACGGTGGAGTCGGCGTCGGCCGAGCACACCGCGCAGCCGTTCGACGCCGAGCACCCGCTGTTCATCCTCTACACCAGCGGCACCACGGCCCGGCCGAAGGGCATCCTGCACACCACCGGCGGCTACCTCACGCAGGCGTCGTACACCACGCACGCGGTCTTCGACCTGAAGCCGGAGACGGACGTCTACTGGTGCACCGCCGACATCGGCTGGGTGACCGGCCACTCCTACATCGTGTACGGCCCGCTCTCCAACGGCGCCACCCAGGTGATGTACGAGGGCACCCCGGACACCCCGCACAAGGGCCGGTTCTGGGAGATCATCGACAAGTACGGGGTGAGCATCCTCTACACCGCCCCGACCCTGATCCGGACGATGATGAAGTGGGGCGACGACATCCCGGCCGGCTTCGACCTGTCGTCGCTGCGGCTGCTGGGCAGCGTCGGCGAGCCGATCAACCCCGAGGCCTGGATGTGGTACAGGCAGCACGTCGGCCGGGGTGAGCTGCCTGTCGTGGACACCTGGTGGCAGACCGAGACGGGCGCCATCATGATCTCCCCGCTGCCGGGGGTGACCGCGGCCAAGCCGGGTTCGGCGATGACCCCGCTGCCGGGCATCGTGGCCGACGTGGTGGACGACCAGGGCCAGCCGGTGCCGAACGGCGGTGGCGGCTATCTGGTGCTGCGGGAGCCGTGGCCGTCGATGCTGCGCACCATCTGGGGTGACGACAACCGGTTCATCGAGACGTACTGGTCGCGGTTCGAGGGCATGTACTTCGCCGGTGACGGGGCGAAGAAGGACGACGACGGGCACATCTGGCTGCTTGGCCGGGTGGACGACGTGATGCTGGTGTCCGGGCACAACATCTCCACCACCGAGGTGGAGTCGGCGCTGGTGTCGCACCCGTCGGTGGCCGAGGCGGCGGTGGTCGGCGCGACCGACCCGACGACCGGGCAGGCGATCGTCGCGTTCGCCATTCCGCGCGGCAGCACCGACATCGCCGGGGAGGCCGGTGAGCAGCTCATCGCGGACCTGCGCAACCACGTGTCGAAGACCCTCGGCCCGATCGCCAAGCCGCGCCAGATCATGCTGGTGCCGGAGCTGCCGAAGACCCGCTCGGGCAAGATCATGCGCCGGTTGCTGCGGGACGTGGCCGAGAACCGGTCGCTCGGCGACGTGACCACGTTGCAGGACTCGTCGGTGATGGACCTGATCTCCTCGGGGATGAGCGGCACCAAGTCCGACGAGGACTGACGGCAGGCGTACACATCGGAGGGTGGCGGTCCGTGCGGACCGCCACCCTCCGTCATTTCTTACGGGTACGACGCAGGGCATCTCACCTGCGTCACATCGGTCGGTCGGCTGAGCTGGGAGCGGCTGAACGGACACAGGCGGTGGGTGACCTCTGTCCTTTCGGCCGGTTGTGCCTTAGGTTCACGCGAGTTGGGGCAGTTCGACGCTCATCACTTCGATGATCGACGACGCCCAGCGTCCTCACTCCCCGTGCCCGAGAAACGGAGCGGCATGAACCACAAACCGCAGTCCGGGGCGCGACGACGACTCCTCGTCGCGTTACCCGCCATCGCCCTCGTGGCCTCGTCACTGACCGTGACCGGCAGCGCGGCGGCCCAGTCGCCGTCCGGCGTTCCCGAGGCGGTGATCGGGGCCGACGAGCACTACATCAACTACGCCGAGCCCGAGGTGCAGACGGACACCACCGGCCGCGAGGTCAAGGGCAAGGGTGGTGTCTACGCCCCCGGTGTCGACGCCGCGCGTGCGTTTGATCAGAAGCACGCCCGGGGCAACCCGGTGGCCGCCCGCCAGTTGGCCAAGATCGAAGCCAAGTCGATCAAGACGGGCAAGAACCCCCGGAAGATCAAGAAGGCGCCCACCACCCAGACGGCGAAGCTGCTGACGCTGCTTGTGGAGTTCAACGACCAGGCGAACGACGACTTCACAAGCGTGATGGTCCCCGAGACGGTGTTCGAGGACCGCACCTGCGTTCCCGGCACCGTCCAGAACGGCCCGAAGCACAACAACATCCCGAACCCGGCGACCCTGCCGCACGAGGACAACAACTCGATGTGGGTGCCGGACTTCTCGCCGTCGCACTACGACAAGATGCTGTACAGCAAGAAGGGCATCACCGAGCGGGTCCGCAAGGACCTGAAGGGCCCGGACGGCAAGCGCGGCATCGACCTCTCCGGCCGCACCATGCACAACATGTACCTGGAGATGTCCAAGAACGCGTACACGGTCGCCGGGCAGGCCAGCCCGTGGATCACCGTGCCGCACTCGGAGGGCTGGTACGCCGCCAACCGCTGCTTCCAGGACGAGACCGGCGCCTGGGTCCCCGGCCGTGAGCAGTCGATGAACGGCCACCCGGACAACCCGGCCGGCGCGGGACGACTGGCGACCGACGCCATCGACGCGCTCGCCGCGCAGGTCCCCAACTTCCCGTGGGCCGACTACGACATCGAGGACCAGGCCGACCGGGACGGTGACGGCAACCTCTTCGAGCCGGACGGCGTGATCGACCACCTCGTGCTCGTGCACGCCGGGCAGGGCAAGTCGCGCGGCGGCGGTGCCGAGGGCGTGTACGCCGTCTGGGCGCACTCCTCCACCGTCACCGGCGGCTACACCGTCCCGGGCACCAACCTGAAGGTGTCGAACTACATCGTGCAGCCCGAGGACGCCGGCGTCGGCGTCTTCGCGCACGAGTTCGGCCACGACCTCGGCCTGCCGGACCTGTACGACACGTCCGGCAACGCCGACTCCGACGTGGACTTCTGGGACCTGATGGCCTCCGGTTCGCACTCGGGTGAGATCTTCCAGGCGCTGCCCACGCACATGGGCATCTGGGACAAGTGGGTGCTCGGCTGGGCCGACCCGCTCACCGTGACGCCCGGCTCGCGCCCGCGCACGGTGGAGGTCGGGCAGACCTCACGTACGCCCGTGCGCACCGAGGACGGCATCAAGGTCGACCTGCCGGACAAGGTGACCACGCTGGCGACCCCGCACAGCGGCACGAAGATGTGGCACAGCAACAACGACCAGGAGTGGGCCGACGTCAAGCTCAGCCGCTCGGTCGACGTGCCGGCGGCCGCCGACGCGAAGTTCTGGATGTGGAACAACTACATCATCGAGCAGGACTGGGACTACGGCTTCGTCGAGTTGTCCACCGACGGCGGCACGACCTGGGCCGAGCAGAAGGTCTACAACGAGGCCGGCGTCGCTGTCACCACGCCCGACGGCTATCCCGACCCGAACGGCCGGATGAACGACTTCGGCGGCAAGAAGTACGGCCTGACCGGCAGCACCGACGGCTGGCGGCACGACTACGTGGACCTGTCCGCGTACGCCGGCACCACTGTGCAGGTGCGGCTGCGGCTGGCCACCGACGAGGCGTTCGAGGAGCGCAACTGGTTCGTCGACGACTTCTCGGTCGCCGGCGGCGGCGCCACCACGTGGAGTGACGACGTCGAGGGCGGCGACAACGGCTGGACCGCCACCGGCGGCACCTTCGTCGACACCACCGGCGCCGGCTGGAAGGTCAGCACCGGCACCGAGGTGCACGCACAGTACTACCTGGCCGAGTGGCGCAACTTCGACGGCTTCGACGAGGGCCTGAAGTACACCTACGACACGATCTACTCGCACGAGTCGTGGAAGGTCGACCGGATCGCGTACAACGCGCCGGGCATGCTTGTGTGGTACCGGGACACCGCGCTCGGCGACGTCAACCACGTCACCGGGCAGATGACGGCGCTGCCCAGCTACGGCGCGAAGGGCGGGCTGCTCATCGTCGACTCGCACTTCGACCCGTACCGGCGCACCGGCGAGGCGGCGGTGAAGGACCCATCGGTGACGGACAACCTGCCCAGCCGTCCGCAGTCGTCGAACGCGGCGTTCTCGTTGAAGCCGACGTACCCCTTCACGGAGTGCCTGGAGGCGGCGGACGAGCCGTACAGCGCGTACTGCACGAAGTTCAAGGCGCTGCCGCCGGTGAAGGGCTTCACCGACGCCAAGGGCTGGTACCCGGGCATCGAGATGCGCGACGGTGCCGCGTACGCGCGGGACAACGACGCCTCGGTGGTGCTCCCGTCACGGGGCAATGCGCCGTACACCACACGGGTCACCTACCCGGACGGCCGACCGGCGCCGGAGTTCTACGGCGTGACGCTTGGCGGCGGTGCGATCGTGCTGGGCACCGGCAACCCCGGGGACCAGGGCGTGAACTACGGCGTCTCGCTCACCATCAAGAAGGCCGCGCGGGACAACACGTCAGCCACGATCCACGTCACCTCGGCGAGGCAGTGACGGTTTCGCGTAACTGACAGCAGCGGTATCGGTGGGGCCGGTGGCGGGAACGCCGCCGGCCCCACTGTCGTACCACCGAGCACACTTATCGAAATGCATCGCTATATGCGCTCGCGCCGAATCGACCCTGCTCAACGCCCAGATGAGGCGCAGCAGTGTGACGGTGAAAAGCGTTCTCAACAAAATCTTGCAACAAATCGACGCGTTCGTCTTCCCACCCGACGCAGCAGTGTCTATGTTCACCATTGGTCCCACTAGTGGGATCGTCGATCTATCGCCGGCCTGTACCCCCGTTGGGCCGGTTCCCTCACACCGGAGGTACCACGTGCGCAAAGTCGCAGTGGGTCTGCTCGGGCTCTCACTGACGGCGACGGGCCTGGCTTTCGGCCCGTCCGCCTCGGCGGCGCCTCAGCCCAAACTGCCGGCAGCCTCGACCGCCGCCGAACCGCAGCTACTCAAGGACGAACTCCCCGACAAGCTCGAATCCAAGCGCCGTGCACTGCGTGAGCAGGGCCTCAGCGACGTGCTGAGCGGTCGCAGCAAGCCGATTCAGCGCAACGGCAGCACGGTCGTCAAGGTCGGAAAGGTCGGCAAGGCGGGCACCAATCCCAACGCCCGCTCCACCGCCGCCGCGCAGCCGACCCAGGACCAGTACGTCGAGCTCCAGCGCGAGCGGACCGACAAGATCTTCGTGATCCTTGCCGAGTTCGGCAACCAGCGGCACCCGTCCTACCCGGACAAGGACCTCAACCCGAACATCGCCGGGCCGGCGACCTTCGAAGGGCCGCTGCACAACCAGATCCCGCAGCCCAACCGGGCCGTGGACAACTCCACCATTTGGCAGCCGGACTTCAGCCCGGACCACTTCCGCCAGATCTACTTCGGCACCAACCCCGGTGACGAGTCGCTGAAGCAGTACTACGAGGCCCAGTCCTCCGGCCGCTACACGGTCGAGGGCCAGGTCACCGACTGGGTCAAGGTCCCGTACAACGAGGCCCGCTACGGTCGCTCCGACGACCCGAAGGCCGACAGCGACCCGACCGGCGACCCCGCCGTCTGCGGCGACAGCGTCTGCTCGAACACCTGGGCCCTGATCCGCGACGCCGCCAACCAGTGGGTCGCCGACCAGAAGGCCAAGGGCCGGACGGACAGCCAGATCGCCGAGGAGATGCGCTCCTACGACCAGTGGGACCGGTTCGACTACGACAGTGACGGCGACTTCAACGAGTCGGACGGCTACATCGACCACTTCCAGATCGTCCACTCCGGCGGCGACCAGGCCGACGGTGACCCGCAGCAGGGTGAGGACGCGATCTGGAGCCACCGCTGGTCGGCGTTCAACAGCTCGCCGGTCGGCCCGCCGAACTTCCCGATCGGTGGCACCCAGATCGGCAACACCGGCGTCTGGATCCGCGACTACACGATCCAGCCGGAAAACGGTGGCCGCAGCGTCTTCTACCACGAGTACGGCCACGACCTGGGCCTGCCGGACGACTACGGACCGGCCGACAACAACAACGAGCACTGGACCCTGATGGCCCAGAGCCGGCTCGGCGCCAAGAACGACGCCGGCATCGGCGACCGTGGCGGCGACCTCGGTGCGTGGAACAAGCTCCAGCTCGGCTGGCTCGACTACGAGGTGGTCGTGGCGGGGCAGAAGCGCACCCTGGAACTCGGCCCGCAGGAATACAACTCGCCAAAGGCGCAGGCTGTCGTGGTGGTGCTGCCCGACCGGGAGTACACGTTCAACTACGGCGCACCGTTCGAAGGCTCCAAGCAGTACTTCTCCGGTAACGACGACGACCTCAACCAGACCATGACGAGGACGTTCGACCTCACCGGCAAGACCTCGGCGGCGATGTCGCTCAAGGGCAAGTACAGCATCGAGGAGAACTACGACTTCCTCTACTTCGAGGCCTCGACGGACGGCGGTCAGACCTGGACCGACCTGGACGGCACTGTCAACGGCCAGCCGATCGGCGTGGACAACGCCAACCGTCCGGCCCTCGACGGCACCAGCAACGGCGCCTGGGCGGACATCAACATCCCGCTCAACTCGCTCGCCGGCAAGGTCGCGCAGATCCGCCTGCACTACGTCACCGACGGTGGCGTCGCCGAGGGCGGCTTCTTCGGTGACGCGATCACCGTGACCGCGGACGGTGCGACGGTGTTCAGCGACGGTGCCGAGACCGCGAACGCGGGTTGGGCCCTGAGCGGTTGGGAGGTGGTCGGGGCCACCTACACCCGGCTGTTCGACAACTACTACATCGCTGGCAACCGGTCGTACGTCTCGTACGACAAGTACCTGAAGACGGGTCCGTACTTCTTCGGGTACGCGAACACCCGCCCGGACTACGTGGACCACTACGCGTACCAGGAGGGCCTGCTCATCTCGTACTGGAACACCCGTTGGAACGACAACAACACCGCACCGGTGTCGCCGACGAACCCGGGCGGTCACCCGGGTGAGGGCCGGAACCTGTACATCGACGCGCACCCGCGCCCGATCTACAACCTGACCGGTGCCCCCTGGCGTGCTCGCGTCCAGGTGTACGACGCACCGTTCAGCCTCAAGAAGGCCGACTCGTTCACGCTGCGCCTCAACAGCCAGGCGCAGTACATCCGCGGCCAGGATGCGGAGCCGCTGTTCGACGACACCCAGCAGTACTTCTACGAGGAGCTGCCGAACCACGGCGTCAAGCTCCCCGCAGTCGGTGTCAAGATCAGGGTTCAGGAGCAGGACGGCACTTCGATGAAGATCCGTATCTCCTAGTTCCTCAGCAGTAGACGGCGGCGCCCGGGGCTTCCCCGGGCGCCGCTGCCGTTTCCGGCACCGACGGGCCGACCACGCCTGGGCTGCGCTCTTAGCGGGAACCAGGCGGCCCCGAGCAGCGTCGAAGAGGCGTGCCGACAACCATCCGCGCCCTGGTCCTGCTTCTTCCACTGCTGACGGTTGTCGCGTGCGCCAGCCCCGGAGACGGCGGCACGCCACCCGAGGACCGACCCGTCCCGTCCGCCACCCCACCCGCGCCGAGCGCGGCCGCGATGCCGCCGCTCGACCCACCCAGCCCGGCACCACCGGCCGTCACCGCCGCTCCGACCCGACCGCCGCTGTCCGCCACCGAGCCGCCCACGATGCCTCCACCCGCCGTCAAACCGAGCCCACCAAGCGACCTGCGGCAGACCGACCTGGTCAGCGGCACCGTCACCCGGGGCGGCACCGGGCCCTGCTACGGCCTCGTCAGCGAGGACGGAATCGAGTACGCCCTGCACGGCCCGGACGCCGGCGAACTACGGACCGGAAGCTTCGTCACGCTGCGGCTCGGCCCGGCGCGAGCGCGCATCGCCTGCGGCCCGGGCCTCGCGAGAACCATCGTGTCCCGGTGAGCCGTCGCACGGCTACGGGCTGAGCAGCGGCCACGACGGACGGGCCCGGACCGCGCGCTGTGCCAGGGCACCTAGGCTGGGTGCATGACCGACCAGCGCGGCGATGCCGTCGACGAGTCCTGTGTCCTCACCGAGGGGCCATGGACGCACCGCTTCGTCGGCGCCAACGGCAGCCGTTTCCACGTGGTCGAGGCCGGCACCGGCCCGATGGTGCTGTTCCTGCACGGCTTCCCCGAGCACTGGTGGGCCTGGCACCAGATGCTTCCCGCGATCGCCGACGCCGGCTTCCGGGCGGTCGCCGTCGACCTGCGGGGCTACGGCGCCAGCGACAAACCACCCAGGGGGTACGACGGCTACACGCTCGCCGCCGACATCGCCGGGCTGATCCGCGCGCTCGGTGAACGCTCGGCGACGGTCGTCGGCAGTGGCGTCGGCGGCATGGTCGCCTGGACGGTGGCCTCGTTCCACCCGTCCCTGGTCCGCCGGCTTGTGGTGTTGGGGGCGCCGCACCCGCTGCGGCTGCGCGCCGGCATCTTCGCCGACCCGCGTGGCCAGTTCGCCGCCTCCACCCCCGCGTTGAAGTTCCAACTCCCCCGCTACGAGCACGTGCTGACCCGGGACGGCGCGGCGGCCGTCGGAGAGATCCTGCGCCGCTGGGGCGGGC
Source organism: Micromonospora sp. NPDC000316 (assembly GCF_042898885.1). Taxonomy (NCBI): domain Bacteria; kingdom Bacillati; phylum Actinomycetota; class Actinomycetes; order Micromonosporales; family Micromonosporaceae; genus Micromonospora; species Micromonospora sp. NPDC000316. Next base: position 295,671 of record NZ_JBIAZG010000001.1, read on the forward strand.
CACGTTGGGTGAACGGGCCAGACTTCGAGGCGTACGCCGAGCGGTGCCAGGAGGCGATGCGCATCCCGCAGGCCGCGTTCTGCGCGTTGGAGGGATACCGCTGGGCGTTCCGTTCGCTGCTGCGGCTGCACGGCTACCGGTTCGTCCGCCTGATGCAGAAGCCCCTGGTCACGCCGACCCTGCAACTGCACGGCGCGCGGGACGTCGCCGCCCTGCCGCGCACCGCCCTCGGTTCCGGCCGGTACGTCGTCGCACCGTACGAGTGGCGGCTGCTCGACGGGGTGGGGCACTTTCCGCACCTGGAGGCCCCGGATCTGGTGCTCGGCGAGATCCTTCGCTGGGCGAAGTCCTGAACGGTCAGACCCGCTGCTCCCGCAGGTCGGTGACCTCGGCGGCCGGCGCCCAGCCCTGGTAGACACCGAAGTCGAAGACCTCAAGCCGCATCGCCTCGGCCACCGGCCACCGACCGCCGGTGTACTCCACGCGCAGCCAGGCGTCGTGCTCACCGAGCACGATGAACGGCTGCCCCTGCCACGTGCAGGTGGTCCGCACGTACGCCAGGTCCTCGATCTCGCTCGCCGGCATTACCCGCACGTACCGCCCGGGCCGGATCTCCTCGAAGCCCTCGGCCGGCTCCGGCTGGTACAGCCGGATGTCGTCGCCGTCCGGGCTGGCCTGGTATTCCCGGCCCCGCCACCGGGCCACGTAGCCGTCGCGCATCACGCCTCCCCGACCCGTCGCCACACCACCGCGTCCGTGTCGAGCACCGCTACCACGCGCTCGGTGCCGTCCCCGCCGATCCGCCAGAGCTGCGCGCCGTGCGGGAGCCGCACACTGTCCACCTTGAACTCCGCCACCACGTCGCTGCTCTCACCCGGGGCGAAGCCGTTGCCGCGAAAAGGCGGACGCTCGATGACCCAGCCCTCCATGGCACGCATCGCCGCCTCGTTCTGCCCCCCGTACGGGATCCGGTAGAGGCTCGGCCGGTGCGCCGGCCAGCGCAGCACGTAGATCTCCTCGGCGTCCCGTATGAACGGCGATTCCGGATAGCTGAGACCGAGCGCGTCGTGCAACTGGGCCGGCGTGGTCAGGTGGGCCAATTCCCCCGCGCGGTGCACGAAGCCGGAGACCCGGTCGTACCCGCGCTCCAGGTAGTACGCGAGCTGGCTCGGCGCGATCGCCTTCTGCATCACTGTCGGTCGGGTCGGGTCGACCGCCACCGGGGCGTACCGGGGCCGGGCGGCGGGTTCCTCGACCGCTGCCGGCTCCTGGGGATCCACCTCGAGGTCGTCGCCGAGCCCCACCTCGGCAGCCCAGTTGGCAAGCGCGACGATCTGCTCGCCGGGCAGCTTGGCACCGACCGGAGTGCCCGGGTTGACGGCGAACGACCAGTCCTCGTCCGGCCAGCGCCGGATCAGTTGGGCGAACTTCACCCGTACCGTGTCGACGTCGCCCTCGGCGTGGTCGGCGAGGCGCTCCGGCGAGGTGTAGACCACTACGTACGTCTCGCTGTCGAGCTGCGCCGTGCGCCAGACGAATCCCGGGTCACCGGGCCGGCTGCCACGCGGCGAGTCCGGCGCCGCCGGCAGCAGGACCCGGGCCAGCAACAGGGTGGACAGGAACGTGTCAGTGCTGCCGGCACCGGCCGCGTTGAGCAGGTCCTCCTCGACCGTGTTGGCCGGCTCGAACTCCACAGGCGTGGGCGTGTCGGCTGGCGGGCGTTGCCCGTCCACGACCCCGTGCTCTGGGCCGTCGGCGGTGTCCACGTCGGGGCGGCCCGTCTCCGGGCCGCCGTCCACCAGATGTCGGTAAGGCTTCGCACCGACGTCCGCACCACCGATCCGGTCCGCACCGTCCACGTCAACCGGGGGTACGCCGTGGTCGGCGCGATCGTCAGCGACGGGGGCACCGACGCCCTCGTCCGCGCGCAAGCCACCCAGGTCAGCATCAGCCGAGCCGCCCCCGGCAGCCTGGCCCGTGTCCACCGAGCCACCCCCGGCACCATGGCCGGTGTCTGCCGGCGCGAACAGGGCCGGGCCGGTGGCCGCGGGCTCGAACAGGCCCGTGTCGGACGACGCGGTACGGAACGACGGCGGCGCGTCGAACAAGGAAGGTTCGGAAGCGGGCGGGTCGACAGGGGGCCGGTCGGTAGCAGGCACTCCGAACAGGGCCGAGGTGGCGGGCGGTGCCGGGTCGGTGGCGGACGGAGCCGGATCCCGGGCGGGCGGGTCGAACAATGGTGGGGCGGGGGCCGGGTCGGGCCGTCGGGGCGCCTCGACCGGTGCTTCGGCCTCGGTGTCGTCGGTGAGATCGCGGGACTCGACGATGGTGCCCTCAATGACGATGGGCGTGAAGCCGCGGCGCGAACCGAGTGGCCCGGAGACCGGCTCCGCGACTGTTGGCGGCAACTCCTCGGCCGGCTCGAACCGTCGCGGATCGACCGGCCAGCCGCGCGGGATCGCCTGCGTCTCGTCCGCCGAGGGAGCGGGTCGGGCCAGCGGAGGCTCACCTGCGGTGGCCGGACCGGGCACCCGGAAAGCGCGGGTGGGCTCCTGAGCCAGCGGATCGGGCCGACGTGGCGGCAGAGGCTGTGTGGCCTCCTCGTTCGGCGCGGGCGCTCGTACCCCTCGGGGTGCCCCCAGGTCGCCGGCCGACGGCCGTGGCGGCCGGGCGGTGTTCGGCTGGGGCATCGGGAAGGCCCGGGTGGCGTCGTCGTCGGCGGGGCGGCGGCGCGGGAAGGGCTGGCTGCCGCGGCTGAACCGGGACGGCGGCGCCGCGCGGTCGCCGGAGCGGACGTCACCGGAGGTGGGGCCGGACGGCCGGCCACGACCCGATGTCGGCTCGAAGAAGGAGCGCCGGCTGTCTTGGGCGCTGCCGTTCGCGGCAGCCGGCCCGTCGGCGTCGGGCGCCGGTCGGCTCGCGGGCGGCCAGGCTCGACCGGGGGCAGAGGCGTCGGTTGGGACGGCCACGGGTTGGTCGGGAGGAGTCAACGCCGCGTACCGGGACGCGCCGGGTACGGAGACCTCACCGTGCCGGGCGGGCCGGGGCGGATCAGTCGGGTGCCGCTGACCGGCGTTGGGCATGTCGTCCACGCCGGATCGCCGCGACAGCTCGCCCTGGCCGGGTGTGCGGGTCGGCGCGCCCGGTGCCGTCGGCCCGCCGCTCGGAGGCAGCGCGCCCGTCTGCGCGGACCGCCCTGGCAGGGTTATCGTCGGCTCCGCTCCGGTAGGCGCCGGCCCGGTGGCGGGTGCCGCGTCCCGGCCGGTCGCGCCTGCTCGGGTGCGGGCCAGGGTCTCGGCCCGTTCCAGTCGGGCACGGGCACCCATGGCGCGGCCGGGCAGCCGCACATCCCCCCGGGAGAGCTGCGAGACGAACCAGGCCGGCAGGTAGCCCTCGACAGGCAAGCCCGGGTTGACCGCGAGCCACCACTCGTGGTTGGGCCACCCCAGGGCGAGGTCGGTGAACGGGATGCGCCGGGTGCTGCCGGCGTGCTCGCCGAGGCAGGCGCGCAGCGCGGCGGCGGAGGTGAAGGCCAGCACGTGGGTCCGGCCACCCGTGGTCCAGGTGCCCCAGCCGGAGGGCGCTTGACCGGGCAGCGCCGGCGCGGACACCGGCAACAGCAGATCGGTGCGGGACAGGAGGCGGAAGTAGAGCTCCTGATCGTTGGCGCGCAGCGCGTCCCGCATCGCCACCTCGGCCTCCGTGGCCGGCTCCCATTCGGTCACGGCCACCTCTCCTTCCGAGAACAGGCCACAGGTATCGCGTACAACCTACAAGGTGGTATCAAGATCACAATGGCTGGCCGGCGGCGGCCCGCCGGGGTGTCGGCGAGGCGATAACATCCCGTTCCGTAACCGACACGATACGGAGGCCGTCGATGTCGCGGTCGATTGCGCGCCCGGTTCTGGCCGGTCTGTCGGTCGCCCTGCTGACCGGCACGACCCTTCCGCCCGCCGCCGCCGACGCCGCCGCCCGGGAGGTGCCGGCCTGCGCGAGCCCACTCGCGCCCGTCCGGCCGGTCGCGGCCAGACCCTGGCCCCAGCAGCGGTACGACACCGCACGGCTCGCGCCGCTCACGAGCGGCGACGGGGTGACTGTCGCGGTGGTCGACTCCGGGGTTGATCGGGTGCACGCTCAACTGGCCGGGCGGGTGCTGGCCGGCACCGATCTGCTCGACCCCGGCGGAGACGGCGGGCGGGACTGCGCCGGCCACGGCACCGGCGTGGCGAGCATCATCGCGGCGACCTCCCGACCCGGCATCGCCTTTCACGGTCTCGCCCCGGGTGCCCGGATCCTGCCGGTACGGGTGAGTGAGCAGCAGGTGGTGCAGGGGCGGGAATCGGGACGTACGGTGAGCGCCGACGAGTTCGCCCGCGCGATCCGGTGGGCCGTCGACCACGACGCCGACGTGGTGAACCTCTCCGTGGTGCTGTACGTCGACGACCCGCAGGTCCGCTCCGCCGTGCGGTATGCGGTCGACCGGGACGTGGTGCTGGTGGCCGCCGCCGGCAACCTGCACGACAGCGGCGACCCGCGCCCGTTCCCCGCCGCGTACGACGGGGTGCTCGGCGTTGGTGCGATCGGGGCGGACGGCACACGTGCGGCCTTCTCCCAGATCGGCGCATACGTCGACCTCGTCGCACCGGGCAGTGACGTGCTGGTGGCCGCGCCCGGCCAGGGCCACCAGCGAGTCGAGGGCACCAGTTACGCGGTGCCGTTCGTGGCCGCCACCGCGGCGCTGCTGCGGTCGTACCGGCCCGAGTTGACCGCCGCTCAGGTGGTGGAGCGGATCGTCGCGACGGCCGATCCGGCACCCGGTTCGGGAGACAGTGGCGGGTACGGCGCCGGCGTGCTGAACCCCTACCGGGCGGTCACCGAGACCGGCGGCGGCCGGGATGTAGCCCCTCGGCCTGTTGCCGCGCTCGCCGACGACCGGGCCGACCCGGCGTCGCTCGCCCGCCAGGCTCGCCGGGCCACGGCCCGGGACCGGGCCCTGGGGGTCGGCATGGTGATCGGCGCGACGGCCGTCGCCGTGGTGCTGCTCGCTCTGGTGCTGCCCCGAGGGGCACGCCGGCGTTGGCGTCCAGCCGACCCGGCCTGACCCCGGCACGGCACGCTCCCGAACCGAGCGCTCCGGCACTGCCTGCCCCGGCACTGAACGCTCCAGCACTGCCTGCCCCGGCATCTCGCCGGGCCGCTTGCGGATGAGGCGCGGCCGGGGCGCTGACCTGGGCACGGTCAGCGCTCCCGGCCCGCCGGGTTCACTGGAACAGCCCGGTGTTCTTCTTCTCGGTGTCCAGATAGTCGGCGGCGGAGTCGTCCACCGCCAACTTGATGGCACGCAGCATTGCCTGCAGGTCCTGCGAGGCGGACCGCCAGCGCGCCTGGCGCTGCTCGTACGCCTGTTGGGCCCCGCCCGTCCAGCTCGCCACCAGCGGGGCGGCGTCCCGTTCGAGCTGACCGAGCTGCGAGTCGAGCGTGTTCAGCGCCTTTTGGATGTCCGCGCCGGCCTGTTGCAGCGCGGCGAAATTGACGACAAGCACACCATTGTCCATCGGAGCTCCCTCCCGAGCGGTCAGAGCGGCAGTTGGATGCCGCCGCGGTTGGTGCCGGCCACCCGGCTGGCCGCCTCGTCGTCCGAGACGTCGTACTGCCGGCCGGCGGTGCGGATGGCCCCGGCGGTTTCCCGCAGCGCCCGGTGCAGCGCCGCCTGATCCTGCGACCACTGCTGCTTGACCTGCTCGAAGGACCGCCCACCGGCGCCACGCCACGCCTGTTGCAACACCTCCAGCTCGGCCAGCAAGCCGGTGAGCATGGACTGCAACGACTGGTCCGCCTGCTCGAACTTCGCGGCGGTCTGCTGCATCACCGCTGCTTCTGCCTGGGTCTGAGACACCCGGACGTCACCTCGTCTCCTCGGTCGTTTTCTGGCCGTCGGCGCGCTCACCGTAGGGGCGCACCGCTCGCGTGGCCCGGTCGATGAGCACTGTGGACACGGGTCAGCGATGAACTTCGTGGCTGACGGTAGCGGTCCGATTGCGCTTCTGCTACCCCGTGCCTCTCCCCTGTGGACAACCACGGCAGCCATCGGTCGCTTACGATGTGCCGCAGCCACGTCGCGGCGTGTGACGGGTCGCCGCGCGACCCATGCCGCATCGACAGCTGTCCACACTGGTCGAGGAGGCACGGTGCCGGCGATCACCACCGGGGGGCCCCAGCCGGCGGTTCCGCTCGGCTCCAACCGGCGCACGACCGCTGACGCCCTTGCCGCCGGTCCACCCGCGAACACAGCGGCGGGCACGCACCCCAGCACCGGGCCAGGCACGACTGCCCGGCAGAGCACGACCGCCGGGCCGGGCACGCGCGAGGGCATCGGCCAGCGCGACGCGCTCGGGTCGTCAATCGCCCGCTGGGTCGGGGCCGGGCAGCGCCCGGATGGTGGGATGCGCGCCGGCCAACTGGTCGCCGGGCAGGTCGCCGTAGCGCTCGTCCTCGCCGCTCTGGGCCGGGGGATGCCTGTCGTCGTCGCGGCCCTGCTGGCGGCGGTGCTGCTGGTGGTGGTCGCCTGCGTCCGGGTTCGGGGCCGGTGGCTCTTCGAGTGGCTGGGCACGGCCGGCGGGCACCTGACCCGTCGCCGCGCACTGACCGGGCAGGCCGGCCCCGCCGAGCTGCTCGATCTGGTCGCCCCGGGTGCGGTGATCCGCTCGACGGAGCTGTCCGACGGGCCGGCGGCGGTTCTGGAGGACACCGGCGGCATGGTGGTGGTGTTGGTGCTTGGTGACCCCGGGGACCTGCTCGGTGACGCGGCCCGGGCGATCCCCGCACCGGCCGCGCTGCTGCCCCCGCCGGGTCCGGACGCCCCGCCCCTGCGGATCCAACTGCTGCTCTCCGGAACGCCGGCACCCGTGCCGGCGGCGGGCGGCACTGTCGGTACGTCGTACCGGCAGCTCACCGACGGCCGGCTCGCCGGGCGGGAACGGGCGGTGCTGGCGGTCCGGGTTCTGCGGGTGGACGGCTGGTCGGATGAGGACCTGCGCCGGGTGCTCGCCGGCACAGTGCGCCGGATCGTCCGCCGGCTCGGGGCGCTGACCGCCCGGCCGCTCGGCGTGCCCGCTGCGCTGCGCGTCCTGGGCGAACTGGCCCACCACGACGGCCATCCGGTGCGGGAGTCCTGGCCGGCGCTCCGGTCCGGCGCGTTGGTGCAGGCCACGTTCCGACTGGTCCGCTGGCCGGAGGCCAGCGGTGCGGGTGCGCGGCGGCTGGTGCCCCGACTCCTCGCGTTGCCGGCGACCGCTACCACTGTGTCACTCTGCGCCGGCCCGGTCGGCGGCGTCGGTGCGGCGCCGACCGAGCTGACGGTGCGCCTGGCGGCCGGGACGCCGGCCGAGCTGACCGTGGCCGCCGAGGCGCTGGACCGCCTGGTGACCGGCCTGGGCGGTGGCCTGCGACGGCTCGACGGCGCGCATCTGACCGGGCTGGCCCGCACGCTGCCGCTGGCGCTTACCGCCGCCGGAGCCCAGGCGCTGGCCGGCACGCTGCCGTTGCCGCTTACCGCCGCCGGGGCGCAGCCGAGGTCCACGCCTGACGACTGGGAGTTGACACTGGGCGGGGCCGGGATGATGGTCGGCACGAATCGGCACGGCGGTGCGGTCACCGTGCGACTGTTCCGGCCGGAGAGCACCCGCGTGCTGCTTGTGGGTGGGGTGCGTGCCGCCCAACTGGTGGCGCTGCGGGCGATGGCGCTGGGCGCGCTGGTAGTGGTGCAGACGGCGCGACCGCGTGCCTGGGAGCCGTTCGTGCGGGGGGTGGGCGCCCCGGGCGGGACGATCCCGCTGATCCCGCCGGGTCGGCCGGTCGCCGACGGGGTGGGCACGGCACTGCGGCCGTTGCTGCATGTGGTCGACGCCGGTCCGGTGTCGGCGGAGGCCGAGCCGGGCCAGCGGTGGCGGGCGACCCTCGTGGTGCGCGACGAGCTGACCCCTGCGGATGTGGACACGTTGAGCCGCGCCGACCTGGCGGTGCTGCAACCGCTGCACGCGACGGAGGCCGCGCTTGCCGGTGCGGCGTTGGGGCTGGGCGGGTCGGCCGACTGGCTCACCCGGATCCGGGACGACATGGTGGCCGTGGTCAACCGTCGCGCCCTGCGCTGGGCGCTGCTGCGTCCCACCACGATCGAGGCACAGCTGATCGGCCCGCCAGCGCGGGTGTGACACCGCCCGGATGGTCAACTGGCGGGTTACGCCGGTGGTTGGTCCGTGGCACGATCCCCGCCATGGGTTTTCTGAAAGGGTTGTTGATTCGGCTGGCCACGACGGCGCTGGCCTTCTGGTTGGCCACATTGCTCATTCCGGGCATCGACCTGGATTCGAGCTCCACCACCGAGACGGTCACCACGCTGCTTCTGGTGGCGGCGATCTTCGGTGTGGTCAACGCGGTGCTCCAGCCGATCATCAAGACCGTCGGCTGCGGCTTCTATCTGCTCACTCTGGGCCTCATCGCGCTTGTGGTGAACGGGCTGCTGTTCCTGCTCACCAGCTGGATCGCCGACCAGGCCGGGTTGCCGTTCTCGGTGGACGGCTTCTGGCCGGCGGCCGTACTCGGCGCCCTGTTCGTGAGCATCGTGACCTGGATCCTCGGCGCCGTCCTCGACCGGGACTGACCGACGACCGACCACCACCGACCACCACCGACCCGTGCCGCCCGGCTCCCCGACGGAGCCGGGCGGTTCGCTGACCAGACTCCGGGAATTGGTCGGCGCGGGAGCCGGCCGGGTCGGTTAGCGTCGCCGACGTGTTCTCTCTGACCCGCAGCGACGGCCACCTGATCAGCACCGACCCCGCCCGGCTCGACCTTGACCTGGTCCACCACTGGCTGTCCACCGACGCCTACTGGGCGCTGGGCCGGGATCGGGAGACTGTCGAGCGGGCGTTCGCCGGGTCGGTGCCGTTCGGCGTCTACCGGCCCGAGGACGGCCGCCAGGTGGCGGTGGCCCGGGTGGTCACCGACGGCGCCACCTTCGCCTGGCTCTGCGACGTGTACGTCGACCGCGACGCCCGGGGTATCGGGCTGGGCGGTTGGCTGGCCGGCGCGGTCCGCGACCACCTGGCCGAGCTGGGCGTACGCCGGATCCTGCTGTCCACCAAAGACGCGCACGAGGTGTACGCGCGGGTGGGCTTCACGCCGCTGGACGCTCCCGAGCGGTGGATGCAGCTCGACAGGCGTCCGCCGGTGACCCAGGTCACGGGAAAGGAACAAGGCGACGCTTCACCCCTTACGGTGGAGGCGTGACGCCTCTCCGCCTGGGATACCTCTACGGCTTCGGCGCGTACCTCATCTGGGGTTTCTTCCCGCTCTACCTCAAGCTGCTGCGGCCCGCCGGCCCGCTGGAGATCCTCGCCCACCGGATCGTCTGGTCGGTGGTCTTCGTGGCGCTGCTGCTGGGCGCGCTGCGCAACGTCGGCTTCCTGCGTGCGCTGCTGCGCCGGCCGTGGGCGATGGCCGGGATCGTCGTCGCCGCCGCGCTGATCGCGGTCAACTGGGGCACCTACATCTACGGGGTCAACTCCGGGCGGGTGGTGGAGACGGCGCTCGGCTACTTCATCAACCCGCTCGTGGTGGTGCTGCTCGGCGTCACTGTGCTGCGGGAGCGGCTGCGCCCGCTGCAGTGGGTGGCGTTGGGCATCAGTGGGTCGGCCGTCGTCGTGCTCACCGTGGACTATGGCCACCTACCCTGGCTGGCCCTGACCCTGGCCTTCAGCTTCGCCGGCTATGGCCTGGTCAAGAAGCGGCTCGGGCTGCCCGCCGCCGAGGGGCTCTTCGTCGAGTCGGCGGTGCTGGCGCTGCCCGCGCTCGGCTACCTGGCCTGGCTGACCCGGCGCGCCGAGCTGACCTTCGGGCACGTCTCGGCCGGGCACACCGCGCTGCTGGTGCTGGCCGGCGCGGCCACCGCGATCCCACTGCTGCTCTTCGCCGGTGCGGCCAACCGGTTGCCGTTGACCGGCCTCGGCATGATCCAGTATGTGGCGCCGATCCTCCAGCTCGGCTGCGGTGTGCTGATCTTCCACGAGCCGATGCCACCGGCACGCCTCGCCGGGTTCGCGCTCGTCTGGCTCGCACTCGCCGTCTTCACCGCCGACGCCGTCCGACACGCCCGCCACAACCGGGCCCGCACCCGCGCCGCCGCCGTCGAGGTGCCCGTCCTCACGACCTGACCGGCGAGGTCAGGGGACCGCGTAGGTGAGCAGAGGCGTCCCGTCGGCGCGCTGGAGTTCGACGCTCACCAGTTCGGCGTCCGTGAAGCGGGTCATGCCTGTGAACTGGAGGTCGTCACCCGGAGCGGCGAGCCAGGAGCCGATCTGCTCGCTGGCGCCGTTGGGGCCGCGCGCCACAAGCCGGAACGGGTACGCCTTGCCGTAGCTGGTCCGCGCGTCGTACCCGCAGTGCATTGTCACCTCGGTGCCCCACCTGCTGCGGATCAGCCCGATCTCGGCGTGCACCGGCCCGGTGGAGGCCACCGGCCGCATGGCGACCATCGACACCTGCGGGCCGGGACGGGTGGCCTGTGCACCAGGTGGCGCGGCCGGACGGGGCAGCACGGCGGCTGTGCCGACGCCTACCACCAGGGCCAGCGCGGCGGCGGCGAGCCCGGTCAGCGCGTACCGCCGACGTGTCGCGGCCCGCTCGTGGCGGCGCCGGACGCGGGCCTCCTCCAGCAACGCGGGCACCCGGGGCGGTGCCGGCGGCGGCAGGAACTGCTCCAACCCCGCCGGGTCGAGCCGGCCGAGCAGCCCCGGCAGGACGGCGATCTCGGCGACCGCGTCCCGGCAGGACCCGCAACCACCGAGGTGCCGCTCGTACGCGACCCGCTCGGCGGGGGCGAGGGCGCCCAGCACGTACGCGCCATCGTCGTGCGCGAACTCGCACTGCGTCATCCCGTCACCCCCATCTCGGCCAGGACCAACCGTAGTGAGCGCAGCGCGTAGTGGGTGCGCGACTTCACGGTGCCCGGTGGCACCCCCAACCGGGACGCCGCCTCGGCCACCGACCGTCCCTGGTAGAAGCACTCGACGAGCACTTCCCGGTGGGTCGGGGTGAGCCGGTTCAACGCCTCGGCGACAGTCCACGCCTCCACCGCGCGTTCGGCCTCGTCGACGGCGTCCGGCGGCTCGGGCAGCTCGTCGGTGAAGACCTCGCCGACCCGGGTGGACCGGCGCCGCCAGGCGTCGATGGCCAGGTTGCGGGCGGTCGTGAACAGCCAGGCGCGTACGGAGCCGCGTCGTGGATCGAGGGACTCGGGGTGCCGCCAGGCCCGCAGCAGCGTCTCCTGCACCAGGTCCTCGGCCCGCTGCCGGTCGCCGTTGACGAGCCGCAGGGCGTGCGCGTAGAGCGCCTCCGCGTGCTCGTCGTGCAGCGCCCGGAGCAGTTGGGCGTCGTGGTCGCTGATGGCGGTCTCCTCATTCCGGCGCGGGTCCGGCGGTGCGTCCGCTCGGGAATACGTGCCGTCACGCCGATCGGTTCAGCCCGAGGTCAGACGGTTGCGTGACAGCTCGTGCCGCAGAGGTGTTCACGTCTGGTTCACGCGGCTGCCGACGACAGCTCACCGCGCCCTCCTAGCGTCCGGCAGGTACGCCCCCCGACGACTGATCCGGTGTGTCACCGACCTTCCCAGGAGGCTTCCCCCATGAGCGACCGTCCCCGGCTGCTCCCCCTGTTGGGCGCCACGCGCCACGGCAGCCGTGATGCCATGACCTGTCTCTACCGCTGCGGCAACGCCTGCGAGCACCCCGTGGCGAACACGTCCGACAACGCGTACTTCGGTGATGTGGTGAACGCGGAGGTTTCCCGGCGCGGCGTGGTCCGGGCCGGCGCGGTCGGCGCCCTGGTCCTCGGTTTCGGCGGCGCGGTCGCCGGTGCGACACCCGCTCTGGCCGCCCCCGCGACCCCCGACGTGCCGGAGGGCTTCGGCTTCGGTCGCCCCAGCGCCGGTGTCGGCAGCGGTGCGCTCACCTTCAAGCCGATCCCGCCGAACAAGTTGGACACCCTTGTGGTGCCGAACGGTTACGACCACGCCGTGGTGATCAAGTGGGGTGACCCGGTGGTGCCGGGCGCGCCCGAGTTCAACGTGCACCGTCAGACCGCGGCGGCGCAGTCGAAGCAGTTCGGCTACAACAACGACTTCGTCGGTGTGCTGCCGCTCGACAAGCGCGGCAACCGGGCGCTGCTCGTGGTCAACCACGAGTACACGAACGAGGACCTGATGTTCCCCGGCTTCGGTGGCCTGGACGGGCTCTCGGTCGAGCAACTGCGCACCGCCATGGCCGCCCACGGCATGTCAGTGGTGGAGGTGGAGCGGGTCGCCGGCACCGGGCAGTGGAAGCCGGTCGCCAACGGCCGCCGGCCGTACAACAGGCGGATCACTGCGCTCGGCACCAAGTTCGACCTGACCGGCCCGGCGGCCGGCTCGGCCTGGCTGAAGACCGCCGCCGACCCCAAGGGTCGTACGGTCGTGGGCACGCTCAACAACTGTGCCGGTGGCGTGACCCCGTGGGGAACCGTGCTCTCCGGCGAGGAGAACTTCAACCAGTACTTCGTCGGCGCTGAGGCCGCCCCGGCGGAGCTGAAGCCGAAGCTGGACCGCTACGGCATCGGCACCGCGTCCCGCTACCCCAGCGGCAGCCGCAAGTGGGAGCGCGCCGACGAGCGCTTCGACCTGGCCCGGCACCCGAACGAGGCGCACCGGTTCGGCTGGATCGTCGAGATCGACCCGTTCGACCCGGAGAGCCGCCCGCGCAAGCACACCGCGCTTGGCCGGTTCAAGCACGAGGGCGCGAACGTGATCATCGCCAGGGACGGGCGCGTGGTCGCGTACATGGGCGACGACGAGCGGTTCGACTACCTCTACAAGTTCGTCTCGGACAAGAAGTTCCTGAAGGGCAACTCCTGGGCTGCCCGCAAGCACAACCTGACCCTGCTCGAGTCCGGCACCCTCTACGTCGCGAAGCTGGACCAGAGCAGCGCCGCCGAGATCGACGGCTCGGGCACGCTCCCCACCGACGGCGCGTTCAACGGCCGGGGCCGCTGGATCAAGCTGGTGAGCGGCAACCGCTCGTTCGTCGACGGGATGACCGCCGCGGAGGTGCTCACCTTCACCCGGCTGGCCGGTGACACGGTGGGCGCGACAAAGATGGACCGTCCGGAGGACGTCGAGCCCAGCCTGCTCACCGGCAAGGTGTACGTGGCGCTCACCAACAACACCAACCGGGGCGTCGGCGGCAACCCGAAGGCGGACGAGGCCAACCCGCGCAACGCCAACAAGCACGGGCAGATCCTGGAGTTGGTCGAGGAGCGCGGCGACAACACCGCCGAGACGTTCGCCTGGTCGTTGCCGATCGTCTGCGGCGACCCGACCGACCCGTCGACCTTCTTCGCCGGGTACGACAAGACGAAGGTCTCCCCGATCTCCTGCCCGGACAACGTCGCCTTCGACGCCACCGGCAACCTGTGGATCTCCACCGACGGCAACGCGCTGGGCAGCAACGACGGGCTCTTCGCCACCGCCGTCGAGGGCCCGGAGCGGGGTCACCTCAAGCAGTTCCTGACCGTGCCGCTGGGTGCCGAGACCTGCGGCCCGTTCATCACCGGCGACAACCGTTCGCTCTTCGTCGCGGTGCAGCACCCGGGTGAGATCACCGGCGCCTCGGTCGAGAACCCTGCCTCGAACTGGCCGGACGGCGACTACGCCAAGCCGGGCGTGGTGGTCACCTGGCGTCTCGACGGCGGCCCGGTGGGCAGCTGACGTTGCTCCGGCGGTCTGGCGCTGGACCGCCCCGAAGGGCCCTCTCCCCGCCTGGGAGGGGGCCCTTCGGCGTCGGTGGGTCAGTGGTCGGCGGCGATGCCGTCGGCGACGGCGCGGGCGACAGTGAGCAGCTTGGCCCGGACGACCCGGGCGGAGGTCATCATCTCGCTCGCCGGGAGCGCGCAGGCGAGCACGACCCGACGTTCCATGTCCTTGTCCGGCGCGACAAGCACCGCCGCGCAGGCCACGCCCTGCCGGAACTGCCCCAACTCCAACTGCATCCCGCGCCTGTCACCGGCGGCCAGGTCCGCCTCGAACGTCTCGGTGGTGGTGAGCGTGGCGGTGGTGAACGGACGCATGCCGTACTCGCGCAGGTAGCGGAACCGCTGCTCGGTGGTCAGGGTGGCGAGCAGGGCCTTGCCCAGGGCTGTCGCGTGCGCCCCCTCGTCGAACCCGGGGACCAGATCCTCCAGGTAGGGCGACCGGTGCCCCTCGGCCAGGGCCGTGAGGGCCACCTGGCCGCCCACGAACCGGCCCAGGTAGTGGCTGTAGCCGGTGTCCACGGCTGCCCGGCGCAACGTCTCACCCACCACTGGTGGGCCCCGGAACGCGGTCACCAACTCCCGGTAACGGTCGGCGACCTCCAACCCCACGATGTACGTGCCGTCCTCCCGACGGATCACGTAGCCCTCGTAGGCAAGCGTGCGGACCAGGTGGTAGGTGGTGGCCACGGTCAGCTCGCACCGCCGGGCGATCTGCTTGACGGTCAGGCCCTTCGGGGCGCGACCGACCGACTCCAGGACCCGCAGTGCTCGGGACACACTGCGGATCAGGTCCGAAGGTTCTGCCAAGGGGTCGCGCACAACCACCTCCGCCGCCGGGGACTTACACCATATGAAAAACAGGGCGGGTGCGAAATGCCTGTTCGGATCGAGGATGCCAGATCACCATCCACTGCTCGTGAACCGTCGGTCACGAAGCGTGGCCTGAGTATGACTCGCGTAGGTTTGCCGACGATGACCGACACCGCTCTCACCTCCGCTCCGGACCGCGCCCGGACCCGCCCGATCCGGGCCAGCGCCGGTGCCGTGGTCACCACCGTGGCCTGCGTGCTTCCCGTCTTCCTGCTCGGCGGCCTCGCCGTCCAGATGGGCGCGGACCTCGGCTTCTCCCCGGCTGGCCTGGGCCTGGCAGTGGCCGTCTACTTCGGGGTCAGCGCGCTGGCGTCGGTCCCCTCCGGCCGCCTCGTCGAGCGGCACGGCCCGGCCCTGGTGGCCCGCTGCGGCATCCTGCTGTCGGCGGGGTCGATGCTGGCCATAGCGGCGCTCGCCCGGTCGTACCCGGTGCTGCTCGGGCTGCTGGCGCTCAGCGCCGCCGCGAACGCCCTCGGCCAACTGGCGAGCAACGCCGCGCTCGCCGAACACGTGCCGCCGGGCCGGCAGGGGTTGTCGTTCGGCGTCAAGCAGGCGGCCATTCCGGTCTCCACCCTGCTGGCGGGTGCGGCGGTGCCCACCATCGCGCTCACCGCCGGCTGGCGCTGGGCGTTCGTGGCCGCCGCCGTCGCGGCTCTGACGACGCTGCCCGCCGTACCCCGGCAGGTGCCGGGCCGGGCCCGGCGGGCCGCAGCCGCACGCGCCGGCCGGGCCACGGCGGCGCTCGTGGTGATCGGCGCGGCGGCGACGTTGGCGGCGGCGGCGGCCAACGGGCTGGGCACATTCCTGGTGGACTCCTCCGCCGCTCGGGGCCTCTCACCGGGCCTCGCGGGCCTGACCCTGACCCTGGGCAGCGCGGTCTGCGTGGCGGCTCGGGTGGGCGCCGGCTGGCTGGCCGACCGCCGCGCGAGCGGCCACGTCGCGCTCATCGCCGGGATGCTTGTGGTCGGGGCCGCCGGGCTCGGACTGCTCGCGCTGGCCGGCACCGTGCCGCTTGTGGTGGGTGTGGTGCTCGGCTTCGGCCTGGGGTGGGCCTGGCCCGGCCTCATGAACTTCGCTGTGGTCCGGCTGCACCCGCAGGCACCGGCCGCCGCCACGTCGATCACCCAGACCGGGGTGTACGCGGGCGGCTGCCTCGGCCCGTTGACCCTCGGCCCGCTCGCCGCCCACCTCGGCTATCCGACGATGTGGACCACAGCGGCGGTGTCCATGCTGCTCGCCGCCGGCCTCATGCTCACCGGCAGCCGTCTCCTGACCCGCCCGGCCCAGCCCGCCTGAGGGCGGTGCCCAGCCACGTGCGTCTCGGGGTGCTGGATCAGCTGGTGCGGTCGGCGATGTAGTCGCAGAGCGACTCCAGGGCCTCACGCGACGGGGTGTCGGGAAGCGGGGCCAGGCGTGCGCGGGCGTCCTCGGCGTAGCTGCGCACGGTCTCCCGGGCGCGCTTGAGCGCCGGGCTCTCCCGCAGCAACCCCAGGGCCTCGGCGTGCAACGCGTCATCGGTAAGCGGGCCGGTGGCCAGGATCTCCCGCAGTCGCACCGAGGACGCGTCGGAGTCGTCCGCCGCGCAGGCGTAGAGCACCGGCAGCGTCGGGACTCCCTCACGGAGGTCCGTGCCAGGCGTCTTGCCCGATTGCACCGACTCCGAGGCGATGTCCAGCAGATCGTCGGAGAGTTGGAAGGCGACGCCGATCGTCTCGCCGTACCCGGCCAACGCCTCGATGTGCTCGCTGGAGGCGCCGCCGAACATGCCGCCGAAGCGGGCCGACGTCGCGATCAGGGAACCGGTCTTGTCGGCGATCACGTTCAGGTAGTGCGCCACGGGGTCGTCACCGGGGCGCGGGCCCACGGTCTCCGCGATCTGGCCTTGCACCAGCCGCGCGAACGTCTGCGCCTGCAACCGGACGGCCTCGGGGCCCAGGTCGGCCGCGATGTCCGCAGCGCGGGCGAAGAGATAGTCGCCGACCAGGATGGCGACGGAGTTGGTCCAGCGCGAGTTGGCGCTCGGCGCGCCCCTGCGCACGGCAGCCTCGTCCATCACGTCGTCGTGGTACAGAGTGGCCAGGTGGGTGAGCTCCATCACCACTGCCGCCGGGACCACCTGCGCGCCGGCCGGGTCACCGAACTGGGCGCCCAACGCCACCAGCAGCGGCCGAAAACGCTTACCGCCGGCCTCGACGAGATGCCGGGCGGCCTCGGTCACGAACGGGTCGGCGCTGGCGACACTTGCCCGCAACTCGACCTCGACCGTGTCCAGCAGGCCCAGCACGGACGCCTCGACGCGAGCATCGGCGAGATGGAGGCCGAGCGCGCCGAACTGACTCGTGCTCACCCGACCCCGGCGACCGCCGGAACCGGTGGCACCTGATCGCTGGCCAGCCGGAATCACCACGCTATCAACCATGCCACACGCGTTCGACCTGCTCCGGGTCGGGGATACGACCAGGGGCCGGCACGCTGTGCAGCGTGCCGGCCCCGGTGGCCGAGGTTCGTCTCAGCGCACGAATTCGGCGGCCCCGTTTGCCAGGTCCAGCAGCGGCGCAGGGGCGATACCCAGCGCCAGGGTGGCCACCACGCCGATCATCAGCGCGGCGGAGGTGAGCCCGCCAGGGACGGTGACCGTCGGGGTGGACTCGCCCGGCTCGGAGAGCCACATCATCACCACGACCCGCAGGTACGGGAACGCCAGCACCATGCTTGTCAGCACACCCGCGATCACCAGCCAGGCGTGACCACCGTCAAGCGCCGGCCCGAAGACCGCGAACTTGCTCGTGAAGCCACTTGTCAGCGGAATACCGGCGAAGGCCAGCAGGATGAACGTGAACAGTCCCGCGTAGAACGGGGAACGGCGGCCCAGCCCCGCCCAGCGGGACAGGTGGGTGGCCTCCCCGTCGGCGTCGCGGACCAGTGTCACCACAGCGAACGCGGCAAGCACCGAGAAGCCGTACGCGACCAGGTAGAACATCGTGCCGGACAGCCCGTCGCGGCTCGGCGCCAGCACACCGACAAGCAGGTAACCGGCGTTGGCGATCGAGGAGTACGCGAGCAGCCGCTTGATGTCGGTCTGGGTGACCGCGAGCACCGCGCCCACGAGCATCGTCAGCACCGCCACCGCGCCGAGCACAGGCGTGAAGTCCCAGCCGGCACCGGCGAACGCCACGTGGAAGACCCGCAGCAGCGCGCCGAACGCGGCGACCTTGGTGCAGGCGGCCATGAAGCCCGTGACAGGCGTCGGAGCGCCCTGGTAGACGTCCGGCGTCCACACGTGGAACGGAGCCGCGGCGGCCTTGAAGAGCAGACCGATGGAGAGCAGCGCCATGCCGGCGAAGAGCAGCACCGGGCTGGCCGGCGACTCGGCCACCGCCGCGTTGATTGTGGCGAAGTCGACGCCTGCGCCCCGCCCCGGAGTCCCGGAGGTGAAGCCGTAGATCAGGGCGACCCCGAACAGGAAGAACGCCGAGGCGTACGCGCCGAGCAGGAAGTACTTCATCGCCGCCTCCTGGCTCAGCAGACGCCGGCGACGGGCCAGCGCGCAGAGCAGGTACAGCGGCAGGGAGAAGACCTCAAGCGCGATGAACATGGTCAGCAGGTCGTTCGCCGCCACGAAGATCAGCATGCCGCCGATCGCGAACGTGACGAGCGGGTACACCTCGGTGAGCCCGTTACGCCCCGCGGCCTGCCGCCGGTCGTCGGCCGACTCGGCGGTCACCGCGGCCTGCGCCACGAAGGCACCGCCGCGCTCCACCGAACGGTCGCCGATCAGCAGCAGCGCCATCGCGGCGAGCACCAGGATCGCGCCCTGGAGGAAGAGCGCCGGCCCGTCCACCGCGATGGCCTGACCGGCCGTGATGAGCCGGTCGTCGGCGTTGAGGACGACCATGGTCAGGGCGGCGAGGACGGCCAGCAGCGCCAGGGTCAACTGCACCACGTGCCGCAGTCGCCGGGGCACGAAGGCTTCCACCAGCACGCCGAGCAACGCGGCGCCCAGCATGATCAGAATCGGGGCGAGCGCCGCGTAGTCGAGCGACGGCAGTTTCAACTCGGTCACTTTGCCGCCTCCTGGACGGTGCCCACCGACGGGGCGGGGTCGGTCCTGCCGATGTCGTCCATGGTTGCCTGGACGGCGGGGTTGATCACGTCAGTAACCGGCTTGGGATAGAAGCCGAGCAGCACGATCAGTGCGATCAGCGGGGCGACCACCACCTTCTCGCGCAGGTTGAGATCCCGACGCATCCCGTCGATCTTGGTAAGCGCCGGGTTGAGCGTGCCCTGCGTGGTGCGCTGCACCATCCACAGCACGTACGCGGCGGCGAGGATGATGCCGAGCGTGGCGATGACCGCGACCGGCTTGTTCACAGTGAACGTGCCGATCAGCACCAGGAACTCGGAGATGAACGGCGCGGTGCCGGGCAGCGCGAGCGAGGCGAGACCGGCGAAGAACAGCACACCGGCGAGCACCGGGACGAGCTTGCCCGCGCCGCCGAAGTCGCTGATCAGCGACGAGCCACGCCGGGAGATCAGCATGCCCACCACCAGGAAGAGCAGGCCGGTGGCCAACCCGTGGTTGAGCATGTAGAGCACCGCACCGGTGCCGGCCTGGGTGGTGAAGGCGAAGATGCCGACCCCGATGAAGCCGAAGTGCGCGATCGAGGTGTACGACACCAGCCGCTTGAGGTCGTTCTGACCGACGGCCAGCAGCGCGGCGTAGACGATGCCGATCACACCAAGCGCCAGCGCCCACGGCGCGAACCACTTCGACGCCTCGGGGAACAGCGGCAGGCAGTACCGCAGGATGCCGAACGTGCCCACCTTGTCCAGGACGCCGACAAGCAGCGCCGCGGCGCCCGCCGGGGCCGCACCACCGGCGTCCGGCAGCCAGGTGTGGAACGGGAAGAACGGGGCCTTGATGGCGAACGCGAGGAAGAACCCGAGGAACAGCCACCGCTCGGTGCCGGTGCTGATGTCGACCTGCGACAGCGCCTGCCAGTCGAAGGTCTTCCCGCCGACCACCCAGAGCCCGATCACCGCGGCCAGCATGAACAGACCGCCGACAAGCGAGTAGAGGAAGAACTTCACCGCCGCGTACTGCCGCTGGTGGCCGCCGTAGCTGCCGATCAGGAAGTACATCGGCACCAGCATGACCTCGAAGAACACGTAGAACAGGAAGACGTCGGCGGCGGCGAAGACGCCGATCATCGTGCTTTCGAGGATCAGCAGCAGAGCGAAGTAGACCGGGATGGACCGCTTGGAGGACTCCGCGTCGTGCCAGGACGCGAGGATCACCAGCGGCACCAGCACCGCGATCAGCATCAGCATCACCAGGGCGATGCCGTCCGCGGCGAAGGTGAAGCTGACGCCCCAGTTCGGGATCCACGAGTACGACTCGCGGAACTGGAACCGGTCACCGCCGGCGTTGAAGCTGACCCACATCACCACCGAGAGCACAAGCACCAGCAGCGACCAGGCGAAGGCCACCTGCTTGGCCAGCTCCGGCCGGCGGCGCGGCAGGAAGGCCACCACCAGGGCGCCCACCAGCGGCGCCACGGTGAGCACCGAGAGGAACGGGAAGTTGGACATTATGCGGCCTTACCTCCGTCGTGGATGCGTAGTCCGCCGGCGGGGGCGGCCGGAAAGAGGTCGATCACGCGAACCACCCCGCCTGCACTGCCAGGAACGCCGCCATCACCAGCAGCGCACCGGCAAGAATCGAGGTGGCGTACGAGCGGACGAAGCCGGTCTGCATCCGCCGGAGGCGGGCCGACCCACCGCCGACAGCGGCGGCGAGACCGTTGACCAGCCCGTCGACACCCCTGTTGTCGAGGAAGACAAGCGCCCGGGTGAGGAAGATGCCCGGCTTCTCGAAGACCGCCTCGTTCACCGTGTCGGTGTAGAGGTTGCGCCGGGCGGCGGTGACAAGCACACCGGCCGGCTGCGGCGCGGTGGCCGTACCGGCCCGGAACAGGACCCAGGCAAGCCCGGCACCGAGCACGGTGACAAGCAGCGACAGGGTGGTGATCGCGGCGTGCGAGAGGACAGCCTCGTGCTCCGCGTGCTCGCCGCCCAGCCCGGCGGTCGCCGTCAGCCAGTCGGGCACCGAGGTGGCGAGCAGGAACCCGGCGCCGACCGAACCGATCGCCAGCAGGATCAGCGGGATGGTCATCAGCTTCGGCGACTCGTGCGGGTGCTCGATGTCCTCCGTCCACCGCTTCGGACCGTGGAAGGTGAGCACGAACAGCCGGGTCATGTAGAACGCGGTAAGCCCGGCACCGAGCAGCGCGGCCCCGCCGAAGAGCCAGGCGGTCCAGTCCTCCCGCTCGAAGGCGGCCACGATGATCGGCTCCTTGGAGAAGAAGCCGGAGAACGGGAACATGCCGATGATGGCGAGCCAGCCCATCATGAACGTCAACCAGGTGATCTTCATGTGCTTCGACAGCCCGCCGAAGCGACGGATGTCCACCTGGTCCTTCATCCCGTGCATGACCGAGCCGGCGCCCAGGAACATGTTGGCCTTGAAGAAGCCGTGCGCCAGCAGGTGCACGATGGCCAGCGCGTACGCGCCACCACCCAGGCCGACGCCGAGGAACATGTAGCCGATCTGGCTCACCGTCGACCAGGCGAGCACCCGCTTGATGTCGTCCTTCGCCGCGCCGATGATGCAGCCCATCAGCAGGGTGAGCGCGCCGACGCTCACCACCACGAGCTGGAGCGTCGAGTTGGCGGAGAAGATCGGGTTGGACCGGGCGATCAGGTAGACGCCAGCGGTGACCATCGTGGCGGCGTGGATGAGGGCCGACACCGGGGTGGGGCCCTCCATCGCGTCCGGCAGCCACGCCTGGAGCGGGAACTGGCCGGACTTGCCGGCCGCGCCGAGCAGCAGCAGCAGGCCGAGCACCAGCACTGTGGTGCTCGTCAGCGCGCCGACACCGTTGAACACCTCGTCGTACTGGGTGGTACCCAGCGTGGCGAACATGATGAAGATGCCGATGGCCAGGCCGGCGTCGCCGACCCTGTTCATCAGGAACGCCTTCTTGCCGGCGGTGGCCGCGCTCGGCCGCCCGTACCAGAAGGAGATCAGCAGGTACGACGCCAGACCGACGCCCTCCCAGCCGAAGTACAACATCACGTAGTTGTTGCCGAGCACCAGCAGCAGCATGGCCGCGACGAACAGGTTGAAGTACGCGAAGAACCGGCGGCGACCCGAGTCGTGCGCCATGTACTCCACGGCGTACAGGTGGATCAGGAAGCCCACGCCGGTGATCAGCAGGACGAAGACCGCGGCCAGCGGGTCGAACAGCAGGCCGAAGTCGACTCGCAGGTCACCGACCGCGATGAAGTCCCAGAGGCTCAGCTCGACCGACTTGTTCTCCAGGCCACGCAACTGGAAGAAGAAGGTCAGGCCGAGCACGAACGCGGCGCCGATGGCGGCGACGCCCAACCAGTGCCCCCAGCGGTCGGCCCGCCGCCCGAGCAGCAGCAGGACGGCGGCGCTTACCAGCGGGATCGCCACCAGCAGCCAGACGCCGCCGAGCATGCCGCCTGCCGAGCCGTAGGCGACGTCCCCGAGCGGCGCCGCTGCGGCGTGCGCCAGATTCTCTTCCACTGCTTGCCCCTTAGTACTTGAGCAGGTTGGCGTCGTCGACGCTCGCGGAGCGTCGAGTCCGGAAGATCGACATGATGATCGCGAGCCCGACCACGACCTCGGCCGCGGCCACCACCATCACGAAGAACGCCATGATCTGGCCGTTGAGGTCACCGTTGATCCGGCTGAAGGTGACAAGCGTCAGATTGGCCGCGTTGAGCATCAGCTCCACGCACATGAACAGCACGATCGCGTTGCGCCGGACGAGCACCCCGGCGGCGCCGATGGTGAACAGCACCGCGGCGAGGACCAGGTAGTAGTTCGGCTCGACCGAGAAGAACGATTCCATTACTTGTCTCGCCTTCCGTTCGCGACTGCGGGGCTCCGCTTCGCTGCACTCCTCGCGCTCACCGGTCCGTCCCCTTCAGCGAGGTCTCCTCGGCGGTCAGCTCGCGCTGCGGAAGGATCGCCGGGGTGCTGCGGTCGGTCAGGCGGCCGTCGGGCAGCCGGGCCGGGGTGGCCACCGAGGAGGACGTCGCGAAGACACCGGGGCCGGGCTTGGGGCCGGGGTAGTTGCCCGGCGCGAAGCGGGCCCGCATCGTCGACGGCTGGTCGACCTTGTCCTGCTTACGCCGCTCGACGTGTGCGAGCACCATGGCACCGACCGCCGCGGTGATCAGCAGCGCCGACGTCAACTCGAACGCCAGGACGTACTTGGTGAAGAGCAGCCGGGCGATGCCCTCGACGTTGCCCTCCGCGTTGACCTGCTCCAGGCCGACAGCTGTGGTGCCGTCCAGCGCGTGGTAGACGCCGCTGCCGATCAGGCCGGCGAAGCCCACACCCAGCACGATGGCGGCGACCCGCTGGCCGCGCAGCGTCTCGATCAACGAGTCGGAGGCGTCTCGGCCGACAAGCATGAGCACGAACAGGAACAGCATCATGATCGCGCCGGTGTAGACGATGATCTGCACCATGCCGATGAACGGCCCGGCCTGGAGCACGTAGAACACGCCCAGGCAGAGCATGGTGAGCACCAGCCAGAGCGCCGAGTGCACGGCGTTGCGTGCGGCCACCATCCCGATCGCGCCGAGCAGCGCGAGGGGCGCGAGGATCCAGAAGGTGACCTGCTCGCCGCCGGACACCCCGCCCGCCGCGGCCAGCACCGTAGACGTGGTCATGCTTCCTCTCCCTTGCCGGCCGCCGCACGCTGGGCGGCCTGCTCGGCACCCGGGAACGTCACGCCGGGGTGCTCCTCGACCTTGTAGCGGCCGGGGCCCATCGGGGACGTCTCGGCACCGGCGGAGGTGCCCGGGTTGTCGAGCGCGCCGACGTAGTAGTCCTTCTCGCTGTCGCCCAGCCGCATCGGGTGCGGCGGCTGCTCCATGCCTTCGAGCAGCGGTGCCAGCAGCTGCTCCTTCGTGAAGATCAGGTCCTGCCGGTTGTCCCGGGCCAGCTCGTACTCGTTGCTCATGGTGAGCGAACGGGTCGGGCAGGCCTCGATGCACAGCCCGCAGAAGATGCACCGGGCGTAGTTGATCTGGTAGATGCTCGCGTACCGCTCACCCGGCGAGAAGCGCTGCTCGTCGGTGTTGTCGCCACCTTCGACGTAGATCGCGTCCGCCGGGCAGGCCCAGGCGCACAGCTCACAGCCGATGCACTTCTCCAGGCCGTCCGGGTGCCGGTTGAGGATGTGCCGCCCGTGGTAGCGCGGCGCCGAAACCGGCGGCTTGAACGGATAGTCGGTGGTGACGACCTTCCTGAACATGTGCGAGAAGGTGACCCCGAATCCCTTGAACGTTCCGGTTATCGCGCCCACGTCACACCTCCCTGGAGTCCGAGCCGGCGATGTTGGCCGGCTCCCGCTCGGCGACCACGCGCGTGATACGCGGGCTCGGTGGTACCTGTAGATCCATCGGTGGCAGCGGGAA
This sequence comes from Micromonospora sp. NPDC000316, assembly GCF_042898885.1. Taxonomy (NCBI): domain Bacteria; kingdom Bacillati; phylum Actinomycetota; class Actinomycetes; order Micromonosporales; family Micromonosporaceae; genus Micromonospora; species Micromonospora sp. NPDC000316. Next base: position 319,902 of record NZ_JBIAZG010000001.1, read on the forward strand.
GCTGCCGTACGGCCGGCTGTCCACCTGTTCCTGCGTGGTCGGCGTCGGCTTGGGCTTGCGGTTCGGCCAGAACAGCGTGGCGATCAGCAGGATGCCGGCCGGGATGCCTACCGCGATGAGCTTGCCGCGCGAGTCCCAGTCCTCGATGGACCGCAGGCCCGCCAGGACCAGGATCCAGGCCAGGTTGATCGGCAGCAGCACCTTCCAGCCGAGCCGCATGAACTGGTCGTAGCGCAGCCGGGGCAGCGTGCCGCGCAGCCACACGAAGACGAAGACCAGCATGATCACCTTGCCGAAGAACCAGAGCATCGGCCACCAACCGGAGTTGGCGCCCTCCCAGATCGTGATCGGCCACGGCGCGTGCCAGCCACCGAGGAAGAGCGTCACGGTGAATGCCGACATCGTCACCATCGCGACGTACTCGCTGAGCATGAAGAGCGCGAACTTGAGCGAGCTGTACTCGGTCTGGAAGCCCGCCACCAGCTCCGACTCCGCCTCGGGCAGGTCGAACGGCGCCCGGTTCGTCTCACCGACGATGGCGATGAAGAACATGACGAAGCTCGGCAGCAGCAGGATCGCGTACCAACCGGGAGCGTGGACCGTGACGCCGCCGATGCTGAGCTCGGTGGCGTCCCCCTGGGCGGCGACGATGCCGCTCGTGGACATCGTGCCCGCGGTCATGAACACCGCGACCACGCTCAGGCCCAGCGTGACCTCGTAGGAGACCAACTGGGCGGCGGAGCGCAGGCCGCCGAGCAGCGGGTACGTGGAGCCGGATGCCCAGCCGCCGAGCACGATGCCGTACACCGCGAGCGACGACAGGGCCAGCACCAGCAGGACGGCCACCGGCACGTCGGTGACCTGCAACGGCGTCCGGTGGCCAAAGATGCTGACCATCGGGCCGAACGGCATCACCGACAGCGCGGTGACCGCGCAGACCACCGAGATCACCGGCGCGAAGAAGTAGACGACCTTGTCCGCCGCCTTCGGCAGGATGTCTTCCTTGAAGGCCAGCTTCAGACCGTCGGCGAGGGTCTGCAGCAGGCCGAACGGACCGACCTGGTTGGGGCCGGGCCGCACCTGCATGTAGCCCACGACGCGCCGCTCGAACCAGACGCCCAACAGGGTGGCCAGCACAGCGACGACGAACGCGAAGAGGATCTTGATGAGGACCAGCCACAACGGATCCTGGCCGAAATCGGCAAGCGTCGGATCCTGGGCTAGGAGGACGCTCACTGTGCCCACCTTTCGTTCGCGATTGCGGGGCTCACTCGCTGCGCTCGTTCACTCCTCGCGCTCACTGGTTACCCCCAGCGTTGAGGAGCGGACCCGGGAGGCCGGCCTCGTCGGCCGCCACCCGCCCGGCCGGCACGGCCACGCTCGGTGCGGGGACCGAGATCCGGACGACAGTGCCGGACGTCGCCCCGAGGCTGCGTCGCACTGTCGAGCCCGGCGAGTTCGTGGGCACCCAGACGACGCCGTCCGGCATCTCGGTGAGCGCCGCCGGCAGGGTCAATGCCCCCCGGTCGGTGCCGACCGTGACCGCGTCGCCGTCGACGACACCGAGCGCCTCTGCGGTGCCCTTGCCCAGCCGGACGACAGGCGGGCGGGCGGTGCCGGCGAGGTGCTCGTCGCCGTCGGTCAGGCTGCCGAGGTCGACCAGCTGGTGCCAGGTGGCCAGTACGGCCTCCCCGTCACGCGGCTGCGGCGTCGCGCCCGGCGACACCGACGGCGGAGCCGGCCGTGACATCCGCGTGGCCGGCAGCGAGCCCAGCTCGCGGCGCACGCTCGGCACGTCGGCCGTGCCGAGTCGCACGTCGAGCAGCGCCGCCAGGGCGTCGAGCACCCGACCGTCGGTCATCGCCGCGGTCTTCAGCACCGCCTCGAACGGCCGCAGCCGGCCCTCCCAGTCCAGGAAGCTGCCAGCCTTCTCGACCACCGGGGCGACCGGCAGGACCACGTTCGCCCGCCGGGTCACCGCGCTGCCGCGCAGCTCCAGGCTGACCAGGAACGGCACCGCGTCCAGGGCGGTCTCGGCCAGTCGCGGGTCGGCCAGGTCGGCCGGGTCGACCCCGCCGACCACAAGCGCGCCGAGCTGCCCGTTGGCGGCGGCCGCCAGGATGCCGTCGGTGTCCCGACCGGCCTGGCTCGGGATCACCCCGGCCGGGATGTCCCACGCCTCGCCCAGTTCGGCCCGCGCGGCCGGCTCGTTGACCAGCCGGCCGCCGGGGAGCAGGTTGGGCAGGCAGCCCGCGTCGACAGCGCCACGGTCACCCGCGCGCCGCGGCACCCAGGCCAGCTTCGCGCCGGTACGCCGGGCCACGTCCGCCGCGGCGGAGAGCCCGCCCGGCACACTTGCCAGCCGCTCGCCGACGATCAGGACCGCTCCCGGCGCGCTGAGCGCCTCGGCGACTGTGGCGTGCTCGGCGAGCACGCTCGCCTCCTCGCCCGGTACCACCCGGGCCAGCTTGGCGCCGAGCTTCTCCAGGCCGCGGGTGGCGAAGGGCGCCAGCGCGTACACCGTCAGGGTCTTCTTCAGGTACGCCTTGCGTAGCCGCAGGAAGAGGATCGGGCACTCCTCCTCCGGCTCCAGGCCGACGAGCACCACCGCCGGCGCGTTCTCCACGTCGGTGTAGGTGACGTCGGTGACCCCGGCGACCGAGCTGGCCAGGAAGTCGGCCTCCTCGCGGGAGACCGGCCGGGCCCGGAAGTCGATGTCGTTGGTGTTCAGCGCGACGCGGGCGAACTTCGCGTACGCGTACGCGTCCTCGACGGTCAGCCGACCGCCGGTGAGCACCGCAGTGCCCTGGCCGCTGTCGCGGGCCGCGCGCAGCCCCTCGGCGGCCACGGTGAGCGCCTCACTCCAGGACGCCTCGCGCAGCTCACCGGTGCGCTCGTCGCGGACCAGCGGGGTGGTCAGCCGGTCGGTGGCGCGGGTGTACTGGAAGCCCCACCGGCCCTTGTCGCAGTTCCACTCCTCGTTCACCTCCGGCTCGTCACCGGCCAGCCGGCGCAGCACCTTGCCGCGCCGCCAGTCGGTGCGCTGCCCGCAGCCGGCCGAGCAGTGCTCGCAGACGCTCGGGCTGGAGACCAGGTCGAACGGGCGGGCCCGGAAGCGGTACTGGGCGCCGGTAAGCGCACCCACCGGGCAGATCTGCACCGTGTTGCCGGAGAAGTAGGAGTTGAACGGGACGTCCCCGGCGTCGCCCTCTTCGCCGTACGCGTCGTCCCGGTAGATGTTGATCTCCTCGGCGGACGACCGGCCCATCAGGTCGATGAACTTGTCGCCGGCGATCTCCTCGGAGAACCGGGTGCAACGCTGGCAGAGCACGCAGCGCTCGCGGTCCAGCAGCACCTGGCTGCTGATCGCCATCGGCTTCTCGTACTCCCGCTTGTGCTCGTGGAAGCGCGAGTCGGTGCGGCCGGTGGACATCGCCTGGTTCTGCAGCGGGCACTCGCCGCCCTTGTCACACATCGGGCAGTCCAGCGGGTGGTTGAGCAGCAGCAGCTCCATCACCCCCTCCTGCGCCTTCTTGGCGACCGGCGAGGTGAGCTGGGTGCGCACGACCATGCCGTCGGCGACGGTCTGGGTGCAGGAGGCGACAGGCTTGCGCTGCCCCTCCACCTCGACCAGGCACTGCCGGCACGCGCCGGCCGGGGCCAGCAGCGGGTGGTCGCAGAACCGGGGGATCTCGGTGCCCATCTGCTCGGCGGCCCGGATCAGCAGCGTCCCCTTGGGAGCGGTGACCTCGACGCCGTCGATGGTGAGGGTGACCGTTTCGGTCTGCTTGGCTACGTCCGTCATCAGTGAGCTCCAACCAGCTGCTTGTCGGAGAGCTTCGGCGCAGTACGACCCTCGATGTAGTCGAGGTAGTCCTGCTTGAAGTACTTCAGCGACGAGGTCACCGAACTGGTCGCGCCGTCACCGAGGCCGCAGAACGAGCGGCCGAGGATGTTGTCACAGGTGTCCAGCAGGGTGTCCAGGTCCTCGTGGGTGCCCTGACCGGCGAGGATCCGCCGGTAGACCCGGACCATCCAGTAGTTGCCCTCGCGGCACGGGGTGCACTTGCCGCACGACTCGTGGTGGTAGAACTCCAGCCACCGGTACGTCGCGTAGACCGGGCAGTCCTGGTCGGAGAAGATCTGGGTGGCAGTGGTGCCGAGGATCGAGCCGGCCGCCGCCACCCCCTCGAAGTCCAGCGGCACGTCCAGGTGCTCGGCGGCGAGCAGTGGGGTCGACGAGCCGCCCGGGGTCCAGAACCGCAGGTTGTGGCCGGGCTGCATCCCGCCGGCCAGCTCCAGCAGCTCGCGCAGCGTGACGCCCATCGAGCACTCGTACTGGCCGGGGTTCACGATCCGGCCGGAGAGCGAGTAGATCATCGGCCCGGACGACTTCTCGGTGCCCATGGACTTCCACCAGTCGGCCCCGCCGAGCACGATCGGCGGCACGCTGGCGATGGTGCCGACGTTGTTCACCACCGTCGGGCTGGCGTACAGGCCGTGGGTGGCCGGGAACGGCGGGCGCAGCCGGGGCTGACCACGGAACCCCTCCAGCGAGTCCAGCAGCGCCGTCTCCTCGCCACAGATGTACGCCCCGGCGCCGGAGTGCACCACCAGCTCCAGGTCGTAGCCGCTGCGCAGGATGTTCCGACCGAGGTAACCCTTGTCGTACGCCTCCTGGACGGCGTTGCGCAGCCGCCGCGCGGCGTGCACCGCCTCGCCCCGGATGTAGATGTAGGCGCGGTTGGCCCGGATCGCGTACGACGCGATGATCACGCCCTCGACGAGCGCGTGCGGGTCGTGGGTCATCAGCGGCAGGTCCTTGCAGGTGCCCGGCTCGCCCTCGTCGGCGTTGACCACGAGGTAGTGCGGCTTGCCGTCGCCCTGCGGGATGAAGCCCCACTTGAGACCTGTGGGGAAGCCCGCGCCACCCCGGCCGCGCAGCCCGGAGTCCTTGATCAGCTGGATCAGGTCGTCCGGGTGGGCCTTGAGGGCCTTGCGCAGCGCGGCGTAGCCGTCCAACTGCTCATAGGTGCCGATCCGCCAGGCGTCCGGCGACAGCCAGCGCTTGGTCAGCACCGGCGTCAGCTTGGCCAGCGTCTCCTGGCGGGGAGTGGTCACTTCTGGGCCCCCGTTTCGTTCGCGTCCGCCGGATCGGTGCCGTCGGCGTCCGTGCCAGTTTTCGCTTCGGTGAGGTTGCGCTCCTGCGCCCCGGCGTCGTCGCCAGCGGGCTTGCCGTCGCCGGCCGGCGCGTTTGCCGCCACGCCGGCGGCCTCGGCCCGCTGCGCGTCGCGCGGGGCCGGCGGCGAGGTCTCCGCCGGGACCTTGGTGCCGGGGGCGTCCGGCGCGGCGGTGCTCGCGTCGGGCTGCCGGGTCTCGGCGGTACGCACCTGCGGAGACTTGTCGTCCGGTGCCTTCACGTCCGGTGCGGTGCTGCCGGTCGCCGCCGCTGCGGGAGCCGGCTCGCCGGCGCCGGCGTTTGCGGGCGTACCCGTCGGAGCGGAAGCCCCGTCGCCGCCCTTGACCGGTGCCGCGCTGGCCTCGGCGGGCGCCGGCTTTGCGGCCTCCGCCTTCGCCTTCGCCTCGGCGGCGGCCTTGTCCGCCTCCGCCTTGCTGCGGATCGGGGTGTTCGGGTCGAAGCCCGGCACCGAGACGCCGTGCTCCTGCGCCAGCCGCAACCCGCGCAGGGTGGCCTCGCCCGGCCCGCCGTCGGCGACCGCGCCCTCGCGCTCGTCGGCGAAACCGGCGAGCTGCACCGCCATCTCCTTGAGCGTGCAGAGCCGGGCGCCGCGGGTCGGCATCGGCCGGCCACCGGCGCGCAACTCGTCGACCACACCGACCGCAGTGGACGGGTCGACGCCGTCGAAGAAGTCGTAGTTGACCGTCATCACCGGGCCGTAGTCGCAGGCCGCCAGGCACTCGGCGTGCTCCAGCGTGATCTTTCCGTCGGCGGTGGTCTCGTCGTGGCCGACGCCCAGGTGCTCGGTGAGGGTGTCGTAGACCTCCTGGCCACCCAGCACATTGCACATCGTGTTGGTGCAGACGCTCACCAGGAAGTCACCGGTCGGCTTGCGCTTGTACATGGTGTAGAAGGTGGCCACCGCGCCGACCTGCGCCTTGTTCAGGCCGAGCACCTCGGCGCAGAACGTGACACCGGCCGGAGAGACGTAGCCCTCCTCCGACTGGACCAGGTGCAGCAGCGGCAGCAACGCCGAGCGGGACCGGTCCGCCGGGTAGCGGGCGATGATCTCGCGCGCCCGCTCCCGGGTCTCGTCAGAAAAGCTCATCGGTCACACCCACCCATCACGGGGTCCAGCGAGGCGCCGCCGGCGATCACGTCGGCGATCAGGCCGCCCTCGGCCATCGCCGGCAGGGCCTGGAGGTTGACGAAGCTCGGCTCCCGGTAGTGCACCCGGTACGGCCGGGTGCCACCGTCGGAGACCGCGTGCACGCCCAACTCGCCGCGAGGCGACTCGATGGCGACGTACACCTGGCCGGGCGGGACCCGGAAGCCCTCGGTGACCAGCTTGAAGTGGTGGATCAGCGACTCCATCGACTGACCCATGATCTTGGCGACGTGCTCAAGCGAGTTGCCCATGCCGTCGACACCGATGGCGAGCTGGGCCGGCCAGGCGATCTTGCGGTCGGCGACCATCACCGGGCCCGGCCGCAGCCGGTCCAGTGCCTGCTCGACAAGCTTCATCGACTCCCGGATCTCGGCGAGCCGGACCAGGTAGCGGCCCCACACGTCGCCGTCGGGGTGCGTCGGCACGTCGAACTCGTACGTCTCGTACCCGCAGTACGGCATGGTCTTGCGCAGGTCCCAGGCGAGCCCGGCAGAGCGCAGCACCGGCCCGGTGATGCCGAGCGCCACGCAGCCGGTCACGTCCAGCACCGCGACGTTCTTGGTGCGCTCGGTCCAGATCGGCTGGCCGGAGAGCAGGTCCTCGTACTCCTTGAGCTTCTTCGGCATCATCTTGAGGAACTCGCGGATCTTGACGATCGCCTCGTCCGGGACGTCCTGCGCCACACCGCCCGGCCGGACGTACGCGTGGTTCATCCGCAGGCCGGTGATCGTCTCGAAGATGTCGAGGATGTACTCCCGCTCGCGGAAGCCGTACAACATGATCGAGATCGCGCCCAGCTCCATGCCAGTGGTGGCCAGCCAGACCAGGTGCGACGAGATGCGGTTGAGCTCCATCATCAGCACGCGGATGGTGGTGGCCCGCTCGGTGATGTCGTCGGTGATGCCGAGCAGCTTCTCGACCGCGAGCGCGTACGCCGTCTCGTTGAAGATCGGGGCGAGATAGTCCATCCGGGTCACGAAGGTCGAGCCCTGCACCCAGTTGCGGTATTCGAGGTTCTTCTCGATGCCGGTGTGCAGGTAGCCGACGACCGAGCGGGCCTCGCGGACCGTCTCGCCCTCCAACTCCAGGACCAGTCGCAGCACCCCGTGCGTGGACGGGTGCTGCGGACCCATGTTGACCACGATCCGCTCGTCGTTGATCGGGTCGGTGCTCGAGACGACCGTGTCCCAGTCGCCACCGGTGACGGTGAAGACCCGACCCTCGGTGGTCTCGTGCTCGGTCGCGTAGTTCGACGTCGTCACTGGTACGACCTCCTCCGGTCCGGCGGCGGGATCTCGGCGCCCTTGTATTCGACGGGCACCCCACCGAGCGGGTAGTCCTTGCGCTGCGGGTGGCCCTCCCAGTCGTCCGGCATGAGGATCCGGGTCAGGCTGGGGTGGCCGTCGAAGACGATCCCGAACATGTCGTACGCCTCGCGCTCCTGCCAGTCCGCCGTCGGGTAGACGGCTGTCACGCTGGGCAGGTGCGGCTGCTCGACGGAGACCGCGGCCTCCAGCCGGACCCGACGCCGGTACGTCATCGAGGTGAGCAGGTAGACCACGTGCAGCCGGCGCTCGTCGGCACCGAGGTAGTCCACACCGGACACCGAGGAGCACAGCTCGAATCGCAGCGCCATGTCGTCCCGCAGCACCTGGCAGACCTCGGCGATCCGCTCCGGGCGCACGTGCAGGGTCAGCTCACCCCTGTCGACGACGACCTTCTCGATCGCGTCACCGAAGGCCGGGTACGCCTCCTCCAACGCGTCGCGGACCTCGTCGAAGTAGCCGCCGTAGGGCCGCGCGGCCTCCTCGATCGGCTGGCGCTGACGGACCAGGCCGCCGTAGCCGGACACGTCGCCGGTGCCCTGGTTGCCGAACATCCCGCGGCCGGCAGGGCTGGACGGCGGGTACTCCGCCGGTGCGGTGCCGCTGGCGCCGGCCGGGGTGACCGGCACCGGCACCCCGCCGTCGTTGGGCTTGTCGGTGGGTGACGTCATTTGGGGCCTACCTGCGGGTGGAGGTGGTTCTGGGCGTTCATCCAGTTCTCGATCCGCAACTGCTCCTCGCGCCCCTCGCGGACCGCCTGGGTCCACTCGGCACGCCGGGCCTTGTCGCTGCGGTACGAGGACGGCATGGAGCCGTACGGCACGACGGGAACGTCACCGCGCTCCTGCCGGGCCGCCTGCATCTTGCGACCGTTCGCGCCCAGCGGCTCGTACATGATCTTCTCGCGGAGCTTGAGGATCGCGTCGATGAGCATCTCGGGCCGGGGCGGGCAGCCGGGCAGGTACATGTCGACAGGCACGACGTGGTCGACGCCCTGCACGATCGCGTAGTTGTTGAACATGCCGCCGCTGCTGGCGCAGACGCCCATCGAGAGCACCCAGCGGGGCTCGGCCATCTGGTCGTAGATCTGGCGCAGCACCGGTGCCATCTTCTGACTCACCCGGCCGGCCACGATCATCAGGTCGGCCTGCCGGGGCGAGGCCCGGAAGACCTCCATGCCCCAGCGGCCCATGTCGTAGTGCGGACCACCGGCGGCCATCATCTCGATGGCGCAGCAGGCCAGGCCGAAGGTGGCGCCCCACACGGACGACTTCCGAGACCAGTTGACCAGCTTCTCCACCGAGGTGAGCAGGACGCCGGCGGGAAGCTTCTCCTCGATGCCCATCTGACGTTCCTTCCTCAGTCCCAGTCCAGGCCGCCGCGCCGCCACACATAGGCGTACGCGACGAAGACCGCGACGATGAACAGGACCATCTCCACGAAGCCGAAGATCGGCAGAGCGTCGAACGAGACCGCCCAGGGGTAGAGGAAGATGATCTCGATGTCGAAGACGATGAAGAGCATCGCCGTCAGGTAGAACTTGATCGGGAACCGCCCGCCGCCAACCGGCTGCGGGCTGGGCTCGATGCCGCACTCATAGGCCTCGAGCTTGGCCTTGTTATAGCGACGGGGGCCAGTAATCCGAGCGGCGCCAACGGAGAACAGCGCGAACGCCGCGGCGATGGCGAAGAGCCCGATGATCGGTGCGTAAGGCGAGAGCGACATCTTTTCTCCTGCTCGTCCTTCCCTGCCCTCGATGCTTGACGAAAATCACACTATTCACGTCCCTCGCGGTGGCTGCCGCCGGGGGTCGATCTTTGTCCGGATCGGGGCTGTGACCTGCACCGATACCGGTTGTCCTAGACGGCTGGCGCTGCCTTCGTCATCGCGTTGATGACCCGGTCCATCGCGTCCCCGCCACGGGGATCGGTCAGGTTGGCCAACAGTTTGAGCACGAATCGCATCAGCGTCGGGTGTGGCATTCCGTGCTTGGTGGCGATCCGCATGATCTCCGGACGGCCAATCAGCTTCACGAAGATGCCGCCGAGCCGGTAGTAGCCACCGAGCCGGGCCTTCAGCTCGTTCGGGTACGCCATCAGCGCCCGCTCCCGCTCCGGGCCGGCCGGGCGGGCGAGGGCCTGGGCCACGACCTCCGCGGCCAGTTCGCCGGACTCCATGGCGTACGCGATGCCCTCGCCGTTGAACGGGTTGACCATGCCGCCGGAGTCGCCGACCAGCAGCACGCCGCGCGTGTAGTGAGGCACCCGGTTGAAGCCCATCGGCAGCGCCGCACCGAGGATCGGGCCCTCGGCGTTGGCCTCGTCGGTCATCCCCCAGTCCTCGGGGGTGTTGGCGAGCCAGTCGGTGAGCAGCCTGCGGTAGTTGGTCTTGCCGAACGCGGAGGACGAGTTGAGCACGCCGAGGCCGACGTTGACGCGGCCGTCACCGAGGCCGAAGATCCAGCCGTAGCCGGGCAGCAGGTTGTCGCCGCTGTCCTTGCTGCGCAGCTCCAGCCACGACTCCAGGTAGTTGTCGTCGTGCTTGACAGGTGAGCGGTAGTAGCGGCGGACGGCCACGCCGATCGGCCGGTCCTCCCGCTTGGCCAGCCCGAGCGCGAGCGGGAACCGACCGGAGACCCCGTCGGCCGCCACGACAAGCGGGGCGCGGAAGGTGGCGGGCTCCTTGCCCGGGCCCACCTCCGCCTCGACACCTGTCACCCGGCCGTCGCCGTCGAGCACCGGGCCGAGCACGTTCACGTTTGTGCGGAGCTCCGCGCCGGCGGCAACCGCACGCTTGGCGAGCAGGTCGTCGAAGTCGAGCCTCGTACGCACCAGGCCGTAGTTGGGGAAGCTCGCCAGGTCGGGCCAGTCCAGTTCGAGGCGTACGCCGCCGCCGATCACGCGCAGGCCCCGGTTGTGCAGCCAGCCGGCCTCGGGCGAGGTGTCCACACCCATCCGGATGAGCTGCCGCACCGCGCGCGGGGTCAGCCCGTCGCCGCAGACCTTCTCCCGGGGGAACTCGGTCTTCTCCAACACCAGCACCCGTGCGCCGTGCCGGGCCAGGTGGTACGCAGTTGCCGATCCACCGGGACCGGCGCCAACGACAATGACGTCGGCGTCGTGTTCCACCGCGGTCATTCGCGCCTCCTCCCGCACGCTCGTGAAATGCTTCACAAGCCAGACGGGACGAGTGTATGACCGACGTCATGCCTACGCAGGACCAGGGGTACCTAACCCGCGGGATGTGACAGCCGGTGACCGTCCAAAGTGCCAGGTCTCAGGCTCGGCTGGGCGCGTCCAGGCCGGCATCGGCCCGGATGGACTCCGGCAGATGCTCACGCAGCGCTCCCCCGGCCGCCCGGTCCAGCGCGGCCAGCACCTCGGCGACCACCTGCCGCACGTCGGCGGGGTCGGCACCCGCCAGCGCACGCAGTTGCGCGACGAGTTCGGCCGCGTCGTCGTCGGTGGCGGCCACCGGGTCCGCCGGGTCTGCTCCGGTCATGCCGACGAGCGTACCGGGCAAAGTGGACTAAATGCTGGTATTAACGAAACCCGAATTATGTCCGGGTTGGGTGATCCTCCGCGACTACTCGCGGATCCCCCGGTGCAGGGCGACCACGCCGCCGGTCAGGTTGCGCCACGCCACACGGCCCCACCCAGCCGCACCGACGCGTCCGGCCAGCGCGGCCTGATCCGGCCAGGCCCGGATCGACTCGGCCAGGTAGACGTACGCCTCCGGGTTGCTGGACACGCCCCGGGCCACCGCCGGCAGGGACCGCATCAGGTACGACAGGTAGACCGTCCGGAAGGCCGGGTTGACCGGGGTGCTGAACTCGCAGACCACCAGCCGCCCTCCGGGGCGGGTCACCCGTGCCAGCTCACGCAGGGCCGCGTCGGTGTCGTTGACGTTGCGCAACGCGAACGAGATGGTCACCGCGTCGAAGCTGGCGTCGGCGAAAGGCAGCCGCAGCGCGTCCCCCGCCAGCAGCGGCACCTCGGGCCGAACCCGCTTGCCCGCGTACAACATGCCAAGCGACAGGTCGGCGCCGACCGCGTACGCCCCGGACTGGGCCAGCTCACGGGTCGAGACTCCGGTGCCCGCGCCCACGTCGAGCACCCGCTCACCCGGCCGCAGGCCGAGCGCGGCGCGGGTGGCCCGACGCCAGGAACGGTCCTGACCGAAGGAGAGCACGGTGTTTGTCAGGTCGTAACGCTCGGCCACGCCGTCGAACATCGCGGCGACCTCGTGCGGCTGCTTGTCCAGGCTGGCGCGCTGGCCCTGCGGGGTACGGCTCACCCCTCCACTCTGCCAGCCGCCGTCCAACCGACGACCGCTGGGTCTGCGTACCCCCGGCCAGCCGGAAGCGTCGGCGCAGCCGGCACGTGCGCCCCGACGCAGCCCGCACGTGCCGACGCGAGCGGCGCGACGCTGCCGGCACGGGCCGCGCCGCCGGCACCGACCCGGGCGCGCGAAAAGGGCGGGGTGGTTGCCCACCCCGCCCTCGCGTCACGCTTCGGTCAGTCGGTCGACTTCTCGTCGCCCGGTGCCACCAGGACGACCTTGCGCCGGCGGGAGAGCACCAGCAGCGCTCCACCCACGAGCAGGATCATGCCGCCGATGCCGCCGATCAGGCCGACCTGCACGCCGGTGACCGGGAGACCGCCACCACCGGAGCCGCCACCGGCGGCCGGCGACGTGGTCACGCCGGGGGACGTGGTCGCGTCCGGCGACGTCGTGCCGCCCGGGGTCGGAGTGGCCGTCGGGTTCGCCGTGGGCGTCGCCGACGGGGTCGGGGTCGGGGTGGGCCGCACGGTCAGGTCGACGAAGACGTCGAACTGCGCGCTGTTGTCCACCTCGTCGACCTCGGTGAACGCCCGACGCTGCGCACCGGTGGCCACCTTCGGCTGCTCCTCGGGGTTGCCCGCGGCGGCGTCCAGACCGAAGGCCCACAGGAAGCCCGGCCGGAGCACCGACTCGGTGACGCCCGCGCCGACCTTCACCCGGACCGCAGCGGTGTAGAACTGCCCCGGCTTCAGCACCACGCCGGTGTCCTCGCAGTACGCGTTCGCCAAGGCACCCAGCGGCTGCTCGACGCAGCTCTCCGGCAGCTCGGCGAAGGTGACGCCGGCCGGCAGGGTGATCCCGTACGCCACGCCTGTCGCCTTGCGGCTGCCGTCGTTGAAGATCGCCCAGTCCAGCGGCGCGGTGTCGCCGAGCTTCACGGCCTGGAGATCGGACTCGCCGACCTCGTCCCCGTCCACCGTCACGTTGGCGTAGACGTCCTGCACCCAGGCGGTGAGGTCGTAGCCGGGTTCGGTGACGGTGATGTCGTGCTCGACCGTGTTGTCGCCGAGATTGGGGTCGGTGGTGGCTGAGCTGATCGTGACGACAAGCCTGCCGCCGTCACCGCGACCGCCTGTGGAAAAGAGCGGGAGGCCGAAGTCCTCGGTGGTGCCTGCGGCCAGATCGCCGAGCAGACAGGTGAAGGTCGTGCCGGTGACGTCGCATCCGATCGGGACGAGGTAGCCGACCTTGCGGTTCTTGAGGCCCTTCGTCTCCACGGTCACCCGGACGTCCTTGGCGTCGACCGTGCTCCGGGTGTTGTCGACCTGGAACTTGAACGGCTTGGCCTTGGCCTCCTTGACGCCCTTGGCCAGCTGGTAGCTCAACGGCTGCAGCGCCAGGTCGGCCCCGCCGGCCGCCTGCGCCGGGGCGGCGACGGTGGCCAGGCCACCAGCCGCGAGCAGGGCCACGACGGCGGCGCGAGCCAGGGTCGAGCGGTGGAACGCTGTCATCAGTCCCCCGGGGGATAGGGAAGAAGAAATGTGTGGAACGAGCGGACGTTATCGAATGTCGATCTCCGGCGCCACACTGGGAGACGGTTTTCAACCGTCCGGACCGGACCGGACAAACGGAACGGGCGGAATGGTCACCCATCCCGCCCGTACCGCCGTGCGTTATATGAACGACCCCTCACGGGTCGATGGAGGACCATCCCGGGACAGCACCCACCCGACCGCGTGAAACGGTGGATGGTGAGGACGGATATGAGCCCGGACGGTAGCCGCCCACGATCATCTCCACCAGCCCCGCAGCGGTCAGCCTGGCGCTGCGACGACAGGGACGACCCGTACCGCCGACACGGCCGCGCGGGAGCATGACCCCCGGGTCAGCCGAACGGCCGGGCCGCGACCAGTCTCAGTTGACCTCGACCAGCGGGAGCGACCGGCCGGCACCGCCACCGGGCAGCGCGATCGACGAGAAGTGCGACACCACCCGGTCGTCGGTCGGATCGTCGGCAGGCGTGTGGTGCACCGCCAGCCGGTTGTAGAGGGTGTCCCGCTGCGCCGGGATCCGGTCGGCGGAACGGATCATGCCGATCAGCTCGTGCAGGTTGGAGCGGTGCCGGGCGCCGGCCGAGGAGATGACGTTCTCCTCCAGCATGATCGAGCCGAGGTCGTCCACGCCCATGTGCAGCGCGAGCTGCCCGACGTCCTTGCCTGTGGTCAGCCAGGACGCCTGCAGGTGCGGCACGGTCTCGAAGAAGAGCCGGGCGACCGCGACCAGCCGCAGGTATTCCAGCGTGGTCGCCTGCGTGCGGCCCTTGAGGTGGTTGTTCTCCGGCTGGTACGTCCACGGGATGAACGACCGGAAGCCACGGGTGCGGTCCTGCACGTCACGGATCATCCGGAGGTGCTCGATCCGCTCGGCGTGCGTCTCGCCGGTGCCCATCATCATGGTGGCGGTCGACTCGATGCCCTGGCGGTGGGCCAGCTCCATGACCTCCAGCCAGCGCTCACCCGACTCCTTGAGCGGCGCGATGGCCCTGCGCGGACGCTCGGGCAGCATCTCCGCCCCGGCACCGGCGATGGAGTCCAGGCCGGCGGCCTTGATCCGGGCGATGGCCTCGTCCAGGCTCACGCCGGACACCTTGGCCATGTGCAGGATCTCGCTGGGGCCGATCGAGTGGATGACCAGCTGCGGGTACGCCTGCTTGACCGAGGAGAACAGCTCCTCGTAGTACTCGACGCCGTAGTCCGGGTGGTGCCCGCCCTGGAGCATCACCTGGGTCGCGCCCAGCTCGACCGCCTCGGCGCAGCGGCGCAGGATCTCCTCGGTCGGGTGGGTCCACCCCTCGGAGTGCTTCGGCGCCCGGTAGAACGCGCAGAACTTGCACGCCGTCACGCAGACGTTCGTGTAATTGATGTTGCGATCGATCAGGTACGTGACGACGTTGTCCGGATAGCGCCGCCTGCGCACCGCGTCCGCCGCCTCGCCAAGCGCGTGGAAGGGCGCCTCGGTGTAGAGCAGCAGGGCCTCCTCGGGCGTGATCCGCCCGCCGTCCGCGCCGCGCTGCAGGATGTCGTCGATCTCCCGGCTCACCGTCACGCCCCCGAGCCTACGTCGGTCCTCCGGCGGCCGGCACGCCCCTCCGGCGCGCGTGACGCACACCCCCGAGTCGGCACCTGGGACGGGCTGAGTCCTGGTGCCGGGCCAGCGGTGTCCTGCCGTGTGGCCGGTTGAACCGCCGACAAGCCCGGAATGCCTAAATGATTTCGGCAAAATGCCAAATTGTCTGTAGCATTAGCCGATGCTCTACCAGACGCCTGCGCTCTCCGACGAGGACTTGCGTGTGCTCGACGAGTTGGACACGATGCGGGCCAGCCTGCGATACCAACTCGCCGAACCGCACCGCTGGACGGGGCAGCTCCGCCGCACTCTGATCGCCCGTGCCATCCAGGGCTCGAATTCGATCGAGGGCTATCAGGTGACGCTTGACGACGCAGCCGCAGCCGTTGCCGGCGAGGACCCTGTGGAGACGAGTCCGCAGACCTGGGATGTCATCACCGGTTACCGAGACGCACTTACCTACGTGCAACAACTCGCCCGCTCGCAGGAGTTCACCTGGCAGCACATGCTGATGAACTCCCTACACTTCATGATGCTTCGACACGACCTCGCCAAGTGGCCGGGCCGATTCCGACCTGGAGACATCCATGTCGACGAGGCGCACACCGGCCGCCGGGTCTACACCGGTCCAGACGCGGACGACGTCCCAGCCCTGATCGCCGAGCTGATCGACTGGCTAGCCGACGGAGAGCCGGAGACTCCGCTGCTCGTACGTGCTTCGATGGCCCATCTGAACCTTGTCAAGATCCACCCCTGGCGAGACGGGAATGGCCGCATGTCCCGTTGCCTGCACACCCTCGTCCTCGCCCGGGACGGCGTACTCGCCCCGGAGTTCTCCTCGATCGAGGAGTGGCTCGGCGCCGGCCGCAACACGTACGCCTACTACGACGTGCTCGGCGAGGTAGGCGGCCCGGCATGGTCGCCGGACAACGACACCGGAAAGTGGGTCAGATTCTGCCTGGGCGCCCATCATCAACAGGCCCAACTTGTCCGGCAGCGCATTGATCAAGCCGCACAACTCTGGGAACTGCTCGACACCTGGGTCCGCCGCAACGGGTTGCCCGAGCGCGTGGTGAGCGCACTGCATCTGGCCTCGGCTGGCGGCCGGGTGCGCCGCACGATCTTTCAACGCGACGAGGGCCTCACTGACGACCAGGCCACCCGCGACCTACGCGCCCTGGTGCGGGCGGGAATGCTCGAACAGCGCGGGCAGACCCGAGGGCGGTACTACCTCGCCGCACCAGCGCTCCGCGACCTCGCGGCACCCGCGCTCATCCCAAAGGAAATCACCGATCCGTATCGACTGTGAGTCCACCCTGCTCGGGGAGTACCGCCCGCAACTCCCCTGGCTACCTCGGCGAACTGCCGATCCTCAGGCGTCGTAGTCGACTGTGAGCTTGTCGGTGGTCGGGCTGGACTGGCAGGTCAGCACGTAGCCCGCCGCCAACTCGTCGGGCTCCAGGGCGTAGTTGCGGGCCATCGTTACCGCGCCGTCGACGACCTTCGCCTTGCATGTCGAGCAGACGCCGCCCTTGCAGGCGTACGGCAACTCGCCGCGCACCTTCAGCGCGGCGTCCAGCACCCGCTCCTCGCGGCCCATCGTGAAGCTCGACGACCGCCCGTCCAGCACGATCGTGATCTCCGCTCCGGCGCCCGGCTGGTCGGCGGGACGCCGCACCGGCTCCGGCGGCGCGTCGACGTGGAACAACTCGGTGCGTACCGCCGACTCGGGCAGCCCGCGCGCGGTCAGCACGTCCCGGGCGTCGACCACCATGGCGTACGGGCCGCAGAGGAACCACTCCTCGATGACGTCGCCCGGCACGATGGTGTCCAGCAGACGGCCCAGCCGTTCGGCGTCGATCCGACCGGAGAGCAGCGGCGACTCGCCCTGCTCCCGGGACAGCACGTGCACCAGGTGCAGCCGGGTGGGATAGCGGTCCTTCAGGTCGGCCAACTCCTCGACGAACATCACCGTGTTGGCCGTGCGGTTGCCGTACACCAGTGTGAAGGTGCTGGCCGGCTCGACGGCCAGGGCCGTCGCGACGAGCCCGAGCACCGGGGTGATGCCGGAGCCGGCGACGACCGCGCCGTAGTGCCGCACCCGGTCCGGCGCGAACGCCGTGGTGAAGGTGCCCAGCGGCGGCAGCACCTCGACCGTGTCGCCACCGCGCAGCGCGCCGCACGCGAACGCCGAGAACGCGCCGCCGGGGATCTCCCGCACCCCGATCCGCAACCGGCCGTGCCGGGCCAGGTCGTCGGGGGTGGAGCAGATGGAGTACGACCGGCGCACGTCCTCGCCACCCTCGGTCACCCGGCGCACGGTGAGGTGCTGGCCCGCGCGGAACGCGAAGGTGTCGCGCAACTCCTCGGGTACGGCGAACGTGACAGCCACCGAGTCGTCGGTGAGCCGGTCGACGGCGGAGACCGGCAGCGGGTGGAAGGCCGGCCGACGGCGAACCGGCCGGGAGATCGTGACTGTCACAGTGCCTTCAGGTGGTCGAAGGGTTCGGAGCAGGAACGGCACCGCCACAGCGCCTTGCACGCGGTGGAGCCGAACCGGCTGACCTGTTCGGTCTCCGGCGAGCCGCACTGCGGGCAGCGGACCGCGAGGGTCAACGACACCACGCCGGGGGCGCGTACTGGCGACGGTGGGGCGATCCCGGCGGCGGCGAGCTTGGCCCGCCCACCGTCGGAGATCCAGTCGGTGCTCCACGGCGGGCTGTAGACCGTGCGGACCTCGACGTCCGGGTGCCCGGCGCCGGCGAGCGCACGCCGGATGTCGGCCCGGATCACGTCCATGGCCGGGCAGCCGGTGTAGGTCGGGGTGATCGTGACGGTGACCCGACCGCTTGCCGGGTCCTCCTCGACGGCCCGCAGGATGCCCAGCTCGTCGATGGTGATCACCCGGATCTCCGGGTCCACCACCGACGCAGCCGCGGCCCTGGGGTTCACCACGTCGCCCCCGGGTGGGCGCGGTGCAGCACCTGCATCTCGGCGAGCAGGTAGGACAGGTGCTCGGTGTGCACACCGGCCCGTCCGCCGCCCGGCGCCCAGCCGCCCTCCGGTCGGGTGAGCGTCGCCTCGGCCAGCACCGGGCCGACGGTGTCGTCGAACGCCGGCCGCAGGGTGGCCGGGTCGACAGGCGCCGCCGGGTCCGCGACGAACAGTTCATGGGTGTACGGCCACACCTGGTCGACGGCCGCCTGCATCCGACGGTGCGACTCCTCGGTGCCGTCGCCGAGCCGCTTCACCCACAGCGCGCCGTGGTCCAGGTGGTACGCCGACTCCTTGCGGGCCTTCGCGCCGATCGCGGCCAGCCGCTCGTCCCCGCACCCGGCGAGCGCCGTGTAGAGCGGCAACTGGTACGCCGCCAGGAAGAACAGCTTCGCCATGGTCACCGCGAAGTCGCCGTTGGGCAGCTCGACCAGGAGCACGTTGCGGAACTCGCGGTCGTCACGCAGGTACGCAAGCGCGTCCTCGTCGCGGCCGGCGCCCTCCAGCTCGCCCGCGTACGACAGCAGCAGGCGGGCCGCGCCGAGCTGGTCGAGGGCGATGTTGGCAAGCGCGATGTCCTCTTCCATCTCCGGTGCGCGAGTGGTCCACTCGCCCAGCCGCTGCGCCGCGATCAGCGCGTCGTCGCCGAGAGCAAGCGTGAAGTCGAAGGGCCCGTTCACAGGTGGGCCACCCCGTCCGGCACCTCGTAGAAGGTGGGGTGGCGGTAGACCTTGTCGGCGGCCGGGTCGAAGAAGGAGTCCTTCTCGTCAGGGCTCGACGCGGTGATCGCGCCGGCCGGCACCACCCAGATCGACACGCCCTCCTGCCGACGGGTGTAGA
The DNA here is from genome assembly GCF_042898885.1 of Micromonospora sp. NPDC000316. Taxonomy (NCBI): domain Bacteria; kingdom Bacillati; phylum Actinomycetota; class Actinomycetes; order Micromonosporales; family Micromonosporaceae; genus Micromonospora; species Micromonospora sp. NPDC000316. The sequence continues at coordinate 338,818 of NZ_JBIAZG010000001.1, forward strand.
GGTCCCGGGCGTTGCGCAGGGCCAGCTCGGCGTCGGGGGCGTGCAGGCTGCCGACGTGGGTGTGTGACAGCCCGCGCCGCGCCCGCACGAAGACCTCCCACAGCGGCGAGTGTTCGGTGCTCACGCGGCTACCTTCTCCCTGTTCTCCGCCCGCTTGGCGGCGTACGCCGCGGCGGCCTCGCGTACCCATGCGCCGTCGGCGTGCGCGGCCCGGCGGTGTGCCATCCGTTCCCGGTTGCACGGCCCGTTGCCGGAGATCACCCGCATCAGCTCGTCGTAGTCCGGCTGGGTGTAGTCGTACGCCTGCCGCTCCTCGTTCCAGCGCAGGTCGTCATCGGGGATGCGCAGCCCGAGGACCTCGGCCTGCTGGACGCACATGTCGACGAAGCGCTGCCGCAGATCGTCGTTCGAGAAGCGCTTGATCTTCCAGGCCATCGACTGGGTGGAGTGGGTCGAGTCGCCGTCCGGCGGGCCGAACATCGCGAGCGACGGGTACCACCAGCGGTCCACCGCGTCCTGGGCCATCGCCTTCTGCCCGGGGGTGCCGTGCGCGAGTGTGTGCAAGATCTCGTAGCCCTGCCGCTGGTGGAACGACTCCTCCTTGCAGACCCGGATCATCGCCCGGGCGTACGGGCCGTAGGAGCAGCGGCACAGCGGCACCTGGTTGACGATCGCCGCGCCGTCCACCAGCCAGCCGATCGCGCCCACGTCGGCCCAGGTCAGGGTGGGGTAGTTGAAGATCGAGCTGTACTTCTGCCTGCCGTCGAGCAGCAACTGGACCAGCTCGTCACGGCTGATGCCGAGGGTTTCGGCGGCGGCGTAGAGGTAGAGCCCGTGGCCCGCCTCGTCCTGCACCTTGGCCAGCAGGATCGCCTTGCGCTTGAGCGACGGCGCCCGGCTGATCCAGTTGCCCTCGGGCTGCATGCCGATGATCTCGGAGTGGGCGTGCTGGGCGATCTGCCGGATCAGCGTCCGGCGGTACGCGTCGGGCATCCAGTCCCGCGGCTCGATCTTCTGCTCCGCGTCGACCACCTCGGCGAAGTACCCGGCCAGGTCCTCGTCGGGCGCCGGTCCGCCCCGGCGCTGGCGCGCGGCGGCCGCACGCAGCTCAGCCTCGGCCGCTTCGACCTCGCCGAGCAGGCCAGCGCCGGGCGCGTCGTCCGATGCGGAGAAGTCGCTGCCATACATGAGGCAAGTGTTACAGCTTGCGCCTTGATGCACTAGGGGGTGTAACAGGAAACCCGAGTCACCTTCTGTCACGGATCGGCATTTTTTGACCACGCATCGCTACCGCCTTCGTTATGACTTCGGTCACTGCCCAAACGCGAAACCGCACACAAGACACAAATAAGCCTGATTTCCCACTGATATGGCGTGTTGCCAGGTGTCGGACCCTGCCGGTCAGCTGGTCCAGACGTAGACTTCTGCCGGTCAACCGATCGGCTGCCACCAATCGTCGGTTCCACAGAGGCCACCTCCCCCCGCGCCTCGGCGAACGCACCGATCGCCCCGGACAACAAGCCGGCCCCCCGGCCCTGACATCTGGAGCTCACCCAAATCATGCGATCTCGCGTGACCATGGTGTTCGCCGTCGTGGCGGTCCTTCTCGGTGGTGTCCTACTGGTCCCCGCCGCGTACGCCCGGCTCTCCGACGGTGACAGCAGCGGAGGCGGAGGCGGCGCCGCAAGCGTCGCCGCGCCCTCACCCACCCCGCCGCCACCGCCCACACTGGCCGCTGGCCCGGTGTCGGTGGACTTCGCTGGCGAGTTCTTCTCGTGGGCGCTGATGGATCGGACGACCGGCAAGATCTCCGGGTCGAAGAACATGACCGCGACCAGCTCCACCGAGTCGATGATCAAGGCGTGGATCGTCTCCGACTATCTGCGGCAGCTCGGTGACAAGGAGCCGCCCGAGGCCCTCAAGAAGATGGCCGTCACTGCCATCCGGGACAGCAACGACGGGGCCGCCAACAAGGTCTACGCCGCTGCCGGCGGCTCCTACAAGGTGCTGCCGAACGGGCAGCCCAGCCCGGTCATCCAGCGGGCGATCACGATCTGCGGGCTGACCGACACCAAGCGGGGCAATGTGGCGAAGTACGAGGGCTACTGGAGTTTCACCAGGATGTCGCCCCGCGACGCGGTCCGGCTCGGCGACTGCATCGCCAGCGGTAAGGCCGCCGGCCCGAAATGGACCAAGTGGGTGCTCAACGAGATGAGCAAGGTTCGCGGCACCACCGCGGACAAGGACCAGAAGCGGGATTCGGGTGGTGGGCGCTGGGGGATCATCGACGGCCTGCCCGAGTCGATCACCGCGCAGGGCCCGGTCAGCATGAAGAACGGTTGGACACAGCTCGCCTATGACGGCAACTGGCACGTCAACTGCCTCGCGGTCACCGACAAGTGGAGCCTCGCGGTGATGCTGCGTTACCCCAGCGCCAAGTTCCCCCTGGACTACGGGGCGCAGGCCTGCGCCAGCGTGGCCACCCAACTCGTCACCCCGCAGCCGGGTGCCGCGCTCAAGGTGCCGCAAACGCTGGACGTGAGCTGATGGCCGGCAACCGCCGGGCCGACCGGCGCGACGGCGGCGACACCGCCCCGCTGCGGCTGATCGCCATCGCGGTCATCCTGATCGGGCTGGTGCTTGTGTCGCTGCGACTGTTGCCCGGGTCGCCGTTCGAGTCCGCCGCCGCCGCCAAGTGGGGTGAGTCCGACGCCAGTAGCCGATCCACCGGCGCGGCCACCGGCCGCAGCGCCCGCCAGCCAGCTTCGCCGTCGCCGAGCCCCAGCCCGGCGCTGGAACCGCTGCCGTTCGTGGCCAAGGATCTCAACCTCGACATCGAAGGCTGGTACTCCTGGAGCGTGCTCGACCGCCGCACCGGGAAGATCATCGGTTCGAAGAACATGGACGAGACCAGCACCACCGCCTCGTTGATCAAGTCGTGGATCGTCGCCGACTACCTGCGCCGCACGGCCGAGGACGGCGATGCGCCGAGCGATGCGATGCTTGCCGACGCTACGAAGATCATCCGGGACAGCGACAACGAACGGGCCGAGCAGTTCTACAACTCCGTCGGCCGGGACGCCTCGATCAAGCGACTGCTCTCCATGTGCAAGCTCACCGACAGCAGCGTCGCCCCCGACAAGGGCTGGAGCCGGACGGCCCTCTCCCCCCGCGACACCGCCCGACTCGGCAACTGCATCGCCACCGGCACCGCTGCCGGGCCAAAGTGGACGAAGTGGCTGCTCAACGAGATGAAGCTGGTCCGCGGCGCGGGAGACTTCGGCATCCGCAAGGCCTTCCCAGCCGCCGAGCAGAAGCAGATCGCCATCAAGAACGGGTGGATCGACCGCACCCGGGAGCAGGAGATGCACGTCAACTGCCTGGCCATCGGCGACACCTGGACGATGGGCGTGATGGTCAAGTACCCGATCAACAAGGGCTACGACTACGGCATGGAGAATTGCGAGAAGATCACCAAGGCCCTGCTCCGCCCCCGCACCTGACCCGCCCGCCCGCGCCCGGCGCGGTCGTCCCGGCGGCACGGTCGTTCCCGGCGGTGCGGTCGTCGGGCGCGCGGTAACCCGGCCCGGCAGCCCGGGCCTGGGGGTTCCGCTCGGCGGTTGACCTGACCGGCGGCTCAGCCGGCGAAGAACTCCGGGCCGCCGTCCGGCAGGGCCGGCACCTCACCGTTCGCGGCGGCGCGGCGGGCGAACTCCCGCAGCCCGGCGACCTGCCGGTCACCGAGCGAGAAGTCCAGGGTCCGGAAGTACGTGGCAAGCGTCGCGGCGTCGAACGTCTCCCACCGCGCCGCCGCCTCGGCGACCTGGTCCAACTCGGCCAGGCAGAGGTCCCTGGAGCGCAGGAACGCCTCATGCACCTCCTTGACCATGCCCGGGTGGGCGGCGGCAAAGTCTCGGCGTACCGCCCAGACGGCGAAGACCATCGGCAGCCCGCTCCACTCCCGCCACGCCTGCCCGAGGTCGGTGACCATGAGGCCGCGCTGCGGCGCCTCATGGAGCGCCCGCAGCGCCACGTCACCGATCAGCACCCCGGCGTCGGCCTCCAGCAGCATCTGGGTCAGGTCCGGAGGGCAGCGGAAGTAGTCGGGGCGTACGTGGTACTTCTCGGCGAGCAGCAACTGGGCCAGCATCACTCCGGTCCGCGAAGTCGAACCGAGCGCCACCCGAGCGCCATCCAGCTCGGTGAGAGGCCGGGTGGAGACCACGTTCACCGAGAGCACCGGCCCGTCGCTGCCCACCGCTAGGTCCGGCAGGAGCAGCAACTCGTCGGCGTGCCGCAGGTACTCCACCAGCGAGATCGGCCCGATGTCCAGGTCACCGGCGATCAGCGCGGTGTTCAACTGGTCAGGCGAATCCTTGTGCAGGTCCACGTCGAGCAGGGCACCGGAGCGCATCAGACCCCAGTAGATCGGCAGGCAGTTCAGGAACTGGATGTGCCCGACCCGCGGGCGTGCGATGCGCTCAGCCATGACCCGACCGTATCCCCGCCGCCCGAGTCCGGCTCGGCGGGCCGGCCCAGAGTGGCCAACCCCGCATCCGGCTGACGCTCTGGTCCACCGGACGGACCACGCTCGGGTACGGCCGGACCGTCACTCACCGACCCGCGCAACGCCCGGGCGACGACCGGCACGAAGGCAAGCCAGCGGTGGGCATGGTTGCGGCCGGCAGTGGAGTGGCGCATCCGGCTCTGACCGGGGTCAGACCGCCGACAGATCCCGGGCGGGCGAGGCGGTCGCAACCTGGCCGAACGGGGCGGAAATTGTCGTACACATGTTCTATCTTGTCGTCATGTTGAGGGCGTTGTCGCAGGCGAGTGGTGCCGTCGACGACTGCGTCGCGACCTCCCTATGGGCGCTCTCGGACGCCGAGCTACTCGCATCGCTCGACGCGGCGCACGCGGCGTCGCAGCGGCTGGCCGCCGTCGAGCTGGGCCTGGTGCGCGAGCTTGACTCCCGCGGCCTGGCCGTCGCCCAAGGCGCCTCGTCCACTGCGGTCTGGCTGCGGGATCGGCTCCGGCTCTCGGGTCGATCTGCCCGCCAGCTCGTTCAGCTCGCCGCCACCCTCGACGCGGCGCCATCAGCGGTCCGCGATGCCCTGCACGACGGCACGATCACCGTCGAGCAGGGCCGCGTCGTGGCGGAAACCGTCGCCGCCCTTCCTGTCGAGGCGGGGCCAGAGGTGACCGACAAGGCGACCCATCTGCTGATCGCGTGGGCCGACAGGTTCGATCCGGCGACCCTGAGCCGTCTCGGGGAGCGCGTCCTCGCGCACGTCGCTCCCGACCTGGCAGACCAAGCTGAGCTGGCAGCCCTTGAGCGGGCCACCGAGCGGGCCGAGGCCCGCCGGCACGTCACCCTCTCCGACCAACGGGATGGGCGGGTACGCCTCAGCGGCAGCCTCGACACCGAAACGGCGAGCCTGCTGCGCGACGCAATCGACCCGCTGTGCGCACCCGCAGGCGCGCACGACGACCGCAGCCCTGGCCAACGCAGGGCGGATGCCCTCGGTGAGATCTGTCGGCTGGCGCTGCGCACCGGCCATCTGCCCGACAACGGCGGTGACCGCCCACAACTGGTGGTGACCGTTTCGCTGGATGCGCTGGTCAACGGCGTACGTGCGGGTGCCCTGGAGACCGGCGAACGCCTCACACCGGGCGCTATCCGCCGCCTTTCCTGCGACGCCGCCGTGCTGCCGGCCGTGCTGGGCGGCAACAGCCAGGTCCTGGACGTCGGTCGTCAACGCCGGCTCTTCACCGGGCCACTGCGTCGCGCGCTGGTGCTGCGCGACGGCGGCTGCGCCTTCCCCGGCTGCGACCGGCCATCCCGCTGGTGCGATGGCCACCACGTCCAGCACTGGGCCGACGGCGGCACAACGGCATTGGGCAACGCGGTCCTGCTCTGCGGCCACCACCATCGCCTCCTTCATCAAGGCGACTGGTCGGTCCGCATCGCACCTGACGGCAAGCCCGACTTCCTTCCGCCCCGCTGGCTCGACCCGCTCCGCGCCCCACGGCGCAACCTCTACCACCGCCGCTGCTAAAGCCGACACCACCACAGACGCGGCACCGGACCAGGGCGAACGACCCACCTCAGCCACCCGCCGGCATGCCGTCTCACCGCAATGGGCCGCACAGCCCACCTCGGGATCCAACCCGGGCTCGCGGCAGCACTCCGGAAGCCGGGCCGCACGGGCGACACAGCCGTTCGGCTAACTCGGACGGCACAGCGGCCGAGCGGCACAGCGACCGAGTGGCACAGCGACCGAGTGGCTCGGACGGCACAGCGGCCGAGCGGCCGAGCGGCCGAGCGGCACAGCGGCTCGGACGGCACAGCGGCACAGCCGCCGTCCACCGGCACGCCGTCCTGCTGTCGCGGCGCCACGCCGTCTCTTTCGGGTGGCCGCATCGGTAATTCGGTGGCACGGGCAGGCTCGGGAGCGTACGGTTGCACCCCGCTTGACGGCCGAGGTGAGCTGCACCGGAACGGACGTCACCGCGCCGGGCGGCCGGCCATCCGCCCCCGGAAACGCGAGCGAGCAGCAGCTGTGGACGATGGGACGTCAGCATGCCCGCACCTGACCTTGACACCCACCTAGACGACGACTTGGCCGCCGAGCGCGCACACCTGGCAACCTCGCGTGCAGCGCTGCGGCGGATGCGGGAGCGAGCCGAATCCCTCTTCGCCACGGGCGATCAGGTGGCCGGCGATGCGTACGCCGCGGAGACGCTCGGTCGCACGCTGGCCCGCCGTGTGGCCGAGCTGGCCGACGACCCGACCACACCGCTGTTCTTCGGCCGCCTCGACTTCGCCGGACGCCCGACCGCCGAGACCACGGGCAGCGAGACCACCGGCGGCAGCGCCAGCAGCGGCGCCAGCAGCAGCGGCGGCAGCGGCAGCAGCGGCGCCAGCAGCAGCGGCGGCAGCGGCAGCGGCGCCAGCAGCAGCACCAGCACCAGCACCAGCACCAGCACCGATCATGACGGTCGGCGGTACCACGTCGGCCGGCGGCACGTCACCGATGAGCGGGGCGAGCCGCTGGTGCTGGACTGGCGGGCACCCGTGTCCCGGTCGTTCTATCGGGCCAGTGCGCGCGATCCGCAGGGGGTGGCGGTCCGGCGGCGGTTCGGCTTCAGCAATGGGGTGCTGACCAGCTTCGAGGATGAGCGGCTGGATCGGGGTGAGGAGCTGGGTACGACCAGCCGGATCCTCACCGCCGAGATCGAGCGGCCGCGCGTCGGGCCGATGCGGGACATCGTGGCCACCATCCAGCCTGAGCAGGACGAGTTGGTCCGGGCCGACTTGGCCGACTCGATCTGCGTGCAGGGGGCGCCGGGCACCGGGAAGACGGCTGTCGGTCTGCACCGGGCCGCGTACCTGCTCTATCTGCACCGGGAGCGGTTGCGGCGGGCGGGTGTGCTGATCGTGGGGCCGAACCGGGCGTTCCTGTCGTACATCGCGGCGGTGCTGCCGACGCTCGGTGAGGTCGAGGTCGAGCAGGCCACCGTCGAGGAGCTGATCTCGCGGGTGCCGGTCCGGACGGTGGAGGCACCGGCGGTCGCCGCGCTCAAGCACGACGTGCGGATGGCTGACGTGCTACGGCGCGCGGTGCAGGCCCAGATCGGTACGCCGACCGACTCGATCACCGTGTCGGACGGTTCGTTCCGGTGGCGGATCGGGCTGGAGCCGCTGCATCGGATCGTCGAGGAGACCCGGCGGGAAGGGCTGCCGTACGCCACGGGCCGGGAGCGGGTCCGCGCGCGGGTGGTGGGTCTGCTGCAACGGCAGGCCGAGGCGCGCCGCGCGGAGTCACCCAGCGACGCGTGGCTGCGCCGGATGGGCCGCTGCAAACCGGTCGTCGACTTCCTGGACACGGTCTGGCCGGCGCTCACCCCGGAAGGGCTGGTGTACGGCCTGCTGTCCGACCCGGCTCGACTCGCCGCTGCCGCAGCGGATGGCCTGCTCACCGACGCCGAGCAGGCGCTGCTGACCTGGGTGAAGCCGGCGCGTACCCCGAAGGCGACCCGCTGGACCGCCGCGGACGCCGTGCTTATCGACGAGGCGGCGGGGTTGCTGGAGCGGGCCTCCGGGTTCGGGCACGTGGTGGTGGACGAGGCGCAGGATCTCTCCCCGATGCAGTGTCGGGCCATCGCCCGGCGCAGCGAGCACGGCTCGGTCACCCTCCTCGGTGACCTCGCGCAGGGCACCGCGCCGTGGGCGGCCACCGACTGGCGGGAGTCCCTGGCCCACCTGGGCAAACCCGACGCGGTGGTGGTCCCGTTGACCGTCGGTTTCCGGGTGCCCGCCGCGGTGGTGGCGTTCGCGAACCTGCTGCTGCCGGCGCTCGCCGTGAACGTACCGCCGGCCGAGTCGCTGCGCCGCGACGGCGGCCTGGACGTGCGTACCGTGACCGACCTGACCTCGGCGACGGTGGGCGAGGTGCGCGCGGCGCTCGCGCACGACGGTTCGGTGGGCGTGATCGCCGCGGACGACGCGGTCGACGGGCTGCGCGCGGCCCTCGCCGCCGCCGGTGTCGCGACCACGACCGCCGACGACGTGACGGCCGCGGAGCGGGTCACCGTAGTGCCCGCGACGCTTGTCAAAGGCCTGGAGTACGACCATGTGGTGGTGGTCGAGCCAGCCGCGATCGTCGCGGCCGAGCCGCGCGGGCTTCATCGGCTGTACGTGGTGCTCACCCGAGCGGTGTCCCGGCTCTCGGTGCTGCACAGCGAACCGCTGCCCGCGCCGCTGCTGACCACACCGACGGAAGCCACCCCGACAGAAGCCACACCGCCAGGAGCCGCACCGCCCGGGGCCACACCGCAACCGACCACACCACCGCAGGCCGGGCCACTACAGCCGGCACCGCTGTAGACCCTGGCCGGCGCGGGCCAGCGCTGCGCGCGGGTCAGCGCTGCGCGGCTCGCCGCAGCGCGGGTCAGCGGCCGGTTAGGGCTGCGGCGATCTCGCGCAGCGGCTTGCCGGGCTCGGCGATCGGCACCGTGAAGGCCAACCACGAGCCGTCGGCGAACTCGATCCGCAGTCGCTTTGGATTGAGCCGGTGCCAGCCGGCACCGGGCGCGTCGCCGATCACCTCGCCCACCAATCGCGTACCCGGGCGGCGGCAGCCTCCTGCGCGCGGCCGGCGGCGGCGGTGGTGAACTCCTCGGCCACTGTGTACGAGTCGAAACGCATGGCCCGCTCGTCGAGGTCGGTCGACACGATCGTGCCGGCGGCGGCGGGCGGACGGTGCAGCTCACGAAAGCGGGCCGCCCGGTCGGTGGACGCCACCGCGAACACTTTCAGAGCCTCCGGTGCGACCTCCAGCTCACCGCTCGGGCTCGACACGGACCCTCCTCTGTGCCCTGTGCGACAGATCAGTCACGACGGCTCCCCACCATAGGCACCCCGCGCCGCTGTCGGCGACCCGGTCGCTTGAAGCGGGACGCCGGCGACGCGCGGGACACACAGCGTTGACTTTGCGGCGTAAAGTAGTTTGCGTGGAACCCAACGATGACCTGCCGCCCTCCGACGCGGCGGCCGCGCTCCGGCTGATCCGTGACCAGCAGGCGGCCACCGCACGTCGGCTGGAGCCGGACGCGCGACTGCTCTACTGGCCGTGGGGCGTGGCCTGGCTGATCGGCTTCGGGCTGTTCTTCCTGCGCTTCGCACCCGATGGTCGGGTCCTGGTCCGGCTGCCGGAATGGCTGCCGTTGACCGTCCTGTTCGTCCTGCTCGCGGCTGCCGCGGCGGTCCAGGCGGTCGCCAGCGCGCGGGCGTACGGGCAGGTCAGTGGCGACTCCGCGGTGCGTGGCCGCTGGTACGGCTGCGCCTGGGCCCTGGGGTCGGTGAGCGTGTACACGGCGGTCGGGCGAATCTCCGAGCACCTGCCAGCCGACCAGGCCAGCCTGCTCTGGTCGGCGATCGCCGTCGGGCTGACCGGCGCCCTGCACATGGCCGGCGGAGCCATCTGGCTGGACCGGGACCTGTTCCGGCTGGGCGCCTGGATCAGCGTGATCAACGTGGTCGGCACGATCGCCGGGCCCAGCTGGCACGCGCTTGTCATCGCGGTGGCCGGCGGAGGCGGAATCCTGGCCGCCGGAGCGGTCGCCCGACGACGACAGCGGCAACGGTCGTGACCGAACTGGACCCGGTCATCCACGCGCAGGCGCGGCTGCGGGTGGTCGCCACCCTCTCGACGCTCAACGACGGCGACCGGATTGCCTTTCCCCGATTGCAGGATCTGCTCGCGATGACCGCTGGCAACCTCTCCGTGCACCTCCGCAAGCTGGAGGACGCCGGCTACGTGGAGATCAGCAAGACCCACCGTGGACGCACCCCGACCACGCTGATCCGGCTCAGCAGACGCGGTCGGCTGGCGTTCGAGGAATACACGGAGGCCATCCGCACCCTGCTCGACCCCACCCAGCTCGATCCGACCCCGTCGAAGGAGCAGCCATGACACTCGCCCGCGCCGACCAGGCCAGCCGCCGGTACGGCGACGTCCTCGCCCTCGACCGCGTCGACCTGGAGGTCCACGCCGGTGAACTGGTCGGCCTGCTCGGCCCGAACGGCGCCGGCAAGAGCACCCTGATGAACCTGCTTGTCGGCCTCCGCCGTCCCACCTCGGGCCGCGTCGAGTTGTTCGGCCGCGACCCCCGCGACCCAACCTCCCGCCGACAGATCGGCGTCACCCCGCAGGAGACCGGCCTGCCGGGCACGCTCCGGGTGGGCGAGGTCGTCGACTTCGTCTCCGCGCACTACCCGGACCCGGTGCCCCGGGGCGAACTGCTCGACCGTTTCGGCCTGGGTGACCTCGCCCGACGGCAGACCGGTGGGCTCTCCGGCGGCCAGCGGCGTCGGCTTGCGGTGGCGCTGGCGTTCGTCGGCCGGCCCCGTCTCGTGCTGCTTGACGAGCCGACGACAGGCCTGGACGTGGCAGCCCGGCACACGCTCTGGGATGCGATCCGCGCGTTTCACGACGACGGCGGAACCGTCCTGTTGAGCAGCCACTACCTGGAGGAGGTGGAGGCGCTCGCGCACCGGGTGGTGGTGATCGGGCAGGGCCGGGTGCTCGCCGACGACACGGTGGCGGCGGTGCGCGGCATCGTCGGCGTACGCCGGGTCAGCCTGGTCGCCGACGCGCTGCCCGAGCTGCCCGGTGTGGTCCGCACCGAACGGATCGACGGCCGGCTGCACCTGCTCACCACCGACGCCGACGAACTGGTCCGGGCGCTGGTCACCGCCGGGGTCACGTTCGTCGACCTGGAGGTGCGGCCGACGTCGCTGGAAGAGGCGTTCCTCGCCATCACCGGCACCGACCAGCCCACCGCCGAGAGCCAAGCCACCACGACCCGCCAGCCCACCGCCGAAAGCCAGCCCACGGCCGCCAGCCAGCCCGCCGCTGCCGGCGGCCAGCCCACCGCCGCTGCCGGCGGCCGACCCACCGCCGTCTGAGGAGGCGCACCGTGCAGCTCGCCCTGGTCCACGCCCGCTACCAGCTTCTGGAGCTCATCCGGATCCCGGTGGCCATCGTCGGCAGCGCCTTCTTCCCGGCCGCCGCCATGATCTTCTTTGTGGTGCCGTTCGCCGGTGACGATCCGGTAGGTGCCACCTTCGCCACCGCGTCGATGGTCACGTTCTCGGTGATGAGCGCCAACATCTTCCAGTACGGCGTCGGCGTCGCCGAGGATCGCGACCAGCCGTGGAGCCCGTACACCCGGACTTTGCCCGCCGGGCCGGCGCCCCGCTTCGCCGGCCGGGTGCTGGCCGGCCTGGTGCTTACATACCTGTCGCTGATCCCGGTCGTGGTGATCGGCGCGACCCTGACCGCGGCCCGGATCACCCCGGCGGCGTTTCTGCTGGCCGTCGTCACCGTGGCCGTCATCTCGGTGCCGTTCACGCTGATGGGGCTGACCATCGGCTACTCGATGCCGAGCAAGGCAGCCATCGTGGTGGCGCAGGTCGTCTTCCTGCCGCTCGCGTTCGGCGGCGGCCTGCTCTCCGCTCCGGGGGACGCACCCGGGTTCATCGAGACCATCGCGCCGTTCCTGCCCACCCGGGGTGCGGCCGAGCTGATGTGGGCGGCGGTAGGCGACTACCGTGTCGAGCCGCTGTCGTTGATCATGCTCGGTGTCTGGGTGGTGCTGCTCGCCACGCTCGCCGCCTGGGCGTACCGGCGGGACGAGGGTCGCCGGTTCAGCTGACGATTCGTCCGTTTCCGCCCCGGGCCGCGTCGGGACGGTGCCAGGATTCCCGCAGGGGGGCCGCCGTGGCCACCCCGGCCGAGAGGGGTCTTGACGTGAGCACCGTCCCGCCGGGTACGCCCTGCTGGGCCGACCTGGCCACCCCGGATCTGACCGACGCGCGGCGGTTCTACCCCGAGCTGTTCGGCTGGACCGGACGGGTGACACCGGAGCCCGAGGCGGGCGGCTACACCGTGTTCCTGCTCGACGGGCAGCCGGTCGCCGGAGTGGGACCGCCGGCGATTCCCGACCAGGTGCCGATCTGGTCGACGTACCTCGCCACCGACGACGCGGAACTCGTCGCCGGCCGGGTCGAACGGGCCGGCGGGCAGGTCGTGGTGCCGCCGTTCGAGGTCTTCGACCGGGGACGGATGGCGGTCTTCGCCGACCCGGCGGGAGCGACGTTCAGCGTCTGGCAGCCGCAGGCCATGGCCGGCGCCGAGGTGTTCAACGTGCCCGGCGCGATGAGCTGGAACGAGCTGGTCACCCCCGACCCGGAAGGCGCGAAGGTCTTCTACGAGCTGGTGTTCGGCTGGCAGCCGGACGAGCAGCCGGTCGGCGGGATGACGTACACGGGGTGGCGGCTCGGCGCTCGGATCGTCGCCGGGATGATGCCGCCGCTGGCCGACGACTTCCCGGCCGACCTGCCCGCGTACTGGACCGTGTACTTCGCGGTGGCCGACGCGGACGCCACGGCGGCCCGCGCCGCAGAGCTGGGCGGAACCATCCTCGTCCCACCCCGCGACATCCCGACGGGCCGGTTCGCCGCCCTACGCGACCCCCAGGGCGCGCTCTTCTCGGTGATCGACCTGGGCCCGGACGAGAGCTGACCGCCCAGGTCAGCGGCGGGCGGGGCGAACGGGAACAACCAGGGGGCCGTGGGTGCCGGGGACGACGCGGACGCTGGCCCGGTAGTGGGTCGCGAGGAGGTGCTCGGTCAGCACCTCGGGTGGTGTTCCGGCGGCCACCACCCGGCCCTCGTCGAGCATCACCATCCGGTCGGCGTACTCGCCGGCCACGGAGAGGTCGTGCATCGTGGCGAGCACGGTCAGGCCGTGTGCGCGGCGCAACTGGTCGACCAGCTCCAGCACCTCCTGTTGGTGGCCGATGTCCAGGGCGCTTGTCGGCTCGTCGAGCAGCAGCAGCGTCGCGCCTTGGGCCAGCGCTCGGGCCAGGAAGACCCGCTGCCGTTCACCCCCGGAGAGGGTCGCCAGCTCGCGGCGGTGGAAGCCGACGAGGTCCAACCGATCCAGCACCTCGTGCACGGCGTCGACGTCGGCGGCCGACTCCCGGCCCAGCGGCGCGATGTACGGGGTGCGACCGAGCAGCACGTAGTCCAGTACCGACATGCCGGGCGGCACCACCGGTGACTGCGCCACGGTGGCCACCACCCGGGCGCGCTCCCGGCGGCGTAGCGCGGTGCTCGCCGTACCGAAGAGGGTGATCGCACCGGGCGCGGGCAGCAGCCCGCCGACGGCGCGCAACAGTGTCGATTTGCCGGCGCCGTTCGGGCCGATCACGGTTACCCACTCGCCGGCGGCGACAGTGAGGTCGATGCCGGTGAGGATCGGCGTGCCGTCCAGGCTGACGTGCAGCCCCCGGACCTCGACCGCCGGCACGCCCGGGCCGGGCTCGGCACCACCGACCGGCCCGGCACCGGCAGCGCGCCCGGCGACGGGCTCGGCAGCGGGCTCGCGGCTCACGTGAGCACCCGCCGGGCGGTGCGCAGGACGAGGACGAAGAACGGGCCGCCGAGTAGGGCGGTGACCACGCCGATGGGCACCTCGGCCGGGGCGGCGGCGGTGCGGGCCACCACGTCGGTAAGGGCCAGGAACGCGGCCCCGAACAGCATCGACAGCGGCAGGATCACCCGGTAGCTCGACCCGGCGAGCAGCCGGACGGTGTGCGGCACGATGATGCCGACGAAGCCGATCAGGCCGGTCGCGGAGACCGCCGCGGCGGTGCCCAGCGACGCGGCGGCGATCAGCAGGTAGCGGGACCGCTGCGGGTGCAGGCCGAGGCTGCGCGCCTCGTCGTCGCCGAGCGCGAGGACGTCCAGTTCGCGGCGGTGCAGCAGCACCACCACTGTGGTCACCACCGCGTACGGCAGCACCAGCAGCACGTCGTGCCAGCCGGCGGTGGCCAGCCGGCCCAGCAGCCAGGAGTAGACCGACTGGATGGTGTCGGAGTGCCGTTGCAGCAGGTACGTCTGCCCGGCGGAGAGGAACGCGGAGACCGCGACCCCGGCCAGGATCAGCATCGCCGGGGATCGGCTCCGCCCGCCGGCCGCGCCGAGCAGGTAGGTCATCGTCACGGCGACAAGCGACCCGACGAACGCCGCCAACGGGATGGTCAGCGGCAGCCCGGAGATCGCGCCCTCGCGGCCGGCGCCGCCGAGGGCGATCACCGCGGTGACCGCGAGGCCCGCGCCGGCTGCCACCCCGAGCAGGTACGGGTCGGCGAGCGGGTTGCGGAACACGCCCTGGTAGCAGCCGCCGGCCAGGGCGAGCAGACCACCGACGAGCAGGCCCAGCACGACCCGGGGCAGCCGCAACTCGGTGACGATGGCGATTTCCCGCTCGGTCAACCCGCTCTCCAGGTGCACCCCGGGGATCAGGTTGAGCAGTTCGGCGGCGACGCTGCCCGGCGGCAGGCTTACCGGGCCGAGCGACACCCCGGCGACGAGCGCGACGAGCACCGCGAACACCCCGGCGGCCAACCAGCGCTTGCGCAGGCCGGCGGGCCGGGACGCGAGCTGCGTCCCGGCCGACCGCCTGGTTGGTGCCGGAGTGGCCACCGGAAGCAGTCCGGTCACCGACGGACGTCGATCACGCGGGCACCTTGACGACCGCGTCGATGACGACCCGGAGCAGGTCCACGATCCGTGGGCCCCAGCGGGAGGCGATGTCGTCGTCAAGCGGCACGACCTGGTTGTTCTTCACCGCGGTGACCCCGGCCCAGCCGCTGCGGGCCTTTACCGAGTCGGCGTTCTGCTGGCAGCACTTGGCGTCGGCCAGGAAGACGAAGTCGGGGTCGGCCTTGACGATGAACTCCTGGGACAGCTGCGGGTAGCCGGCGCTCTTGCCGTCCGCGTCGGCCGGGTCGGCGATGTTGCTCAGGCCGGCCAGGTCGTAGATCGAGCCGATGAAGGTCTTGCTTGTCGCGCTGTAGAGCTCCGGACCCAGCTCGTGGAAGTAGGTGAGCTTCTCGGCGCGCTGCGGCACGTCCTTGACCAGCTTGGTGATGTCGTCCTTCATCCGGGTGACGACGTCGGTGGCCTGGTCGGCGTGCCCGGTAAGCGTGCCCAGGTCGGCGATCTGCCGGTAGGAGTCGTCGAGCGTGGTCGCCGCCGGGGTCAGGTACACCGGGATCTTCAGCTTGCCGAGTTGGTCGACGATCTTGTTGCGGTCGTCGGAGAGCACCACCAGGTCGGGGTTCTTGCTGGCGATCGCCTCGGCGTTGGGCTGGAAGCCGGACAGGTCGGTCTTGGGCGCGTCGGCCGGATAGTTGGACTGGTCGTCGGCCGCGGTCACCTGCGGGCCGGCACCGATGGCGAAGAGCATCTCGGTGGCGGTGGGCGCCAGCGACACGATCTTCTCGGGCCGCTTGTCGAGGGTGAGCGAGCCGACAGTGACCGGGTAGCTGACGCTCGCCGAACCTGCGCCGGGCGTCGGCTGGTCGGCGGTCTTCTCGGCGCAGGCGCCGAGCGCGAGCGCGACGACCGCGAGCGTCGCGGCGAAGAGCCGGGGGGTACGTCTGGACATGGAACCTCCTGTCGGTCGAGGAGTGTGGTGCTTCGCCGACAGGGCTTCCGTACGCCCGCCCACGAGGCGCCCTTCCTCGAGAGCGCGTGTCGCGACCGATCCGCAGGCGACCTGGCTTGTCCCCACCGTCGGGTGGGGCATCACAGTTGCGGGACAGCGCCGGTTTCACACCGGCTTCGCTGCGGAGTGGTCGCTAAGACGGTAGCGCACCGATGGGGCTGGAGGTTCGGAGCGGGTGGTGGGGCCCCGCCGGGGCGGAACGGGGCCCCACCCGATCAGGAGGCGGTGATTGTGACGTTGTCCACAGCCGCCTCCACGAGGCTCGCACCGGAGGCGTCCGCCGCCTCCACGAGGATCCGCACGGACTGGCCGGCGTACGGGGTGAGGTTGAGGTTCGCCACCGCCCAACTCCCGTTGCGGTTGGTCGCCGCGCCGGCCTGGGTGAGCAGCGCTGTGGTGCCGCCGTTGTGCACCACGCTCACCCGCAGGTAGTCGGCCGACGACGCGTTCGAGCCGTGTGCCAGATACCAGGCCAGGGACAGGGTGAGTGTGCCCGACGACGGCAGGGTCACCGCCGGGGACCTGGCACTTGTCACCCCACCGTCGACGTCGTAGTCACCGGCCGCCGAGCCAGCGAGCCGGCCGGTGACCAGGTCGTTCGAGCCGGCGTACGGGGTGAGCTGCTTGGCGCCGGAGGAGGTGGTCGCCTGGGCTGCGCCCCGCTCCCACGCCCCGCTTGTGGCGGCGTCCGTGCCGGACGGGTTGGTGGTCCACCCGGTGGCGGTCTCGAAGGTGTCCGACCAGACCGTGGTGCCGCCACCACCGCCGCCGCAGTACTGCGCCTGCTTGCCGATGACCCGGTACGGGCAGTCGGCGTACTCGCTGAGCATCAGCACCGCCTCGCGGTTGCGGCTGGTCTGCGCGGGAATCACCTCGTCGGGCGGGTAGAAGCCGCCGCCGCTCGCCGAGCCCGGGTACATCTCGAATGTGTACGCCCAGATGTTGTGGGTGGCCCACATCCAGTCGATGCTGTCGCCGTCGGTGATGTAGAGGTCGCTGGACTGCTGCGGTGTGTAGTTGTTCGTCGCCGCCATCTGCTGTCCGAGGGTGGCGAAGGTGTTGTACTGGTCGGCGTTCATCCCGGCCGCCGTGTTCGCCGTGGTGTAGCCGTACGGCCAGAGCACCAACTGCGAGTACGTGTGGAAGTCGATGTTCGCCTTGATCTGCTGTGTCCCACCGACCACGCGACTGTTGACGAAGTTGCGCAGGGCCTGGGTCTCCGGCGCGGAGAACGCCGACGGGCCGCGGTAGGTCTCCGACGAGGTCGAGCCCGACGAGCCGCCGCAGCAACCCCAGTTGTAGGACCAGTTGCGGTTCAGGTCGGTGCCGACGTTCGACGAGCCGCTGTTGGGCTGGCGGTTCTTGCGCCAGGACCGGTACGACCCGGTGGCGATGTCGTACTCGCTGCCGTCCGGGTTGACCGTCGGCACGATCCAGATCTCCCGGCTGTTGACGATGTTGGTGATCCGGGAGTCGCTGCCGTAGCTGTCGGTGAAGAGGTTGAGCAGGTAGATCGCCATTTCGACGGTCAGGTGCTCGCGGGCGTGCTGCTGGGCGTTGAACAGAATCTCCGGTTCGTTCTCGTCGGTGCCGACGTTGTCGGAGATCTTCACGGCCATCAGGTCGCGGCCCTCGTACGACGTACCAATGCTGATCTTGCGGGCGATGGCCGGGTGGTCGGTCACGGCCTTGTTCACGACGGCCGTCAGTTCCGCGTAGTCGTGGTAGTTGGAGTCGGCGGGCGGGAAGGCCAACGTGCCCATCTCACCGGCGCCGCGTTCGGCGTTCGGTGGCGGGGTGAGCGGTTCCAGGCGGAATCCGAGCCTGCCGATCGCGGCGGCTTCGGCGGCGGTGGCCGAGATGTGCAGGACTCCGTGTTCGGAGTAGTCGATGGCAGCCCCGGTGCGGGCCACCGCGTTGCGGTCGGCGAGGGTCCGGGGCCCGAGCACCCGGTAGCCGGCGGCGGCCGACTCGGCGGTGCGATCGGGTGCGGGTTTCGCGGCGACCGGTCCGGCGGCCACGGTGACGATGCCCAGCCCGGTGACGACGGCGAGCACCAGGAGACGGCGGAGAGGGTTGGGCGTGCGGAGGGTCATGAACTACCTCCTTGAAGGGCGGGACATCCCGCTCGGTGATGCACACTTCACCATCAGCCACATGGTCGAATCAATATCCGTCGTTGCCTTGTGCATCCCAGATTCACCATCGCTGCGGCAATGATTTTCCTCCCGGGAACATCTGGCGAAACTTCCCTCCGCGCGGAACACTGACCAGCGACGATGCACCTCTGGACACCGCGGAGCACCCATGGCCAGTTCCCGCTTGCACGCGGCCGCCCTCGCGGGCGTCAGCGCGCTCACCCTGCTCGCCACCACAGCCCCCGCCACAGCAGGGCGACCACCCACCCCCGCCCACGACGAGCAGATCACCTTCCAGGAATGGTCGGGGCCCGCCGACTGGCACCGGGGCAGCAGCGCCGGCACCCGCGTCGTGCCCGGCGCTCGAACGGGCGTCACCCTGGCCCGCCCGGCCGGCACCATCGAGTACGCCGATCCGCACACCGGCGCCACCCGCACCTGGGAGTACGGCACCTGGACCTCGCCGGTGACCCGGATCGGCTTCGACGCCACCGAACTGATCGCCTCCTGGAACGCCGAGACCCCCGCCGGCACCTGGATCCAGGTCGAGATGCAGGGCAGCTACACGAGCGGCGACCAGACCCCCTGGTACGTCATGGGTCGCTGGGCCTCCGGCGACACCGACATCAAGCGGACAAGCGTCAACCGGCAGGGTGATCCCTGGTCGACGATCTGGACCGACACCTTCAGCATCGACGACGCCACCGCCGGGGTGCTGCTGCGGTCCTACCAACTGCGGCTGACCCTCTACCGAGCACCCGGGCAGACCGCCGCGCCTGTGGTCCGGATGCTCGGCGCGATGAGCTCCACAGTGCCGGACCGGTTCACCGTCACACCGAGCGCCGGGCGCATCGCCTGGGGGGTCGAGTTGCCGGTGCCGCGCTACTCGCAGAACGTGCACAGTGGGCACTACCCCGAGTACGACGGCGGCGGCGAGGCATGGTGCTCGCCCACCTCCACGGAGATGGTCGTCGAGTACTGGGGGCGCAGGCCGTCGGCGGCCGACACCTCCTGGGTGGACCCGACCTACCCCGACCCGACTGTCAACCACGCCGCCCGGATGGTCTTCGACTACGCGTACGACGGCGCGGGCAACTGGCCGTTCAACACCGCGTACGCGGCAAGCTTCCCCGGACTGGAGGGCCGTGTCACCCGGCTGCACTCACTTGACGAGCTGGAGCGCTTCATCGCCGCCGGCATCCCGGTGGTGACCAGCCAGTCCTTCCTCGCCAGCGAACTGGACGGGGCGAACTACGGCACCTCCGGGCACCTGTTCGTGGTGGTCGGCTTCACCGCAGACGGCGACGTCATCGTCAACGACCCCGCCTCGTCGAGCAACGACGTGGTGCGCAACGTCTACAAGCGTGCCCAGTTCGAGCAGATCTGGCTGCGGACCAAGCGCACCAACGCCACCGGCGGCGTCTCCGGCGGCTCGGGCGGCATCGCGTACCTCATCAAGCCGACGTCGAAGCCCTGGCCCCGGGTCCCCGGCTCCACCAACTGGTGACCATCGGGGCGGTCGAGGGGTTCGCGTCGCGGGGCAGCCGCCCGGCGACGCGAACCTCTTGATCAGCGCGGGGGTTCGTCGGTGGGCGAGGTGGGCTTGGTGGAGGGCTTGTCGGTCGCGGGCTTGTCGGTCGCGGGCTTGTCGTCGCCGGCCAGAGCGGAGCGCAGGCGCTCCTTCTCCGCACGGCGGCGCTCCGCCGCCCCGGCCATCTCCTCGGCCATCTCGTCCCGGAAGCCGCGCAACAGGAAGAACGAGAGCGCGGCGGAGAACGCCAGCGCCAGGATCAGCTTCAGGAAAATGTCGATGTCGACGAACCAGAGGCCCGCCAGCACGGCGACGAACAGCCCGAGCCGGCCCAGCGTGTACTTGACCGCCGCGCTCACCTGCACCACTTCCGTTTCCTAGTTCGCCCCGCCCTGCGGCGGAAAGATCGACCCACCCGGCGGGCGGTCGGGGTCAGCCGGTCCGGCTGGCCAACCAGCGGACGCCCGGAAACCAGACCACCGCGTACGCCACAGTGAACGCCGCAGCCGCCAACGCGCCGGACAACAGCGGCGGCAACCCGGAGCCCAGCCCGGCGATCAGCAGGCCCAAGACCACCCCGACGGCCGCCGCGACGAGCGCCGCCACCACCCGGGCCGCACCGAACTCCCACGCCCGGAAATCGTCCCAGAACAGCCACGCCGGCAGGATCACCGCCAGCCAACCGTTTGTGTTACCGAAGTCGCCGGCACCGAACGAGGCGAACGCCAACTCGAACACCACGAGCGCCAACACGCCGATGACCAGACCGGCCAGGCACACGCCGAGCAGATCGGCCAGGGTACGGATGCGTCCCTGGTCGTCCCGACGGGGAAACCCGCCCTGCTTCTCGGACTCGCGCTGCTCGGTCATCGACTGCGAGGGTACGTGGTGCTCAGGCCCAGACCTGCTGCGGCTCGGCGCGGCGCTCGGCAAGCGACGGCGCCTTGTCGTACTCCCGGACCACGTTGTAGCGGGTGTCCCGCTCGACCGGCTGGAAACCGGCGTCCCAGATCAGGTGCAGCAGGTCGTCGCGGTGCATGGTGTTCGGGGTGCCGTACGAGTCGGCGTCGTGCGTGATCTTGTATTCGACGACCGAGCCGTCCAGGTCGTCCACGCCGAAGTTCAGCGAGAGCTGCGCCACCGACAGCCCGTGCATCACCCAGAAGTTCTTCAGGTGCGGGACGTTGTCGAAGAGCAGCCGGGAGACGGCGAACGTCTTCAGCGACTCGGCCGGCGACGCCATCGTGGTGCGCGCCTGGATCCGGTTACGGATCTTGCCGTCCGCCGAGTCCACGAAGTCGTGCTGGTAACGCAGCGGAATGAAGACCGCGAAGCCACCGGTCTCGTCCTGCAACTCGCGCAGCCGCAGCACGTGGTCGACGCGGTGCCGAGGCTCCTCGATGTGGCCGTACAGCATGGTCGCCGGGGTCTTCATGCCCTTGCTGTGCGCCAGCGCGTGGATGCGCGACCAGTCCTCCCAGTGGCAGGCGTGGTCGACGATGTGCTGCCGGACCTCCCAGTCGAAGATCTCCGCGCCACCGCCGGTGAGCGACTCCAGGCCGGCGTCCATCAGCTCGTCGAGGATCTCGTCGGCGCTCAGGCCGCTGATCTTCTCGAACCACTGCACCTCGGTCGCGGTGAAGCACTTGAGCTTGACGTTCGGCAGCGCCGCCTTCAGCTCGCGCAGCACCTTCGGGTAGTAACGCCACGGCAGCGTCGGGTGCAGGCCGTTGACGATGTGCAGCTCGGTGAGCTGCTCATCCTCCATCTCCTTGGCCTTGCGGACCGCCTCGTCGATGCGCATCGTGTACGCGTCCTTCTCGCCCGGCTTGCGCTGGAACGAGCAGTACGCACAGGACGCCGAGCAGACGTTTGTCAGGTTGAGGTGCCGGTTGACGTTGAACATCACCCGTTCACCGTTGAGCTCGGTGCGCTTGTGGTGCGCCAACCGGCCCAACCAGGTCAGGTCGTCGCTCTCGTAGAGCGCGACCCCGTCCTCCCGGGTCAGCCGTTCACCGGCGTACACCTTCGCTTCGAGCTCGCGCTTGAGTCCGGCGTCCATGGCACGTCCCTTCCACCTGCGGTCCCGGTCGAGCGTACGTCGGCGCTCCGATGCTCGCGGCGGCACGGTCGGCGGCAGCGATCCATCCGGCACGTCACGCGATCCACTCAACAGACTCTCAGCCTCCCGTAACCCGGCGACGCATCGACATCACCGGGCGGGTGCGGTAAGACAGGGTGGGGCGGAACTCACACACTGGCACCGCCCCGACGGCCGCGCTTACCGAGCGTGGCGGCGAGCACGGGACGGGAGCGGAATGGTCGACAGCGAGCGCGGGCGACGGCAGCGACGACGGAGCCCGGTGATCTCGCCGGTGCTGCGGCCGAAGCTCTGGGCTGCCCTGCTCGGCGCGATCGCCGCCGCCGTGCTGGCCACCCCCGCGTACGCCGACCCGGCCGTGCCCGCCACGGTCCCGGACACCGGCTCCCGGCCGGCGGCTGTCGGCGAACTCCGGCTGCCCGGTGGCGCGCCCGGCACCGGCGGCACCGTCCCACCTGTGGTCAACGTCGGCGCGGGCCCGCTGGCCGCCCAGATCGCCGCCGCCGAGAGTCAGGTAGGCCTCCTCGGCGATGGGCTGTTGCAGAGCCAACAGAAACGGACAGCCGCGCAGGCCCAGCTCGACGCGGCCGGCAAGGCGCTGGAGACCGCGCAGGATGCCGTGCTCCGTGCCCAGCAGGCGGCCGACGCCGCCGCCGCGGAAGCCGTCAAGGCCGACGCCGCGCTGCCACCCGGCGACTTCGCCAACGACATCCGGGGGTTGAGCCGCCTGCACCGGATCAACCGTGGCGAAAAGGTCGAGGGCGCCACCACAGGCGTGACCGGGGAGCTGACGCGGGCGCGGGCCGGCGAGCAGAAGGCCTACGAGGCACACGCCGCGGCCAAGGCCGCGCTCGACGCGGCCAAGGCGGAGTTCACCACCGGCGAGGCGGCGCTGCGCGCGGCCGAGGCCAGCCTGCTCACCCTCCGCAAGAACAACGCCACGCAACTGATCGCGCTCGAACGTCTACAGGAAGCCACCGAGCAGCAGTTCGGCGCGGGCTACGTCGCCGGCCAGAACATCAGCGGAATGGCCGCGCACCCACGGGCGCTGGCCGCAGTCCGCTACGCGCTCGCCCAACTCGGCGACCCGTACAAGTGGTCGGAGGAGGGGCCGGATTCGTTCGACTGCTCCGGCCTGATGTGGGCGGCGTACCGGTCGCGCGGTGCCGACTACTTCGACCTGCCCCGGGTTGCCCGGGACCAGTACGCGGCCACTCGGGGTCGCACGGTGTCGCAGAGCGCGCTGCTCCCCGGCGACCTGCTCTTCTTCGCCTCCGGCAGCAGTTGGACGACGATCCACCACGTCGGCATGTACATCGGCAACGGCAAGATGGTGCAGGCGCCCACCACCGGCGACGTGGTCAAGATCTCGGTTGTCGGCTGGACCCGGCTCTACGCCGCCACCCGGGTGATCGGCGCGGTCCCGGCCCCGGTGGTGCCGACACCACCGGCTCCGCCGCCCGTCCGGCCGACGCCCACACCGACCAAGACGCCGAAGCCGAGCACCACGCCGTCGACGCCCACGGAGCCGACGCCCACACCGACCGGGTCGACAAGCCCGACGCCGACCGACACACCCAGCCCGACGCCGACCGGCAGCACCACGCCGAGCCCGACGCCGACCCCGGGTGGCCCGACGACCCTGCCGCCGCCGCCGACCACGGCACCGGCCAGCGCATCGGCCACCGCGTCGGCACCCGCCACGCCCGAGACCAGCCGAAGCGGGTCCGCAAGTAACAGCCCGACGGGCAGCCCGAGCACCGACAACTGACCCGCCACCGCGGGCTCTGGCTGTCCGCCCGAGACGATCTGTGGCACCGTGACAACCAGGCACATCCGGTCCGAACGTCACGGGCTCGGGTGCGAGCGTGGCGCGGAGGGCGGAGATGGCCGAGCAGAGAGATCCGGCGGAGACTGTCGACCCTGTCGTCGACCGGGCCGACCCTCCGGAGCCAGGCGCGGCTGACCCGTCGACCAGCACCGACTCGGCAGTCGAGGGCACGCCCGACGGCGCTGCCGCCAGCCCTGCCCTCTCCGCCGACGGCAGCACACCCGAGACGGATGTCGAGCACGCCGACGATGCTCCCCCTGGCCCGGCTGCCGCCGTCCCCGTGCGAGCCCGGGCAAGTGTCGCGACCGTCTCGGCGCGCACGGGTGATCTCCCGGCCAGCGCCCCGGCCACCGCGACCACCTACCGGGCGACCGGCTCGGCCAGCCCCGCCAGCCTCCCGCTGCCCGGCCAGCGGGACGGCTCGGCCAAACCGGCCCGGGCCAGCGCCACGGTGCCGGACAGCAGCCGGGTAGCGGCCTCCGCCGGGGACACTCCGGAGCCCCACGCGAGCACGCCCGCCGTGTACCGGTCCGGGCCGGTGAGTCCCGAGCCGCCCGAGCCGGCGCAGCCTCCGGAGCCGACTCCCGCACCGCCGACCCCCGGGCCGACGCCTCCGGAGCCCGAGCCGACCGGCCCGGGTGAGCCGGAGCCCGCGCCCAGCCCGGGGCCGTACCCGCCCGGCCCGGCGCCGACGCCGGAGCCCGTCCCCCCGCCGCAGCCCGGGCCCACGCCGCCGCCCGTCCCCGGTCCGCCCGTGCCGCCGCCCTCGCCGCTGCCGCCCATCCCGGGCCCGCCGTCGCCGCCCGTTCCGGGGCCCTCGACTCCGCCGCCCGGTCCACCGTTGCCCACGCCACCACCGCCGCCCGGCCCGCGGCCGGCACCACCGTTTCCGCCGCCGCCGGCCATGACCAACACCCCTGGTGTACGCGCCACCGCGTCAGTCTCCGCGCCGCCGGCCGGCTGGCCATCCGCGGATGGCACGGCGCAACGGACCCCGGGCGCGGCACAGTCGACTCCGGGCGGGGTGCGGTGGACCCCTCCCGCTCCGAGCGCGACGCCTCCTGCTCGGGCCTCGACCCCTCCCGCTCCGAGCGCGACGCCTCCCGCCCCGCCCGTGACGCCGCCTGCTCCGGGCTCGACGCGGCCCGCGCCCAGCGGTGGGTGGGCCGACGCGCCCGGCACCGGCGCGCCTGTGGTGCCCGCACCCGCGCTGCCCAGTTGGCCGCCGTCGACCACCGGCACGCACTCGCCGTCCACCAGCAGCGCGCACTCGCGGTCCACCAGCAGCGCTCCCCCGGCGTTCTCCACCGGCGCTTCCTCGCCGAGCGGCACCGGCGGCGCCCGTACGGCCACGCCCTCGACCTACCCGGCGGGCGACCGCGCCGGGCGGAGTACGGCGGCCGGCAACCGCCCCAAGGGGCGCGACGGCGACTCCGACCTGGCGGGCACCGTCTACGGCGGCGGTGAGGGGCCGGGCTTCGCCACGATCGCGCTGCCCGCCAATCGGGCGGTGGAGAATTCCGGCTCGCTGACCGGGCACATTCTGGCCCAGGGTTGGGCTGACACTCCGACCGAGCGGTCCCGCAACACGCGGGTGGTGATCGTCCTGATCGCCGCTCTGGGGCTGCTTGTGGCGATCAGCGTGCTTGTCGTCCTGCTTGCCAACGACGCCATGGACAGCCTGGTGGGAAGCGTCCTCAACGGCTGAGTCGCAGAGCGGTAACTATGGTGAGTCCGCCCACTACGGTCGGGCAACCCGCTGGCGAGTCTGGCGAACGGCCGTACACTGGTCAGGATCACTGACCCGGCGCGTGTGGTGCGCGCCCCTGGGCGGTCTTGCGGGCGATCCGGCGGTACAGCCGCGGCAGGCCATCGCGAAGATGCGCCCCGCTCGAAAGGCATTTGTTGACCACCTCTGCTGACCCCAGCACCGTTACGTCCGTTTTCGACCCCAGCGCGGCGAACGACGCCGCCCCGGCGACTCCCGACACCGCCCCGATTGAGGCCGCGCCGGTAGCGCCCGCCGCCGACCTGACCGAGCCTGCCCCGGGCGCGGACACGCCGGCCGATTCCGCTTCGTCCGAGACCACCGAGGCTGTCGACTTCGCCGGCCTCGGCCTGCCCGAGCCGCTGGTCCGCGCGCTGGCACAGCAGGGCATCACCAGCCCGTTCGAGATCCAGCGGGCCACCGTTCCGGACGCGCTCGCCGGCCGTGACGTGCTGGGCCGTGGGCAGACCGGGTCGGGCAAGACGCTCGCCTTCGGTCTGCCGCTGATCGCCCGGCTGGCCACCCGCAACCGGGCCCGGCCGATGCGCCCCCGCGCGCTCATCCTGGTTCCGACCCGCGAGTTGGCCATGCAGGTCAACGACGCCCTGTTGCCGCTGGGCAAGGCCGTCGGCATCTTCCTCAAGACCGCCGTCGGCGGGGTTCCGTACGACCGCCAGATCGACGCGCTGCGACGCGGCGTGGAGATCATCGTGGCGACCCCGGGCCGGCTCGGCGACCTGATCGAGCGGGGCATCTGCCAGCTCGACGACGTCGAGGTGACGGTGCTCGACGAGGCCGACCAGATGGCCGACATGGGCTTCCTGCCCGAGGTGACCGAGCTGCTGGCGAAGACACCCGCCGGTGGTCAGCGCCTGCTCTTCTCGGCCACCCTCGACGGCGACGTCGACACGCTTGTCAAGCGGTTCATGAACGACCCGGTGACCCACTCCACAGCGCCGTCGACCGCATCGGTGTCCACCATGGACCACCACATGCTGCTGATCCCGCCGCACGAGAAGTTCCCGGTGGCCGCCTCGATCGCCGCCCGGGACGGCCGCACGATGGTCTTCGCGCGTACCCAACTGGGCGTGGACCGGCTGGTCGAGCAGCTCGCGGCGGTCGGCGTACGCGCCGGTGGGCTGCACGGCGGCAAGACCCAGCGGATGCGGACGAAGACCCTTGCCGAGTTCCGTGAGGGGCGGATGAACGTCCTGGTCGCCACTGACGTAGCGGCACGGGGCATCCACGTCGACGGGGTCACCCTCGTGCTGCACGTCGACCCGCCGAAGGACCCGAAGGACTACCTGCACCGCGCCGGGCGCACCGCCCGGGCCGGCGAGTCGGGTGCTGTCGCCACGCTGGTGCTGCCCAAGCAGCGCCGTACGACACTCGCGATGATGGAGAAGGCCGGCGTGGCGCCGGCCGAGACCCGGGTCCGGCTCGGCGACCCGGTGCTGGCCGAGTTGATCGGCGCCCGTGAGCCCAGCGGCGTCCCGGTCCGGGTGGAGGCGGAGCCTCGTGGCTACGGCGACCGCTCCGGCGGCTCGCGCCGCTTCGACGACCGGTCCGGCGGCCCGCGTCGCTTCGGTGACCGGCCGACCGGCGACCGTCGCTACGGTGACCGGCCGACCGGCGACCGTCGCTTCGGCGACCGGCCGACCGGCGAGCGCCGCTTCGGCGACCGCCCGACAGGTGACCGCCAGCACGGCGACCGACCCACCGGCGACCGCGGCTACAGCGACCGACCCACCGGCGAGCGTCGCTACGCCGACCGGGACAGCCGGGGTTACGGCGACCGCCCGCAGGGTGAGCGGGGCTACGGCGACCGCCCGCAGGGCGACCGACCCACTGGCGAGCGCCGCTTCGGCGACCGTCAGCAGTTCGGCGACCGGTCCGACCGACCGCAGGGCGACCGTCGCTTCGGCGACCGGCCGACCGGCGAGCGCCGCTACGGCGACCGCCCGACCGGTGACCGTCCCACCGGCGAGCGCGGCTACAGCGACCGGCCCACCGGCGAGCGGCGCTACGCCGACCGGGACAGCCGGGGCTATGGCGACCGGCCCAGCGCGGATCGGGCCAGCGGCGAGCGGCGTTTTGGTGACCGCACTCAGGGCGACCGGCCAGCCGGCGAGCGGCGTTTCCCGGACCGGGACACCCGGGGTGGTTTCCGCTCCGACGACCGGCCACGTGACGACCGGCCGCGGGACGACCGGCGCGGTTTCGGCGGGCGACCGCCGGCGCGTACCCACTGATCCATTTGTCTGACGGACGCCGTCGCGGAGCTGACGCTCTGCGGCGGCGTTCGCGCATGCGCTGCCAATGTCGGTCCGGTCGCGTAACGTCCGGCTCATGGCGACCATGGCGAAGTCGATCTTCTGGTCCCGTACGGACACCGCCGGCAGTGAGCAGGCTCTGCTCGACGATGGCAACGGGTTGTCGGCCCGGGGCACGCTGCTCGCCGTCGACCCGGTGCCCTTCACCGCCCGCTATCAGGTGACCACCGCGCCCGACTGGAGCGCGTCCCGGGTCGAGGTCGAGGCCGAGGGGTCGGGCTGGCAGCGCAGGGTGACGCTGGAGCGGGCGGCGGACCGGTGGCGGGTGACCACCGCCGAGCAGGGTGACCTGGACGCGGCGCTTGTCGCGGCCGGGCATCCCCGGGCCGGTCTGCCGGGCACCGATGATCCCGGTCGGCTGGCCGACGCGGTCGACGTCGACCTGAGCGGCTCACCGCTGTTCAACGCCCTGCCGGTCCGTCGACTCGGGCTCGCCGGCACACCGGCTGACCTGTCACGCCGGATCACCGTCGCCTGGGTGCTGCTGCCCGGTCTGGAGGTGGTGCCCGCCGAGCAGATCTACACAGGGCTCGGGCCGGGCCGGGTGCGGTTCGCCAGCGGGACCTTCACCGCCGACATAGATGTGGACGCCGACGGCTACGTGGTGCGCTACCCCGGCCTGGCCGAACGGATCGACCCGCGCTGAACGAGCCGCCGCTCATGCCGGCCAGGCGCCGCTGGCCAGGAAACGGTCGATGGTGGCCGCGTGCGGTGCCAGGTCGAAGCCCTGGGCAGCCAACCAGTCGTCGGAGTAGTACGTGTCGGCGTACCTGTCACCGGCGTCGCAGATCAGGGTGACGACCGAGCCGGTCCGGCCCTCGGCGATCATCTCGGCGATCAGGCCGAAGGCGCCCCACAGGTTGGTGCCTGTGGAGCCGCCCACCCGGCGGCCGAGCACCGCCGAACCGGCGTGCATCGCGGCCATCGAGGCCGCGTCCGGCACCTGGACCATCCGATCCACAACTGTCGGCACGAAGGACGCCTCCACTGCCGGACGGCCGATCCCCTCGATGCGGGACCCCTTGCCGGTCTCCACCGACCAGTCGGCCGCCAGCCAGGCCGGATAGAAGGCGGAGTTCTCCGGATCCACCACGCAGAGCTTGGTGGAGAGCCGGCGATACCTGGCGTACCGGCCGATTGTCGCGCTTGTGCCCCCGGTGCCGGCGCCCACCACGACCCAGGCCGGGATAGCGTGCCGCTCCAACTCCAACTGCGCGTAGATCGACTCGGCGATGTTGTTGTTGCCCCGCCAGTCGGTGGCCCGCTCGGCGTACGTGAACTGGTCCATGAAGTGGCCGCCGGAGTCCTCCGCGAGCCAGCGGGCCTCGACCACGACGCTCGCCGGGTCGTCCACCAGGTGGCAGCGGCCGCCCTGGAACTCGATCTGCGCGATCTTCTCCGGCGACGTGGAGGCAGGCATCACGGCGACGAACGGCAGACCGAGCATGCGGGCGAAGTACGCCTCGGAGACCGCCGTGGAGCCCGAGGACGCCTCGACGACAGTCGTGCTCGGCCCGATCCAGCCGTTGCAGAGCCCGTAGAGGAACAGGGATCGGGCCAGCCGGTGCTTCAGCGAGCCGGTCGGGTGCGACGACTCGTCCTTGAGGTACAGGTCGACACCCCAGGCGCGGGGCAGCGGGAACGGCAGCAGGTGGGTGTCGGCCGAACGGTTCGCGTCCGCTTCGACGGTGGCGATGGCCTCGCTCACCCAACCGCGGTTGGCCTGGTCGCACCTGTCGAAATGAGTCACGCCGGAAACCTAGCAAGCAAGTCTGAGCTGGCCAGCTCCGGTCGCCACGACCGCGCCGCGTCATCGGCGAACGTCGCGGCCGCGCGGCGGGGCGACAGCGGGGGTACGCGGGGTCAGGCAGGCGGCTGGCCGACCGGTTGCGGACGGTTTTCCCATTTGGTGGAGAGCGCGATCGCCGTCCGGGTGGAGGCGACCCCGGGAGTCCGGTTCAGCCGCACGATCAACTGCTCCAGCTCGGCGATCGTGCCGACCCGCGCCTTGAGCAGGAACGACTCGACGCCGGCCATGAAGTAGCAGGATTCGATCTCAGGCAGCACCCGCAGCGATTCCAGCATGTCGTCGGAGTCCGCACCGGAGTCCTCGACGATGCCGATGAGCGCCGTGACACCAAGCCCGATCGACTCGGGCGCCACGTCCGCGCGGTAGCCGCGGACCACACCGCTGCTCTCCAGCTTGCCGACGCGTTCGTGCACGGCCGGGGCGGAGAGGCCCACCTGCCGGGCCAACTCGGCGTACGAGAGGCGGGCGTTTCCGCGCAGCAGGTCGACGAGGCTCAGGTCGATGGCGTCCACGGAGAGTGACCTTAACCGGTTGGGCGTAACGAGACGCCTTCGGCATACGTTGGACAAAACAGTGAGTAAGTGTTCACAAACTGACTGTCAAGGCAGGGGTTGCACCAGTACGATTACTAACTTCCCACTCAGTGCATTTTTCGCGTTTGGCGGACAGGCCAGGTCGCTGGTGCTGTAATTGCCATACGTCCCTCATGACGGCTCTGGGCTCGCACCAGCCGGGGGCAGTGTGTTCAGCCAGGGGCTTCGTCGACGCGAGGAGGGGGCTGTGGACACTGGAGATCGCCTGCTGACACCAGGTGAGGTCGCCGCGCTGTTTCGGGTAGACCCGAAGACTGTGACGCGATGGGCGGCGGCTGGCCGGATAGGAAGCATCCGGACTCCAGGCGGGCATCGCCGTTTTCGGGAATCCGAGGTGCGAGCCCTGCTTGAGGGGGAGGGCATGCTTGACGAGGTGGACGAGGTCGGAAAGCCACGCAACGTGGGACCGGCCGCTTCCACCGGGCCGGGTCCGGCCAACGCGGGCATGTACTGAACTGGTGCGGACATATCGGCACGCGGACCGGGCACCAGTCCGGTCCGCGTGCCGCTTTGACAGCACCTGATGGCCGGACCAGTTGAACGGGCCGCTCAGCTCCGGCTCGCGCCGAGCTGACCGGACCACCGCCGGAACAGGGTGTGTGGCACGCCGAGCGCGTCCAGCACCTTGCCGGCCACGAAGTCGACCAACTGCTGGGCGCTGGCCGCCGCACCCGCGCCGTAGAAGCCGGGGCTGGCTGGCAACACCACAGCGCCAGCGTCGTGCAACGCGATCAGGTGCTCCAGATGGCTGCGGGTCACAGGTGTCTCCCGGGGCACCACCACCACCGGTCGGCGCTCCTTGAGGTTGACCTCGGCGGCACGCTGCAACAGATCCTTGGAGAGCCCGATCGCGATGCCCGCGCAGGCCGCCGTGCTGGCCGGCACCACAGCCATTCCGCGTACTCGGTAGGAGCCGCTGCTCGGCCCAGCGGCCAGGTCGCCCGCCGGCCAGTGCCGCACGTCCGCGCGTGTCAGGTCCCGGCCGAGCCAGGCCGCGAGGTCCTCGGCCCAGTGCGCGTCGCGGAACGCCCGGCCGGTCTCGTCGAGCACGGTGAGCCGTGCCGCGCGGGACACGATCAGGTCCACCGGCTCCCCCGCGTCGAGCAGCCCACCGACGACGGCCGCCGCGTACGGCGTTCCGGAGGCTCCGGAGACCCCGACAACCCATGGTTCGCGCATGCCCCCAGCCTGCCTGGTCGGGGTGGACGCCGTGCCGCGGCCCCCGGCCCTCGCCAGTTCACCGTCGTCGTCCCGTCGTCCCGGCCCACGAGGGACATCATCGGAAGCCGATTTCTGACATGCTCGGATGGGAGGATCACCCCTGTGCATCGACCGGAGGGGCGGTACGACCGATGACGGCGACGGCTGCCCGCACACTACGTGCCGAGTGTCCCCTTCCCTCCCGGTGCTCCCCGCATGCCCAGCCGACTCAGGAGTGGCTGGCCGGCTGGGTGCGCCGCTTCGACCTGCCGCTTGACGACGTCGCACTGCGCCGCTTGGACGCCGGCCGCATCGCCTGGTACGCGGGCCGGCTCTACCCCGACGCCAGCACCGCCGACCTGCGTACCGTCGCCGCCCTCTGGACCTGGTTCTTCCTGCTCGACGACGCCTGCGACGGACCACACCGTGCCAGCGGCGCGGACGTCGAGGCCCTGCGGGACGGGGTGCTCCACGTGCTGCGCCACGGCCCCCGCGCCCGCCCGGCGGGTTTCCGGGGACCGCTGCGCCGGATGCTCGCGGAGGCATGGCGAACGCCGCGGGCCCGGATGCCCCCGCCCTGGCAGCAACGTTTCGCCGACGCCGTCGCCCACCACCTGGCCGGCAACCGGATGGAGGCGGAGAACAAGACCCGGGGCCACGCTCCCGGTGTCACCGAGTACGTGGCGCTGCGCCGGGCCACCTCGGCGGCGTACGTCTCGTACACCATGATCGAGTTTGTCACCGGCCACGCGCTGCCGGACGCCGTCTACCACCACCCGGCGCTACAGGCGCTGGCGGCCACCGGCAACGACCTGCTCTCCTGGTTCAACGACCTGGTGTCGTTGGAGACGGACCGGGTCACCTCGGGCGGGCACAACCTGGTGCTGGCCATCGCGCGGGAGCAGCGCCTGTCGGACGATCGGGCCGTAGAGGCGGTGGTGGGCCGCTGGCGCACGGCGATGAGGCGGTTCATGGAGCTGCGGGCCACGATCCCGTCCTTCGGCCCGGAGCTGGACCCAGCGGTGGCCGCGCACGTCGAGGGGGTCGCCCGCTCGGTGCGGGGGACGATCGACTGGTCACTGGAGAGTGACAGGTATTCGGCATCCCGGAGCTGAACGCCCCTCCGGGTCACCGGGCCGGCCGCTGCCGGTCGGCGAGGGTGTTGAGCAGCGCGGCGGCGGTGCCGGCGTCGGCGACAGTGACGACGATCGAGCGCCCGCCGGTCCGCTCGACAAGCAGGCCCTCGCCCGCACGCAGCACGATGCCGACCCGGCCGCCGCGGCCCACCCGCCAGCCCCAGCCGCCGAACTCGCGCAGCGGGCGGACCTGGACGACGCTTGCGCGGAGCACCTCGTCGAGGGGGACGTGGGTGCGGGGCCAGCCGGCGGACGACCGGACCAGCAAACCGCTCTCGTCGACCCGGACGGTGAAGGCGAACATCGCCACGAAGACCCCGACCAGCAGCGCCGCGACGATCAGCAGGCCCCACACACCGCTGACGACGGTGAGCGTGACCAGGACGACGATGGCCACGGCGCCCATGGCGATCCCCGCTCCGGCATCGGTGTGCCCGATCCAGACCGCCCGTTCGCTCGCCGCCAGGGGGACGCGGGACGCCTCGGGCGCGACGGGGGTGTCAGCCGGCTGAGGTGGGTCACCGGGCAGGAGCACGCCGACGAGCACGGCCGGCACCAGGGAGCCGACGATCGCCAGGGTGAGGGCACCGCCGATCTCGCCGGCACCGCTCGCGTCCGCAAGCCCGCGCTGGACGTGCAGCGCGCCGAGCTGCACGAGGGCGAGGAAGAGCGCCACCCAGATGGTGGTCGCCGCGCCGATGCGGCGGCTCACCGCGGACTGTCCCCACAGCGTCGTGACCGCGCCGAAGCCGAGCACCAGGAGGGCGCCCAGGCCGAAGCCACCCCAGAGGAAGGCACCGAGGGACATGAAGCCGTCGGGGCTGCCCTGGGCTCCCCAGTGCGTCGCCACCGGATCGGGCAGGTCGCCGCGCCAGGAGAGGACCACGGCGGCGGCCACGGCCAGGATCGCGAGCCCGCAGACGGTGACTGTCAGGCCGACGCGGCGCATCCGCCGGTGCGGGGCGCGGACGGGCTCGGTGCCGCTGGTCATGATGAGAACGCCTCCTTGAGGAGTGTGGCTGTGGCTTCCGGGGAGAAACGCAGGGCACGCGCCTCGCGTACGACCTCGTCGATGGCGGCCAGCAACTTGGCGTGGTCGGCTGCGGGTCGGGCGGTGACGATGGCGCCGCGTCCACGTCGCAGCTCGATCAGCCCGTCGTCGCGGAGCAGTTGATAGGCCCGGAGCACTGTGTGCACGTTGAGATCGAGCGAAGCGGCCAGCTCGCGGGCGGCGGGCAGCCGTTCGCCGGGCTGGAGCAGGCCCTGGGCCACGGCGAGGCGTACCTGCGTGACGAGCTGGGCGAAGAGCGTCTCATCCAGCGAGGAGTCGATGCGGAAGAGCATGCTTAAAGAATACTTGTTCTAGTGTTGATAGAACAAACAAAGCCGCCGTACGCCAACGGCGGCGGTGCCGAGTGCACCGCCGCCGTCTGCTTCCGCGCTAGAGCTAGGCGCGCAGGCCCAGCCGCACCACCAGGTCAAGCAGGGCGAACACGAACAACGCGATGCCGACGAACCCGTTGGCGGTGAAGAACGCACGGTTGACCTTGCTCAGGTCGGTCGGGCTGACCACAAGGTGCTGGTAGGCGAACGCGAGGGCGGTCAGCGCCAGGCCCACCCACCAGAGCCAGCCGAACCCGACAAGAGACCCGAACCACACGAAGAGCCCGAATGTCACCACGTGCGCCACCGTGGAAGCGTGCAGCGCGAAGCGCCGGCCGTACCGGGCGGGCACGCTGTGCACGCCGATCTCCTTGTCGATCTCGGAGTCCTGGCAGGCGTAGATCAGGTCGAAGCCACCGATCCACAACCCGACCGCCGCGCCGAGCAGCCAGGCCGGCCAGGAGCCGTCAAGGGTGCCGGTGACCGCCAGCCACGCGCCGACCGGGCCGACCGCCTGGGCGATGCCGAGGATGGCGTGCGGCCAGTTGGTGAACCGCTTGGCATAGGGGTAGACCACAAGCGGCACCACGGCGAGCGGCGCCAGCACCAGGCAGAGCGGGTTGAGCAGGGCGGCGGCGGCGAGGAAGACCACGAGCGCGACGGCCGCGCCGGTCCAGGCCGTCCGCACGCTCACCGCGCCGGTCACCAGTTCCCGGTTGGCGGTACGCGGATTCCGCGCGTCGATCTGCCGGTCGAGGATCCGGTTGGCGGCCATAGCGAACGTCCGCGCCCCGACCATAGCCACAGTGATCAGCAACAGGTCGAGCCACCGAACCCGCCCACCGTTGACCTGCATAGCGGTCAACGCCGAAAGAAACGCGAACGGCAGAGCGAACACGGAGTGCTCAATAGCAACAAGATCCAAAAACGCCCGCACCCGCGATCTTGCACTTTCTGCCGGGGCAGAAGGGGTGGAAGGGGGCGAATCGGAGACCGAAAGTGCAAGATCGCGGGAGTCGTCGGCGGGCATCAGATCCCGTACTCCTTCCAGCGCTTGTTCACCAGGGCCGTTACCTCGGGGGCCATGGTCATTTCCTCTGGCCAACCTCGGTTGTAGCCCTCGGTGGGGAGCTTGCGGGTCGCGTCGACGCCCGCCTTGCCACCCCAGAACTGCTGGTACGACGCGTGGTCGAGGTGGTCCACCGGGCCCTCGGTGAGCAGCAGGTCGCGGGCGTAGTCGACGTTGCCGAAGGCGCGGAAGGCGACCTCGTTGTAGTCGTGCACGTCGCAGTCCTCGTCGACGATCACGATCAGCTTGGTAAGCGACATCATGTGCGCGCCCCAGATCGCGTTCATGACCTTCTGGGCGTGCTTCGGGTAGCGCTTACGGATCGACACGATCGCGCAGTTGTGGAAGACCCCGGCGGCCGGCAGGTTGTAGTCGACGATGTCCGGGATCAGGAAGCGCAGCAGCGGCGCGAAGATCCGCTCGGTGGCCTTGCCGAGGCCGTGGTCCTCCTGCGGCGGCTGGGACGTGACGATCGAGTGGTAGACCGGGTCGCGCTGCATGGTCATGCACTCGATGTGCATGACCGGGAACGGCTCCACAGGCGTGTAGAAGCCCGTGTGGTCGCCGAACGGCCCCTCCGGCATGCGCTCGCCGGGCTCGATGTAGCCCTCCAGGACGATCTGCGCGTGCGCCGGCACCTGCAACGGGACGGTCAGGCAGTCCACCATCTCGACGCGCTCGCCCCGCAGGAACCCGGCGAACAGGTATTCGTCGATCTCGGCGGGGAGCGGCGCGCTTGCCGAGTAGGCGACCGCCGGGTCGGCGCCGATGGCGATGGCCACCGGCAGTCGCTGCCCGAGCTGCTCGGCGACCGCGTGGTGCGCCGTCGAGTTCTTGTGGATCTGCCAGTGCATGCCGATCGTGTTGTGCGAGTGCTGCTGGAGCCGGTACAGCCCGAGGTTGCGCTTGCCGGACTCCGGGTGCTTGGTGTGGGTCAGCCCGAAGTTGTGGAAGATCCCGCCGTCGCCCGGCCACACCTGCAACCCCGGCAGGCGGTTGAGGTCGACGTCGTCGCCTCGGTAGACCACCTGCTGGCACGGGGCGGTCTTGACCTTCTTCGGCGGCATCGACTTGAGCTGCATGACCTTGCCGAGGCCGCCCATCATGCCCGAGAAGCCCTGCGGCAGCTCCGGCTTGAGCATCTCGCCGATCCGCTCGCCGATCTCGTCGAGGTTCTCCACCCCGAGCGCCATCGCCATCCGCTTCTCGGTGCCGAACAGGTTGATCGCCACAGGCATCTCGCCCCGGGTCGGGCGCTCGAAGAGCAGCGCCGGCCCACCGGCACGCACCGTGCGGGTGACCACCTCGCTGATCTCCAGGGTGGGGTCGACGGGGACGTCGACCCGGCGCAGCTCCCCCGCGCGCTCCAGCGCCGCGAGGAAGTCCTTCAGGTCGGTGTACGGAAAGCCACGAGCCGCCATGGAGCCAAGTCTCCCGCACCCAGTGCCCCGTCCACGAAGCCGGGTGGTGTGACACCCGCGATGACCGGGTCACCGGCCGGCGAGGCGGGGCTTGATCCAGTCGGCTTCCGTGAAATCGGGGCGTCCTGCGGCGGGGACACACCGGTTTCGCCGAAGCCGAGTGGATCAACGGCGACCTGGTGCGCCGCGCGCCCCGCGTCGAGTCAGGCCGCAGGCGTCCACGCGTGCTGAGACAGTGGCGGGTCGAGTGGTGCGCGGGTGAGCCGGTTGGCGAACGTGGAGAGGGTGTACGCGCCGACGCCGAGCACCACGTCCAACGCGTGTCGGGGCCGATAGCCGGCGGCCAGAAAGCCATCAATCTCGTCGTCAGGCACCGCGCCCCGGTGGGCGATCATGGCCAGCGTGAACCGACGCAACGCTTCCAGGCGCGGCTCGGGCAGCGGGGTGCCGGCGCGCAGGGCGGCGATCAGTTCGGCGGTCGCGCCGAGTCGGGTGAGTGTGCCGGTGTGCAGGGCTACGCAGACGTGGCATTCGTTTGTGGTGGCAACGGCGAGCACGACCACCTCCCGCTCCAGCGGCGACAGGTCGGTCTGCTCGAAGCCCTTGTTGGCGGTGACGAATCCTGCGAGCAGTTGGGGCGACTCGGCCATCAGTGCCACGGGCGTGGGCAGCCAGCCGAACCGGCGGCGTACCTCCTCGACGGTCGGGCGGGCGGCGGCGGGTGCGGTGTCGGCGGTGTGTGCGGTGAAGACGGGCACGGTTTACCTGCTCTCGGGGAGTCGGTCGGGACTGCGAGGACACATCCCGTAAGATAGTCAACGTGGTTGACCAAATAGTAAATGTGGTTGTCGAACATGGCAAGCGCTGACTCCGCGCGGCCCGGCTTTGCCCTGCCGCTGCTCCTGCTGGCCGGCTTCCGCACGCTTATCGACGATCTGCACGCCGAGCTGACCCGACAGGGGCATCCAGAGTTGCGACCGCTGCACGGCTT
Organism: Micromonospora sp. NPDC000316; assembly: GCF_042898885.1. NCBI lineage: Bacteria > Bacillati > Actinomycetota > Actinomycetes > Micromonosporales > Micromonosporaceae > Micromonospora > Micromonospora sp. NPDC000316. The sequence goes on from NZ_JBIAZG010000001.1 coordinate 376,208, forward strand.
CGTGCTCCAGGCCGTGGGGATGGACGGCACGACCGCCACCGAGCTCGGCCAACGCCTCGGCATCTCCAAGCAGGCAGCCGGCAAGACCGTCGACCGGCTTGTCGCCGTCGGTTACCTGGAGCGGATCGACGATCCCGCCGACGCCCGCCGCCGATTGGTCCGAGTGACACCACGCGGCGCTGACGGCCTGCACCGCTCGGCGGAGATCTTCGACCAGCTTCGAAAGCGTTGGACGGCGACTCTCGGCGAGGACCGGGTCGCCGCTCTGGAAGACGACCTGAGCAGGGTGGCCTCGGCCAACTGGTTCCGCCTCGACATGCCGGGCTGGTTCGGCGGCTGACGCGCAAGCCCTGCGGGCGAATCTCACCGACGCTGTCCCGCCCGGCCCACCGCGGGGCAGGCTGAGGGGCATGGACGCGTACGTCGTGGGCGATCCGGACGGGTTGTCGCCCCTGCTGGCCGAGCTGCGCGATACCGTCGCCCGCGAGCTGCACGCCCAACTGGCGCTACGTGGCGAGCGGATCGAGTTGGCCGACCTGCCCGAGGTCTCCTACCAGGTCACCATCCAGGTCGAGCGGGCGCTACGCGGCTGGCGATCACGTCCACCGGCAGCCGGGCTGAGTCGTTGACCAGTCGATGACGACGAGAACCGTGACCCGGATCGCGAGCTGGTTGCGCGGCGCGTGGGCGCACCTGCGCACTGGTTGGCCGCTTGTGGCGCAGGTGACGCTCGCCGCTGCCGTCTCCTGGTTCGTCGCCAGCCGCCTGCTCAGTGGCGCCGGATACAGCGGGCCGTTCTTCGCACCGGCCGCCGCGCTGATCGTGCTGGCCCAGGCCAGGGGCACGCGACTGCGCCGGGCGATCGGGACCATGATCGGGATCACCGTCGGGGCAGTCCTCGGCGAGGTCGTCATCGAGGCACTCGGTGCGCGATCCACCGCCAGCATCTTCGTCGTCATCCTGGTCGCGGCCGGGCTCTCGGTGGCCGCAGGAGCCGCAGGCGTCGTCCGCAACCAGTTGACGATGTCCGCGCTCTTCCTGGTCGCCGTGGTGCCACCGGGCAACCAGAACCAGGCACCCACCCGCTTCTACGACGCGCTGATCGGCGGCTCGATAGCGCTGCTGATCAGTCAGATCGCCGTCGCACGTACGCCGCTGGCACCACTGGAGACCGAGGGCCGGCAGGCGTTCACCGAACTCGCCGGCGTGGTGGACGGCATCCGGCAGGCGCTGCGGCGGCATGACGAGGCGACGGCCCAGGCCGTGCTCCACCAGGCCCGCCAACTGGACTCGCGCACCGAGGCACTGCGCAAGGCCGCCCTGGGTCGCCGACGAGAACCTACGTTTCGCGCCCTGGGACCGACACAGCCGCCCGCGAATCGATGCGGCGCGGGCCGCCATCGACCACGTCGACTACGCCGTACGCAACACGCGGACCCTGGCGCGCACGACGATCATGATCACCCGGCTGCCGGATCCGACACCGCAGCAGCTCGACACCGCGCTGGCCGCACTGCACGAACTGACGACATGTGCCGCCACCGTGTTCGTCGCCGTCGTCACCGGCGACCGCGACACCGCCGACCGGCATCGCGACCGTGTCAGCGGCATCGCTGTCGACGCCGTACGGGCGGTGGCACCGCTGCTCCGGCACGAGCAACCGCTGCCGGTGAGCACGATGATCGGTCAGCTCCGGATGGCCGTCCTCGACCTGCTGCGCAGCGCCGGTGCGGACCGGCAGGACGTGCTCAACGCGATCGACGACGCGCTCGACCTGCCAACCGTCGGAAAGCAGCAGTGACTGCCGTCGACGATCAGTCCAGGCCGCCGTACGAGTGCAGACCGGTGAAGAAGATGTTCACGCCGAACAGGTTCATCAGCACGGTGAGGAAGCCGAGCACCGCCAGCCAGGTCGCCACGTTGCGCTTGACGCTCGGCGTGGCCCGCGCGTGCAGGTAGCCGGCGTAGACCACCCAGGAGATGAACGCCCAGGTCTCCTTCGGGTCCCAGCCCCACGGGCGACCCCAGGCCGCCTCGGCCCAGATCGCGCCGGCGATCACCGCGAAGGTGAAGATCGGGAAGGAAAACGCGTGCAGCACGAAGGTCAGCCGCTCCAGGCTGCCCGCGTCGGGCAGCCGCTTGGCCAGGGTGTACGGGAAGCTCCGCTTACCCTGCTCGTACCCGTTACGCATGATGAAGCCGACCGCCGGCACCGCGCCGAACAGGAAGATGCCGGACGCGAAGACGATCGTCGACACGTGGATGACGAACCAGTACGAGTTCAGAGCCGGCACCAGCGGCACGATCGGCACGTACAGCACCAGCTCGGCGGTGGCCACGAGCAGCACCATCACCAGGGTGAGGAACAGCCCGAGCTTGCGCAGCGACGGCAGCTTCCAGAGCACCCCGAGCCAGGCCACGGCACCGATGAACGTCACCGTGAGCACGAACTCGTACATGTTGCCCCAGGGCATCCGGTCGGCGGCGATGCCGCGCGTGACCAGAGCCGCGAGGTGCAGCACGGCGGCGACAGCTGTGGCGGCCACCGCGATCAGACCGGCGATCCGGGCGCGCCGAGCCGAGCTGTGGACCACGGGCGGCGGGGCCGGCGTGGACGACGGCGTCAAGCCGGTGCCACCGACTCCGGCGCCGACCAGTTCGCGCTCGGCAGCCGGCACCGCGACCCGGGTACGCGCGTTGCCAAGCGCGTACTCCACGGCGTGACTGATCATCGCGATCAGGTACACCAGGATCGCGAAGGTCACCAGATTGTCGGAGAGCGCGGACATCACTCGGTCCCTTCTCGCACACCGGCCCGGTCGCTGGAATCAGCGTCGGTGCCGGCTCGCTCGGCTGCCTTGCCGTCACCGCCCACGGCGGTGACGAGCTGGGCGAACTCGTCGGCGAACCCTGGATAGTCGGTGCGCGGCAACCCACCGGCCTCCATCAAGCTACTACCGCCCGTCGGAGATCCGTCTCCGGGGTCGGCCGGCAGCATCCGGAACCACACCCGGCGACGCCGCCCGAACAGCGAGCCCATCAGCCCGACCAGCAGGAAACCACAGCTGACAAGCAGGATCGTCGAACCGGGGTCGTACCGGACGGAGAGCGTGACGTACCGCTCGGTGCCCAGGAACTCGACTGTCGTGCCGTCATCGAGCGTCCAGGTCTCGCCCTTGCGCAGCACCTTCGTGCCGATCTCCTTGACCTTGCCGGCGGTCACCTGCCGCTGGTCGAGTTGGTAGACCGAACTGGGGATGCCGGCGTCCAGCCCGAGGTTGCCCCGGTACGCGACCAGGTTCAGCGCCGGGTTGCGCTCCGTCGGATACTCCGAACGGACGAACGGCGCCTGCTGCGGGGCCGTGGGCAGGTAGATGCCTGTGAACGCCACCTGCTGATCCGACGCGCGCTGCCCGGTGCTCGGATCGACGTTGGCGTCCGGGAAGGCCGCCAGCCCTTCGCTTGTCAGACCCATGTCCCCGGTCGTGAGGAACGGCAGGTCGCTGGTCTGGCTGTTGCCGAACCGGTCGGTGTAGCGGATCAGCGGGGCGTACCCGTGGCCGAGCAGGTAGACGTTCGCCCCGTTCAGCCGCAGCGGCGAGTTCACCGAGAAGTCCGCGCTGCGGGTCGGCTCGTTCGGGCCGTCGACTGTCACCGTGGCGTTGAAGAACTCCGGCTGACCGGACGGCAGGAACCGGGCCTGGAAGTCGTCCAGCCGCAGGCAGAAGCCGGGCAGGTCGGCGCTGTCCACCTGGGGGCCGAGCTTCGCCTCGGCGTACTGCTGACGGGTGTTGCAGAAGGCGTTGTCCGCGCCGGCCACCAGGATCCGGTTGCCGCTCCAGCCGTACCAGGAGCCGAGCGCGACGCCGATCAGCACCGCGATCAGCGAGGTGTGGAACAGCAGGTTGCCTGTCTCCTTGAGGTAGCCCTTCTCGGCGGACACCTCGTCGCCACGCACCTCCACCCGCCAACGCCGCTTGCGCAGCACCTCGGCGACAGCCGCCGCGCCACCGGCCGGAGCGGGCAGAACGGTGTGCTGCGGCAGCCGCGCCAACCGCTTCGGCGCGGCCGGAGGGCGGGATCGCAGCGCCCGGACGTGGTCGCGGAGCCGGGGCGTGATGCAGCCGATCAGCGACGTGAACAGCAGCAGGTAGATCGCCGAGAACCAGACCGAGCCGAAGACCTCGAACGCGCCGATCCGGTCCAGCCGGGGCGCCCAGTCCGGGTGGTCGATGAAGTACTGGTTCACGTTCTCCGGGCTGACCCCGCGCTGCGGCAGCACCGAGCCGGGGATGGCCGCGACCGCGAGCAGGAAGAGCAGGATCAGCGCCGTACGCATGCTGGTGAGCTGCCGCCACGAGTTGCGCAGCAGCGCCAGCAGCCGATTGGGGCGACGCCGGGGCGCCGGCGCCTCGGTCTGCGGCCGGTCGTCGACGACCGTCATCAGATACTCACCTCGCCCACCCCGACGGTGGTCTGCAGCCAGATCACGAAGTTCTGCCATCCGCCGGTGACAAGCGCCAGGCCGATCAGGATGAGCAGCGCGCCGCCGATCCGGGTGACCCAACGGCTGTTGCGCCGGACGGCGCGGAAGACCCCGAGCAGGCGCTGGAAGCCCAGCCCGAAGACGATGAACGGTATCCCCAACCCGAGGCAGTACGCCACGGCGAGCACCACGGCACGGTCGCTCTGCCCGGAGGCGGTGGCCATGCCCATCACCGCGCCGAGCGTCGGGCCGGTGCAGGGCACCCAACTGAGCGCGAAGACCGCGCCGAAGACCGGTGCGCCGAGCAGCCCGGCCGACGGCAGCCGGGAGATCCGGAACTCGCGTTGCAGGGCGGGGATCAGCCCCAGGTAGCCCAACCCGAGCACGATGATCAGCGCGCCGACGACGATCTCCAGCTGCCGCTCGTACTCGAAGAAGACCCGGCCGATGCCGGCGAACAGGATCGCGGTGGCGACGAAGACCACAGTGAAGCCGGCGATGAAGAGCAACGTCCCGGCGAGCACCCGGCCCTTGACGGCGACCGTCGCGGTTCGCTCGCGTACGGCGACAGCTCCACCACCGTCGGCGGAAGCGTCAGGAAGGGCTACCGCAGGCGTTAACGAGGTGCCCTTCCTTGCACTGCCTTCGAGGTCGGCGCCGGCCAGGCCTGTCACGTACGAGAGGTAGCCGGGGACCAGCGGAAGCACGCACGGCGAGAGGAAGCTGACAAGGCCGGCGAGCGCCGCCGCGCCGATGGCGAGCAGCAGCGGCCCGCTCAGGGCCAACTCCCGGAAGGTCTCGCCCATCAGCCCGAAGCCGGCTTCTCGCCGGCGACCCGCTCGACGATCGGTTGCAGGCCCTCCTGCTTGACGGCTGCCCGGATCACCACCGCGACCCGGCCCTCCCGGTCGAGCACCACAGTCGCCGGGACGGTGTTCGGCGGGATGTCCAGGTCGAGCGCCAGCCGGCTGGCCGGGTCGAACAGGCTCGGATAGGTGACCCGGCCCTCCTCGAACGCCTTGGCCTTGTCCCGCTGGTCCTGGACGTTGATGCCGAGGAACTCCACCCCGGAGCCCTTGGTCGCCTGGTAGACGGCCTCAAGGTCGTCGGCCTCGGCACGGCACGGCGCACACCAGGAGCCCCAGAAGTTGACCACCACGACCTGGCCGCGGGCCTGGCTGACGTCGTACGTGCCGCCGGTGAGCAGCTCACCGGCCAGCTTCGGCGGCGCCGACCGCTGATCGGGGGCACACTCGATGATCCCCTCGGCGGTGGTCGTGCAGGTCTTCTCACGCCCCTGCGACGACGTGCAGCCGGCCAGCGCCACAGTCGCGACGGCGGCGAGCAGACCTGCGGTCCACCTCCGGGCGTTCATCAGGCCCCCTTGGCCGTCCGGGCTGTCGCGGAGAGAGCGATCAGGTGCGCGGCCGGCTCGCTGTAGCCGATGCCCACGACCTTCGCGCCGTCGAAGTGGAACGTGGTCAGGCTCGCCAGCCCACACTGCCGCTTGCGCGGGTCGTGCCAGAGCCGCTTGCGCTCGACATAGCGGCGCAGCGTCCAGATCGGGAGCTGGTGCGAGACCAGCACCGCCTCGCGCCCCTCGGCGGCGACACGTGCGGCGTGCACGGCGGCGAACATCCGCTCGGCGATCACCCGGTACGCCTCACCCCACGACGGGGTGACCGGGTCACGCAGCACCCACCAGTTACGCGGGTCACGGAACGACCCGTCACCCGGCGACACCTTCTTGCCCTCGAACCAGTTGGCGCTCTCGATCAGCCGCTCGTCCACACCGACCGGCAGCCCGAACTGGGCGGCGATCGGCTCGGCGGTCTGCTGTGCGCGCTCCAGCGGGCTGGCCACCACGTGCACGACCTCCCGCTCGGCAAGCCCCTGCGCGGCGGCCTTGGCCATCTGCACACCCAGCTCGGAGAGGCGGAAACCGGGCAGCCGGCCGTAGAGGATCTGGTCGGGGTTGTGCACCTCACCATGCCGAAGCACGTGGACCACAGTCTTGCTCACCGCGCAACCTCCGTTCGCGACTGCGGGGTTCGCAGGACCCGCTGACTTCTCGCCCGCACGTCAACCCCCAGCCGCTGCTGCCGCGTTCGCCGCCGTCGGCAGCGCGGCGGCGATGTGCTCCAGAGCGGCGTCGTCGATCGCCGCCGACACGAACCAGGACTCGAACGCGCTCGGCGGCAGGTAGACGCCGGCGGCGAGCATCGCGTGGAAGAACGCCCTGAACGCCGGCACCTGCTGGGTGCGGGCACTGTCGTAGTCGACGACATCGGCATCGGTGAAGAAGATCGAGAACATGCTGCCCGCGTACGACAGGCGGTGCAGAACCCCTGCGGCGGCCAGCGCGTCGGACGCGAGCTTGCCCACGACGGCGGCCGTGTCGTCGAGTTTGCGGTAGAGCGCGTCGTCGGCCAGCCGCAACGTGGCCAGGCCGGCGGCGCAGGCCAGCGGGTTACCGGAGAGCGTGCCCGCCTGGTAGACCGGGCCGGCCGGGGCCAGCCGCGCCATGATCTCCGTGCGTCCGCCGAACGCCGCGGCGGGCAGGCCACCACCCATGACCTTGCCGTACGTCCACAGGTCGGCGTCGGAGGGGTCGAGCCCGTGCCAGCCGGCGCGGGAGACCCGGAACCCGGTCATCACCTCGTCCACGACGAGCAGTGCGCCGTGCGCGTGCGCGATCCGCGCGAGCTGGGAGTTGAAGCCGTCGCGGGGGGCCACCACGCCCATGTTGCCGGCCGCGGCCTCGGTGATCACCGCGGCGATGTGCTGGCCCTCGGCAGCGAAGACCTCTTCGACGGCCCGGACGTCGTTGTACGGAAGAACTATCGTCTCGCTTGCCGCCGCGCCTGTGACACCTGGCGAGTCGGGCAGGCCGAGGGTCGCCACGCCGGACCCGGCGGCGGCGAGCAGCGCGTCGACGTGACCGTGGTAGCAGCCGGCGAACTTGACGATCTTGGAGCGCCCGGTGAAGCCGCGGGCCAGCCGGATCGCCGACATCGTGGCCTCGGTGCCCGAGTTGACAAGGCGTACCTGCTCCACAGGCGTCCGGTCGACGATCTCGGCGGCCAACTCCACCTCGCCGGGGGTGGGGGTGCCGAAGCTGGTGCCCCGGGCGGCGGCGGCCTGCACGGCGTCCACCACCTCCGGGTGGGCGTGCCCGAGGATCAGCGGACCCCACGAGCAGACCAGGTCGACGTAGCGGCGGCCGTCGGCGTCGTACAGCCACGGGCCTTCGCCACGGACCATGAAGCGCGGTGTGCCGCCGACCGCCTGGAAGGCGCGCACGGGTGAGTTCACCCCGCCCGGCACGATGGCGCGAGCGCGGTGGAACAGGGCCTCGGAGGCCGGCGCGTCGGCCGGGTAACGGCCAGATCCGGCGGAAACGGTGTCGGTCACGATGCGGCCATTGTGTCAGCGCCGGCCCGCCAATCCGCAGCCACCCCGGGACGTGGTTACCAGGCTCACCCACTCCGGGCGCTCGCCAGCAGCACGAACGCGAGGCTGGCAGAGGGCGGTCCGGAGCTGACATGGTGGCCGATGCGTGGCTCTCGACAGGCCAGGGCGGCCGGATCGCGCTAGGCTGACCGAGTGGATCGTGCCGAGCTTTCGATCACGCTTCACCGGACAGGCGACGAAGCAGTGCTGCGCCTGGCCGGTGAGATCGACATGCTCACGGCCTCCCAGCTCTCGACAGTGGTAAACGAGGTCCTCGCCGACCCGCCTCCCCGGATCGTGCTCGACCTTGAGGGCGTCACCTTCTGCGACTCGCAGGGCCTGGGCACCCTTGTCGTGCTCAGCCGCAAGGCCAGCCACGCGCAGAGCCTGCTGATGCTCACCCACGTCGGTGACTTCCTGATCCGCGTCCTGGACATCACCGGCCTGCGCAGCGCCCTGATGATCCGCAACGACCAACCCGCCGGCTAACACCCGCCCTGCCCCCCAGGGCGTCTCAGGGGGTGGGGATGTTCCGGGTTTGGAAGGTTTTCAGGGCCAGGGTCAGCAGCGCTGCCGCGACGGCCGTCAGGGCAGCCAGCGGGACGGCGGACCAGGTGGGGCCGAGCACCTGGGGGGTGTGCGTGAACGGGGAGATGTCCAGCGCCCACTGGTCCAGCTTCAGCACCGCGCCGAGCTGACCGAGCAGCAGGCAGCCGGCGAGCAGCACCCAGGCCGCCGACGAGAACTGCGGCAACCAGCCCACCAGCAGCGCCGCCGACCCGGCCAGCACCCAGGCCGCCGGCACCTGGGCCAGACCGGCACCGAGCATCCGGGGCAGCTCGCCACCGACATCGCCCACGCTCAGGCCGTAGGTCAGCCCGATCGTGAGCCCGGCCACGGCCAGCACCACCGCCGGGCCGAGCAGCGCGAAGAGCAGGTGCGCCGCCAGCCAGCGGGTCCGGCTCACCGCCGTGGCGAGCAGCGGTTCGGCCCGCCCGGCGGTCTCCTCCGAGCGCGCCCGCAGCGCCGCCTGGATGCCGTAGCCGGCGGCGGCCAACCCGGTCAGGCTCAACGTCCCACCGAGGTACGCCTCGGCGAGCGCCGAGCTGCCACCCAGGCGGGCCAGGATCTCAGCGAACTGCTCGTTGCCCTGCACCGCGTCGCCGGCCGCGTTCGCCGCGCCGCCCAGCACCAGGCCGAGCAGCCCGAAGCCGACGCTCCAGCCGAGCAGTTGACCCCTGTGCAGCCGCCAGGCCAGGCCGACCGGGCCGGCCAGCCCCGCGCCGCCGGTCGCCGGGCCGAGCCGGGGCGGGAAGACGCCCGCGCCGACATCCCGGCGCACCGAGACCGGGTACGCCGCGAGCGCGACCGCCACACTGAACAGCACCGGCAGCAGCAACACCCACCAGTGGTCACCGGCGTACGCGCGGCCACGGGCCGTCCAGCCCAGCGGGGAGAGCCAGCTCAGCCACTCCGCGTCGCCTCCCACGCCACCGGACCCTCCGGCGTCGCCGCCGAGCCGGAGCACGAAGGCCAACCCGAGCACACCCAGGCCGATGCCGCGCGCCCCGCCCGCACTCGCGGTGAGCTGCGCGGCAAGCCCACCGACGGTGGCGAACACGATGCCGGTGAGAGCCACCCCGGCGCCGAAGAGCAGCGAACCCGCGCCGGGCAGGCCCACGGCCGCCAGACCGCCTGCGACGAGCAGACCGAGCAGTACATCTGCGGAGTACGTCACAAGCAGTGCCGCGGTCAGGCCGGCGTACCGGCCCAGCACCGTGGCGCCGAGCAGTTCCCGCCGGCCGGCCTCCTCCTCGGCGCGGGTATGCCGCACCACCATGAGCACGCTGGCAAGCGCGGCGAGAAGCGCCTGAAGGCCGGCCCGCTGGACCGTGAGCGCGCCGGCGCTGTCGCCGTACACCGGGCCGAGCAGGGCGACGATCGACGGGTTGCTCGCCGTATCGGCCAGGTAGGCGGCCCGCTCGGCGGCAGTCGGGTACAGCTCGAGGTACGCGCTGGCGTAGCTGGCCGGCAGTATCGCCAGCAGGAGAACCCAGATCGGCAGGACGACCCTGTCGCGGCGCAGGATCAGCCGCACCAGGTGACGAGTGCCGGTGAACGCGCTCACGACCGCACCGACTCGGCCTGGTAGTGCCGCAGGAACAACTCCTCAAGCGTCGGCGGCTGGCTGACCAGGCTGCGTACGCCGATCTCGGTGAGCCGACGCAGCGCGACGTCAAGTGCGGCGTTCTCCACGTCGAAGCGCACCCGGTTTCCGTCCACCCGCAGGTCGTGCACGCCGGTGAGCTGGCCCAGCCCGTCCACAGGGCCGGTCAGCTCGGCCTCGATCGAGGTCCGTCGCAGGTGGCGCAGCTCGCTCAGGGTGCCGGCCTCCACGTCCCGTCCGTTACGAATGATCGTCACGCGGTCGCAGAGCGCCTCGACCTCGGCGAGGATGTGGCTGGAGAGCAGCACGGTGCGGCCGTCGGCCTTCGCCCGGCGGACCCACTGCTGGAAGACCTCCTCCATGAGCGGGTCCAGGCCGGAGGTCGGCTCGTCCAGGATGAGCAGTTCGACGTCCGACGCGAGCGCGGCCACCAGCCCGACCTTCTGCCGGTTGCCCTTGGAGTACGCCCGGCCCTTCTTGCGGGGGTCCAGGTCGAACGAGTCGAGCAACTCGGCGCGGCGGGCCGGGTCGAGGCCGCCGCGCATCCGGCCGAGCAGGTCGATGACCTCGCCACCGGAGAGGTTGGGCCAGAGGGTCACGTCACCCGGCACGTACGCCAGCCGACGGTGCAGGGCCACCGCGTCGCGCCACGGGTCGCCACCCAGCAGTCGGACGGCCCCCGCGTCCGTCCGCAGCAGGCCGAGCAGCGCGCGGATGGTTGTCGACTTGCCGGCGCCGTTCGGGCCGAGGAAGCCGTGCACCTCACCGGCGCGGACGGTCAGGTTGAGACCGTCGAGTGCCCGCGTCCGGCCGAAGGTCTTGACCAGACCGGACACATCGATGGGAGTTTCCATTCATCAGAAATTACACTCGCTTCACAAAGTTGTGAAGACTGTGATGGCCGATGCACCATCAGGTCCCAGCGAACGGGCAGGAAGGAATCGCATGTCAACCGCCGACAGCCACGACCCGGTGCATCTCTTCGTCGAGCGGATGGCGTTGACCTTCGCCGAGGTCGGCTTTCCCCGGATGGCCGCGCGGGTGCTGTTCACGGTGATGAGCGCGGACGACCCGCCGACGGCAGCCGAGATCGGCGAGCGGCTCGGGGTGAGTGCCGCGGCGGTCAGCGGCGCGGTCCGCTACCTCACCCAGTTCGGCATGCTGATCCGCGAGCCGGTCCCCCGGTCCCGCCGGGACCGCTACCGGATGCCGGACAATCCCTGGTACGAGGCGACAGTCACCAAGACCGCGCTCTACAAGACCTTCATCGACGCCGCCGACGCCGGAGTGGACGCCCTCAACGGCCCGCAGACCCCTGCCGGTGAACGGGTCGCCGAGATGCGCGACTTCTTCGTCTTCGTGCAGGAGGAGATCGACTCGCTGGGTGAGCGCTGGCGGGCACGCCGAGCCGCCACCGGCCACCTGCGCCCCGGCGAGGGCTGAGCGGGACCCCGTCAGGCGGTGTTGCCCCAGCGGGCCTGCTCGAGCATCTCCACAGCCCGCTCCCGGCCGAACGGGTCGTCGGAGCGGAGCAGGGTCGTCGCCTCGTCGACCGCGTCGGTGAGCCGCCGCCACTGCGTGTCGCGTTCCCGGACCAGGTCCGACTGGGCGGCCAACTGCCGGGTCTTCACCCACAACTCGACGAAGACCGACACCTTCGCCCGCAACACCCACGGGTCGAACGGCTTGGTCAGGTAGTCCACCGCCCCCACCTGATAGCCGCGCAGGGCGAGTTGGGCGTCCCGGTCGGCGGCGGTGAGGAAGATGATCGGCACATGCCGGGTCCGCTCGCGGCGCTTGATGTGGCTTGCCGTCTCGAAGCCGTCCATGTCCGGCATCTGCGCGTCCAACAGGATCACCGCGAAGTCGTCCACCAACAACTGCTTGAGAGCCGCCTCGCCGCTCTCCACCGCCACCGACTGCACCGACAGGCCCTGGAGGATCGCCTCCAGGGCCATCAGGTTCTCCCGCCGGTCGTCCACGAGCAGCGCCTTGGCGATCTGGGTCACGAGATCTCCTTGCTTCGGCTGCCACTGATCCAGGACGACATCAATTCAATCAAATCGTCCAGATCGACCGGCTTGGTGATGTAGTCACTGCCCCCGGCCGCGAGCGCCGACTCCCGGTCACCCGGCATCGCCTTCGCGGTCAGGAAGACGACGGGCAGGTCGGCGAACCGGTGGTTACGGCGGATCTGCCGGGTCGTCTCGTACCCGTCCTGGTCCGGCATCATGGCGTCCATCAGCACAATGTCCACCTCCGGGTGCTCGGCCAGCAGGCGGACGCCGTCCGCCCCGTTGTCCGAGTACAGCACGGTCATGCCGTGCAGCTCCAACGCGCTGGTCAGGGCGAAGACATTGCGGACGTCGTCGTCGACGATCAGCACCGTGGCGCCGTCCAACTGGCGGGTGGCCGGCGCCTCCGGCCGCTCCGGCAGCAGCTCCAGCGGCGGCATCAGCAGCGACGACGGCAGGCCGGCGCGCTGCGGCGACGGCGACAGGGGCGCGACCACCGCGTCCGGAGCCAGCACCTGCGGCACGAACAGGGTGAACGTCGAGCCCTGCCCGGGCGCCGACGACACGGTGATGGCGCCACCGATCAGCCGGGCCAGGTCGCGGCTGATCGACAGCCCCAGACCGGTGCCGCCGTAGCGGCGGCTGGTCGTGCCATCCGCCTGCTGGAACGCCTCGAAGATGATCGACAGCTTGTCGTCGGAGATGCCAATCCCGGTGTCGATCACGGTGAACGCGATCACCTGCTGGGCGTTTGTCAACGCCGGCACGTCGAAGACCGCGTTCTCCGCAGCCGGCGCGATCCGCAGCGTCACCGCGCCGTTGTCGGTGAACTTCACAGCGTTGGAGAGCAGGTTGCGCAGGATCTGCTGCAACCGCTGCGCGTCGGTGACAAGCGCCGGCGGCAGATCCTTGCTCACGCGTACCTGGAAGTCCAGGTTCTTCTCCTCGGCCTGCGGCGCGAACGCCTGCTCGACGTAGCCGCGGATCTCGGCGAACCGGATCTCGGTCGGCTCGACGTCCATCCGCCCCGCCTCGATCTTGGACAGGTCCAGGATGTCGTCGATCAACGAGAGCAGGTCCGAGCCGGCACTGTGGATCGTCCGCGCGAACTCGATCTGCTTCGGGTTGAGGTTCTGCTCCGAGTTCTCCGCCAGCAGTCGCGCCAGCAGCAGCAACGAGTTCAACGGCGTACGCAGCTCGTGGCTCATGTTGGCCAGGAACTCCGACTTGTACGCCGATGCCCGGGTGAGCTGCTGCGCCTTCTCCTCCAGGCCGAGCCGGGCCAGCTCGATCTCCCGGTTCTTCGTCTCGATGTTGCCCTTCTGCTCGGAGAGCAGGGTGGCCTTCTCCTCCAACTCGGCGTTTGTGCGCTGCAACTCCGCGGACTGCTCCTGCAGCTCGTGCGCGAGCCGCTGCGACTGGGCCAGCAGTTCCTCCGTCCGCCTGTTGGCCTGGATGGTGTTGACCGCGATGCCGATGGTGAGCACGAGCCGCTCCAGGAACGACAGGTGTAGATCGGAGAAGGCCGCCACACTCGCGAACTCGATCACCCCGAGCAGCTCCCCCTCGAAGAGCACGGGGAGCACCACCAGGTCGGACGGGGGCGTCTCGGCCAGGCCCGAGCGCAGGGTGAGTCGGCTGTTCGGGGAGGCGCTGACACGGATCGTCCGGCGGGACAGCGCGGTCTGGCCGACCAGCCCCTCACCCGGGCCGAATGTGACGTCGTGCCCGCGCGCCACGTACCCGTAGGACGAGGTCAGCCGCAGCCGCACGCTGCCGTCGGTCTCGTCGGCCAGGAAGAAGGCGCCGAGCTGGGCGTCGACGAGCGGCGTCACCTCCGTCATGATCATGCGGCAGACCTCGCCCAGGTCCCGCTGGCCCTGCAACAGGCCACCGATCCGGGCCAGGTTGGAGTCCAGCCAGCCCTGCTCGGCGTTCTTCTTCGTCGTCTCCCGGAGGGTGACGATCATCTGGTTGATGTTGTCCTTCAGCTCGGCGACCTCGCCCTGCGCCTTGACCGCGATCCGCTGGGTCAGGTCACCCCGGGTCACCGACGTGGAAACCTGGGCGATGGCCCGCAACTGGGTGGTGAGCGTCGAGGCGAGCTGGTTGACGTTCTCGGTGAGGTCGCGCCAGGTGCCGGAGACGCCCTTGACCTGCGCCTGGCCGCCGAGCTTGCCCTCGATGCCCACCTCGCGGGCCACCCGGGTCACCTCGTCGGCGAACGACGAGAGCTGGTCCACCATCGTGTTGACAGTGGACTTCAGCTCCAGGATCTCGCCCTGCGCGTCCACCGTGATCTTCTGCGACAGGTCGCCCTTCGCCACGGCAGTGGTCACCGAGGCGATGTTGCGGACCTGACTGGTCAGGTTCGACGCCATCGAGTTCACGTTGTCGGTCAGGTCCCGCCACGTACCGCTGACGCCCTTGACCTGCGCCTGACCGCCCAGCTTGCCCTCGGTGCCCACCTCACGGGCGACTCGCGTCA